>JACNIG010000286.1 GCA_014383215.1 Candidatus Desulfatibia vada | reverse complement strand
TGTCGAAATGGCCTTGAATTAACCCCTAAATGAACCTACAACTGTCGAACAGAAGTAAATATATATGTGTCTTTAATATCGGCTTCCGTTTGCTGTCTAACACCCAAAAATCCAAACCAAAGGAAAATCTCAATGAGCCGATCATGGACATCTGGTGAAACAGGCGACTCTGATAGGCACTCGCGTATTTGTTTGATCGTTAATACCGAAGGCTTTCCAATAAAATAATATAAAATATCCTCCGCCTCTGGAAATACGTCTCTAATCTCCAATCCGATTTCATTTCCTATATCCGCAGAGTAGATGGAACAGGCTTGCTGAATATCCTTGACAGTTATTTTTGAATTACCAAAGTTAACCGCATTACTTTTGCAATGATTTACGAGCGTTAAAAAATTTCTGGGTCTCATCAATGATCTTTCAATAAGATATTCAGACGAGTCTTCACCACCAATATGAGATGCGCAAATTCCGTTCCAAGCCGTTTGAAAGCCAGTCGAAGGGCTTAAACCATTATATACTAAACGAAGACGAAGTAGTTCACGTAGTCGATCAGAGTCTGTCCAATCAAGTGAAACCTTTGATTCTTTACCACGATCCGGTGTTTCATCAACCAATAGCTCATACACATCATTTCTTACGAATATTATAGTAAACAATTCAATTTCATTTTTTCTAAAGTATTGTTCAATTTTTCGAGTTGCATCAAGAAGAGCTCGCAAAATGATCGTGTCAATTTGGCCAACTCCCCTGGTAGGCCAACCTTTATCGATGTTATCGAACAATACCCATATTGAATCCTTCCAACGAAGATATTCTACTAATTCCTCACGCAATTTGGGGATATCGTGCTTATAGATGATTTCGTTTACTTGACCTACAGTTAAATATTGATCCTTGTCTGAACCATAGCGTTCATCAAATTCTGTAATAATTCGAATTACAAGACCTAATATACGCTCTGAAAAATCAGCCTCCTCAATTAGATCGTCATTTTTATAAAGATTAGCCAACCGTCTATATGGTTCGAAGAGATTATGGTCACGGGTGTGTAGTGATCGGTCTTTTTGAAGAATCTTGTGACAAATCTCTAATAACAAAACATATTCCCAGAAAGCCGCTGCAACATGTTCTTGTACTGAACTTCCAAGACGCAGAAGTATATCTCTGAAGCGCTTAAGCTGGTGGCCTTCAGGTTTGAGGTCAAGTACAATGTTTTTTCGATTGGAACGAATTTGATCTCTCACTTGGAAAAATAAAGCAGTTTTGCCCGATCCTTTCCTGCCAACCGCAAGACGAACCGATCCTTCAAGAGCACGTTGGAACTCATCTGTAGCAACATAATAGTTTCCAAGATTAGACATTTCGTTTTCAGCTGCCGGTGCCCCAAGTTCAAGGTTTGGTAAGAATCCCTTCAATACTGGGTCTTTTTGGGTTTCAGAATACTGAAGACGATCCATTACATTAGGCGCGAGTTCATTAATATATGCATCGACATCATGTGGATGTTTATAGACGGAAACAAAGTCTCGATAATCAATAGGCACTGGTTCATCACCTTCTTGCAGGATAAGTGTTTCTATATCTAATGCATAAGATAGTCCCGCAAGAAATGCACCACGAAGATTGTTGGAATAGTGGTCAGTAGCTCTGCTTGAAAGGAGGTTTATAATAACAGCGACTGATTGCTTTACATTGCGATAAGCCTCAAGCATGGATAATCGGGGCTGTTCGTTAGGGTCAAAACTTCTGAAATTAATTCGAGCTTTCTTTACTTTCGATATGATTCGAATCGAAGCATCTGTTTTATGTAAAGTATTGAGAATATAGATAGGGGCACTTTTGTTGAGGGGAAAGACAGGGAATGCAAGCGGGCTGATGTCAATTACTTTAGAGATATGTTCCACAAGTTCCGCAAAATTTTCATACCCTTGGTACCCTAGCGTGTCATAGATACCAAGTTGCGATATTTCCTTCTTTTGTGGATTTAAGGCTTTATTGATAATAAGAAAAGTTCTCTTCAAACGACCAATAGCATAACCAATCTCAAAGGTCACATTGAAATTGAGGTTTGTTATATCAGCAACAACAATTTCAGATTTGTCAATTTTATCAAGCACGCCTTCAATAATAAATCGTCCTGGGATGTCAATCTGTTTCCATGATGCAATTTTAAGATTATGAGGAGATTTGCGAAGTATTTTGACAGCTTCTTCGATGGTATAGCCAATCTGTTCAGGATACGATGGATAAGGTACGAATACACGTAAAGTCATAATAATTCCCCCCTTTGAGAGGATATATAAACAAGAGCACTTGAACAAAGCATCATATCACCGCTTGCTGCTGAATTTTTCCGACAACTAATAAAGGGAATCAAAGAAAGGGCGATCCATGTGGCGTAAAAATGGCAAACAAACCGCCCCAAAATTCATCATTTAAACAGCGTCTTTGAGTTTCTTCCCGGCCTTAAATTTTACCGCATTCCTTGCTTTAATTTTCAAAGGTTCTCCTGTTTGAGGATTGCGCCCTTTACGAGCTTTCCTACGCACCTTTGCAAATGTACCAAATCCAACCAGAGTCACCTTGCCGTCTTTTTTCTTGAGCGCCTTTGTGACATTGGACATAAAAGAGTCCAGTGTCGTTCCAGCTGCAGCTTTTGAAATTCCTGCATCTTTTGCCATTTGTTCAATTAATTCAGCTTTTGTCATCGGTTTCCCTCCCTGTTTGTTTTGAATTGTATGTTTTATTCATTGCTGTGGCCAATTCAATTCCTATTAATCCTATCTCTCAACTTCCCGGAATACTTAAAAGTCGCAACCTTCCTACCTCAACATTTTCAGCCATAGCGCATCATGTCATTCACATTGGTAGCCTTGATATATTTTGCAGGGCTTTCTCCGACGGCCAGAACCTTAAAGTGCTTTTCGCCACATTCTATCTTAGCCCCTTCCTTGTGCCGAAGGTCATCCCACCAGTTGCTGCCTTTTGTTTCAACAACAAAATAGAGCTTTTCCTGTCCATCATTTTCGACCAGAACAGCCCAATCTGGGTTATATGTCCCAAGTGGCGTTGGCACTTTGAACCATCCGGGAAGTTTAGCGTAGACTTTTACGGCTTCATTGGCCTCAAGATCCTCTGCAAATTTTCGTTCGATACCTGCAGAGTCATAAACAACATGTTGGTATACCGATTTCTGTGTTTCCAAGGTGTTTTTCAGGTAACCCGTCAACTCTTCCTTCTCAAAAAGTTCTTGTGCGTAATAATGCTCATCTCCGATGCGTTGGTAGCGAATTCCGTCCACCAAGGCGAGCCGCTTGGTTCTATTGATCGCCTCTGTAGCCAGGTCAATGAACTGCTGCGGGTTGCGTTTAAAGTCATTCAGCCGCCGACTTTGTGTGAGGATCTCAACAAGACTTCTGCGGGTTAAATGTGTTTTGTCTTGCAAATCCGTAAGCAAGTCTGGAAGCTCAATATCCGTTTCATTGATGGTCGTGTAACCGGATGCAGCCGTTTCCCTAACCATTAAACCGCCTTTACCGATAGCAATATCCGCTTTCCTGAATTGAGCCCGTGTCTTGGTGATGGGCGGGCAGTCGAGAATGGCTCTTGCGCTGTCCTCGATGAGTTTTTCATTATCAAAGTCCACCCGGTATGTGGTCTTATGTTTTATGCGGCCCCACAAAGCCTTAAAGTCATCACTTTCAAGAACGGCTTCCCGAGTGCGTACGGTGACGCGCTCATCTGCATTTTTAATGTCCAATTTGCCAGCGAGTTTACGAAGTATGTCTTTAATTGCCTGGGCTTGATCTGCATATTCGTACGGCAGCATCAGCGTGTTTTCTTTCAGTGCCGTGCGCAGGCTGTCTTGAACCTTTCCCTTGCTGTCAAGGAACTCATTTTCCTTTAAGAAATTCCAAAGTTGCTCAGACTTCTCGACACCTAAAGGTCGAACAACACCGCTTTCGTCAGTGGTTACCAGGGTTGCGAACTGGTGCTTCTCGACAATACCGAAACGAATACCGGTGTCTATCTCGATTTCTTTTTGCAGGTTCGCGGCAAACTGCTCATAACTCTCAGTCGCAATAACCGTTAGTGTATTAATATCAAAGCCACGCAGACGCTGTCCTTTCTGGTTGACGCAAAGCCTCAAACCTCGGCCGATAGTTTGTCGACGTTCACGCTCCGTACCCATGTCTCGTAGTGCGCATATTTGAAACACGTTCGGGTTATCCCAGCCCTCGCGTAGGGCGGAGTGGGAAAAGATAAATTTCAGCTTCGATTCAAAGCTGAGCAGCTTTTCCTTTTCCTTCATGATTAAGTTATAGGCGCGTTCCGCATTATCACGGTTGCTCTGATTATTTTCAGCGGTTTCTGTCCAGCCACCTTTTTTGTCGATTGAGAAATAGCCGTTATGAACCTCGACGGCATCAATATCCAGGTCAATTTTCTCGAAAAGTGTCTGGTACTCAGGTTTTTTCGCGAGCTTGCGGTATTCCTTCTCAAACATCAGGGCGTATTTGCCCTTTACTTCATTTCCATCCTTATTATATTGGCGATAATATTTAACGCTATCGATAAAAAACAGGCTGAGGACTTTGACGTCACGATTCTGCGCCGCAAAGCGCATTTCCTTATCCAGATGTTCCTTGATCGTGCGCCGGATCATCAAACGCTTCAGGTCATCAGGGTTGACACCGCCAACTTCGTCGCCGGGGTGCAAGGTGAATTCGCCGCCCGGTACACTGATTTCCATGGATTGATTGTTCTGGCCGCAGGTGATGGTTCCGATACGGCAATTCTCGTAAATCGCGCGGCCTGTTTCCTGTTCCAGATCATCGCCATCCTCAACGGTCATCACCTCGCGGCGAATGTTCCCACCTCTGGCAATATCGACTTCGACCTTTGCGGTAATGGAACCACGTTGATTGTGGGTTGAAAGGAGTTTGACATAGGCTTTGTTGTGGCCGCCTTCAATTTCCAGTGAAGCCACTTCAATCTGTTTCACCAGCTCGCGCTCATAAGCGTCAACAGCGTCCAGTCGGTGGAGCATGTGGTGTTTGTCCGCATGGGTGGCGGAGTAGCGTAAAGTGCAAAGAGGGTTCATGGCATCAAGTGCTTTTTTCCCCTGGCCTTTCAGGCCGCCATCGACACTTTGTGGCTCATCGACAATAATGATGGGGTGTGTTGCCCTCACCAGATCAATAGGTTTTTCTCCGCCGGTCTTTTCACTTTCCTTATATAGATTGTTGACGTCTTTTTTGTTAATCGCGCCGACCGTAACCACCATAATCTGGATATTCGGGTTGGTAGCATACTGGCGTACACGCTCGGGTTTGGACCCGTCATAAAGAAAATATTCATAGCCCTTGGCGTTTGGGTATAAATTTTCAAAGTGGTCACGTGTGATTTGCAGGGTTTTATAAGTCCCTTCCTTAATGGCGACAGAAGGCACGACGATCATGAACTTGGTAAACCCATAGCGTTTATTCAACTCAAAGATCGTACGCAAATACACATAGGTCTTACCAGTACCGGTTTCCATCTCAACGGTAAAGTCACCGCTGGCAATTGAGTCTGAAGGGCGCAAGCCGTTTCTTAGCTGGATACTCTTAAGGTTTTCCAGGAGTTCGTCATCCAGGAGTTGTAATCGGTTGCCGATGCCCAGAGTGGACTCTTCCATGCCTGCTAACTTTAATTGACCGGTGGGATCCACCAGCTTTGATACGGTAAATTCCGTGCGGTTGATATCCTGGCCGCAAAACAGGTCGACCGCGGCTTCAATGGCCACCTTCTGATAATCGAGATCGTCTTCAAAGTGTAACTTCATAAATATTCCTTTTTGAACCACTAATGAATACTAATATTTTTAATCTTTTTCTCTTCGTGTTTATTCGAGTCTATTCGTGGTTCATGATCTAAAGGCTCCGAACATGCTTAATTCCGTTTTGCTCTAAAATCGCGGTCATGTTGGTCTTGGCAATGTCGTTGGCAAAGGCGCTGTCGCGAAACACCACCTGTGTGTCGCTCGCGGGTTCCAGTTCCTTGTACCAGTCGATAATTCCATGTGATAGGTCTTCTACTTCCTCGCGGCTTATCGCGGTATCAAGACAAGCAAACAGCACGCCATAACCGATGCTGTAAACGGTTTTACCCGTTATGGTTTTTTCATCAATGGGAACGGTCAGGTCAACGCCTCGTTTCAACAACAATTCATATAGGACATCTTCTTCACTCCGGCCTTCGACCAAGTGTTCCACGTGATCTATAAGGGTTTGTTCCAGATCGTTTCGATCCGGGTTCCAGGCGCGAATATTGCTGCTGTCCAGTTTGAAGACCTTAAAGCCAAGGTCGCCTTCATATTCTGGATTTTCTTTCTTGATTTTAGTGGCGGCGCGACGGATGCGTTCCTTGCCGATTTCAGCAATAGTTTTGAAGCCTGCTCTGGCAGCTTCTGTATCAGCCTCAATCTTTTCAGGCAACTGGACACAAATGAAACGAGCGATGCAATTGGGGCTTTGAATTCTATAATTGAACAAAGCATGCGCTGTTGAACAGGATCCCGCAAAAAAGTCCAAAACGATATCCTCTTCTGCAATACCTATTATTTGCATAAGATATGATAAAAGTTGAGTTGGTTTTGTAAAATCAAATGGGATTTCTAACTCGGCAATTTCTTTCGAGCTATGCCTGTTTTCAAACTTGTCAAAAATATCAAGAGGGAGAGAACCGCCCTCTAATCGTTCCTTAAGCCAGATTTTTGTATAGATGTTCCATTTGCTTTGCTGTTTTCTTTCATCAAGTAATGGCGAAGTGCTTGTTTTCTTAAAGAGCACATTTCCCTTTTTACGCTCTTCGAAATACCTCTCTGGTGTCCAGCGCCAGACTCCATCACCGTGTTCAGGTAAAACCTTGCTCCCATCTTTAACAACTGTGGGGAAGGTATTTCCTGGCAGTATTACGAAGCTTCCATCCGGGCACTGAATGTAGTAACGTTGGTTTGGCCTCGCATCTAAGGTCGGCTGAAATAGTCCCATGCTTCGATATCGTTCACCCTTGCGATTTCCGTCAGTCTCAATTTGATTATAGACTTTATCTTGCAATTCCTGGCTTATTTCACCGCGAAAAACAGACAATGCTTCTACCCACTTTGCATAAACCAAAACATAATCTGTGTTTGGGGAGAAAAACTTGCCTTTCTGACCGCCTGATTTCATCATTCTGGTGCAGATTGAAATTCGATTTTCTTCACCAAATATTTGATCTATAATAGCTACTGCATTAGCAAGTTCCGCTTGGCCAATCGACATAAAGAAGACGCCATTTTCCCTTAATAACGAACGCGCCAATTTAAGCCTCGGATACATCATATTTAGCCAGTTGGTGTGAAAACGCCCGGAGCTTTCCGTGTTGGAAGATAATTTGAAACCGGTTTCGTCCTTTTGTCCAGTGTACCGGAGATAGGTCTCCAGATTGTCCTGGAATTTGTCGGGATAAATAAATTCGTTTCCAGTGTTATACGGCGGATCAATATAGATCATCTTGACTTTGTTGGCATAACTTTTTTGCAGGAGCTTCAGGACTTCCAGGTTGTCGCCTTCGATAAACAGGTTCTGCGTGGTATCCCAATCAACGCTTTCTTCCGGGCAGGGCCGCAATGTCCCCAGGGAAGGCATTAACGCAATCTGGCGTGCTTTTTTCTTGCCATGCCAGTTGAGGCCGTATTTTTCTTCGCCTTCATCAACCGAATCACCCAGGAGTTGACGGAGCACTTCAAATTCCACGCCGTCTTCCGTGAAGGCTTCTGGGAAAATGGCTTTGAGCACCTCCAGATTTTCGTTCACCATATCGAGACTTTTGCCATCCTGTTCCGTCATTTTTTTCATGCTTATCTCCAGTTTTGAACCACTAATACACACGAATAGACACTAATATATTTTCTTTTACACAATTCGTGTTCATTGGTGTCCATTCGTGGTTCTATTCTCTTGTGTCTTATTGTGCCATATTATTGCGTCTGAATTGTATTTAACTTTTTTTAATGACGCAATATACATCATTGATTATCAGCATGTTACACCCATTACATTGCGTCTTTATTACGGTTAACTTTTTTTAATGACGTAATAGCGTCACTCTTCCCCGGATACCAAAGAGCTGACCTTGTTGTACCTGTTTTATAGATTTTTCCATCGGCTTTAAGTTCTTTGATGAGAGTTTGCACCTGATCATTAGATAAAGCGGGGAGCACCTGCATAAGCTCCTTGAGCCTGCTGCCGCTACCCCTGTTTTCCTTTATGTGTTTCAGGAGCAAGGCCTTGTTTGTTTCACGATCCAGCCCTTTCTTGCGCGTGTAGGCGCCCTTTTCATCAACCATTTTGTAATACCGGTGACTGAGGATATATTTGACCCCACGGCCACGGCCGAAACGCTCCACAACGCCTTTTTCCACAAGTGACTGCAAACGGTTTTGGAGATGATCCGGGACCCTGCGTTCTCTGTGTATATGATCCAGCAACAAAAAATCGGATGTACTGAAGAGGTTTAAAGTCTCCCGCCCCACCTTTTCGAGAAACTGTAGAAAACGGGGGTCCTGTACTTCTCCGTTGAGGTTAAGAACGACCTGATATTGATCCGTCCCCGCAAAATCTGGTGTTGGTTTACTCTCCTGAATGCTCAATTCAAACATCAGATTCATCCCCTGCCCGGAGCGTTCCACAAGACCGCATTTGGCAAAAATATCTGCAATCCGCCGGTTACGCGGCAATTGACGGTCAAGAATATTCTGTTCGGTAATACCAACAGGAAAGCCGCCTGGACTTTCGAGTACTAATCGGCGGGGATGTTGTCTGATAAAAACACTGCCGCCAAGCTGATAGTTGCGGTGGCTGACGGCATTTAAAACAGCTTCTCGAACAATACGCTCGGAAAAAGTCGGAATATCCAGAACAAACAGTCCCGACTGAAAGTGCTGAATATCATTCCGCAAGTTGATCAGGTTCCATAGTTCATCGTAGAAGCTGAAAAAACCCTGCCGAAATTCCTTTCTCTGCTGAGCAGGACCAGAGGCGTCGGAGGCACGATACTCAAAAATAACTTCCGCCTGAGCAAGATGTCGCCCAAGGGCCTTCCGGGTGCCGAACAAAATCAGGGCAGCATAGGTTAAACTGCCGTCAACCAGGGCTTCGGCGTCATTAAGCAACTGTTCCTGGGTAAGATTGGTTAAACCCCGATTCCCTGACTTGTTAATCCAGCGTTTGCGAAAGCTTTCAATAGACACCGTGTCCAAATCATCCATGGTAGCGGAAGCACATATATCCGTCGAAAAATCATGTCCTGCCTCTGCAAAAATACCACGCAGCCGGTCTTCGGACATTGCTATCAGGTTGTCGCCCTGTCGTTTCCAGTAAATTCCTTTATATTTGACGGGATTCCCGATCGGATGCGTGGGAACATGAAAAATCAGAACCCGGCCATCAGGGTGATTGACTACGCTGAAATCAATGTTTAAATGTAATTGTTCGATAAGACCAGCCCTTGTTCGTTCCGGTTGCTCGAAAGCCTGAGAACCCACAACGCTTCTGGGACGTTTGTCTGTTACCCCAAAAACAATCTTTCCGCCGCCTTCATTGGCCAATGCCGCGCAATATTTGACAAGAGTCTCAAAGTGAAAGCTTTTTCTGGCTTCCTTGAATTCGAGATGCTCTCCCTCTTTGGAAGACAAAATCTTTTCTAATTGTTCAACTGTCATTTTGGATAATTTTCCGTGTTTATTTTTACAATTCGCTTTTGATCGCCTCAATGCGGTCCGTGATCTGTTTGATTCGAGTATTTAGTTGGACCCGCGTGCCCAAGTTCTTTTCTTTCTTCAGTTTGCCCTGGATTTCCGATTTTTCCTGCTGGAGCTTTTCAACCTGCTTCAGCTTATTCATTCGATCATCAACCGAGAGACCATTCGGCATTACCAATGAATAATGGCCACTGTGCTCGGCGCACGCCAAAGCGATTACCCGGTCCATGGCAGCTCTGTAAAACGCAAAGAAATGCGAATGGGGCCATGTTGATATATCCAGGCTTTCCAGGAAAGCGGCCTGGTTTTCGGTCGGATTTGACAAATCCAGCCAGGCCGTCGCCTGAAAACCCTCAGCGACAATAGCTTCTTTTGCTGCCTGAGAGAATCGCTTGTACGCAAGGCTGATTGAACAAGTCGTATCAGTAACAAAAACAACAAAAAGCGGGTAAGGGATTGGCCGGTGTACAATCTCGGCCAACCGATTCATCCGGCCAGTCTGTTTTAGATTTACCTGAAGAAGCGCAACCTCGTGATATTCCCGCTGGTCGTCCTCGTAGGGCTGAATCGGGATCGTGGTCGGCTTGAAGGTGTACTGCCAGAGAATGGTATCCACGTCATCGCGCAACGCCTTCTTGTCAGCTTCATTCAGTTTGGCGTTCTCATGGAAAAGCTTTTTGTAAACACGTTTGCCAAGCCGACAGGATTCGGGAATCATCATCTTTTCGTACAAAGCCTCAATCATACTTCGGTCTCCTCCCCCAGAATGATGAGATAGGACACCACTTCAAAGTCGTCTATGCCTTGGAAAGATTCCCTGCTTAGCACAGTGCCGCCTCGCTGGAAAAGGCTTTCAACACCTTTTTCTTCGGCCTTGCCGGTGATGGCCGCAACAGCCTTAGCCAGCAAAGCCTGGTATTTGCTCATATCTGTGGCGTCACGGGTGGCGAAATTGAATCGGACCACAGCGCCTTCGTCAGGCTGGGACCGGCCGAGAGACAGCTTCTTGAGCAGGTCCAGAATCTTTTTGGCCTGCGTGAAGTTCATCTGTACCTCACCGGATTCAGAAACCCAGACTAAATAGTGGGGCGCAAGAGCGAAGGTGCTGTCTGTGCTCACCTTTGCCGACTCGCTACGGAGACAGAAAATAACGCCGGGTTCCAAGCCGTCCTCTTCAATCAGATTGTCCAGGTGGGTGACGGCGAAAGCCCCGGGCGGCATCTGCTCAAGACGGTCAGCATGCTCTTTCAAGTATTCGGCAAGGTCCATTCGAAAGTCATTGAGTGTCATATCCGTAATAGAGATGCCGCCTCCGAGGTCCTCCAAGTCCACTACCTCATTCTGGAGTTGTTCGAGCTGGCGGCGGCGATACTCCAAGTCGTTCATTTTTCCGGCGTCAGGAAACTCAATGATATTCTCCTCTCCGGTGGCGGAGATATCGAGTAGGACCATCCTCCCGGAGACCCGTGCAACTAAATTGATGTATTCGTCCAGTTCCATGTTGGGCCAGAAATTGACGAGCTGGATAACCTGGTTTTTCGAGCCAAGACGGTCGATGCGCCCGAAACGCTGAATAATTCTAACCGGATTCCAATGAATGTCATAGTTCACGACATAGTCACAATCCTGAAGGTTCTGACCCTCGGAAAGGCAGTCGGTGGAAATTAGAATGTCAATTTCCTTCGTAAGGGACTCGTCGATTTTGGCTCGTTCTTTTGAAAGCGGAGAAAACGAGGTGATGATGGTGGCGATATCCTTGCGAAGTTTCGGCATCGTGGTCTTATTAACACCGGTGCCGGTTACCAAGGCAGAATAGACGCCGAGTTCGTCCTGCGCCAATGCGGCGATGCTCTCGTAGAGATACTTGGCCGTGTCCGCAAAGGCTGTAAAAATAAGAACCTTCTTGTTGCCAGTATTGATTGGGTTCCCGCATTTGGCGGTAATGAGTTCCTTAAGGCGGCGGAGTTTCTCATCGCGCGAAGCGTCAATCTCCCGAGCCTCCCGCAGCAACTTGACCAAGAGAACCTCGTCTTCCTCAAGCTCCTGTCTCCACCGCACGCGGTCAACATCCTGAAGGAGCACCTTGATCTTGCTGCCGATCAAATATGGTGCGAAATTGTCATCTTCAATTTCGATCTCCTCGATGCTCAGCTCTTCAATTTCAGATTCGGCATGTGAGTCGATCCGGCTGATGATTTCACGGACCTTTTCGAGGAGCCTTCCCAGCGTGAGCGCAAAGGAGTTGATCGAACTCTCCATCCGCTTGAGAAGGTTCACTCGCATCAGGTGGATCAGGCTCTCCTCGCGGTCGATCTGCTTGAACACCGATCCGCCAGACACAGCCATGTCATATTTGCGGCTGTATTCTTCACGTTTGTTGGGGAGAACATATTTCAACGGGGCGTATGAACTGAGATTGAGACGGCGTATATCCCGGTTTATCTCCCTTAGTTCTGGGAACAATCCCTTGGTGTCGATATCGGACTTGATGTTTATCGGTCTGGCCCGCTCGGGAAACTCACCGACCTCCTCAAGATCGTAGTATTTTTCAATATGTTTTCTGGAACGGGCTATGGTGAGCAGGTCAAGCAGCTTGAAGTAATCGAAATTCAGGGTCTCAAGCAACCCTTCGGTCGTCCGTTCAGCGGCATCAAGTTGAAGCCACCGGTTGAAACGTGTTTGTGCCTGTCGAAGTGTTTGTTCAATACTTGAAATACCATGATTATAAAGGGCGTCGTCGATGCCTTCCGTGATAAATGCTACCTGATTTTTTAGGTCGTTCATGCGGCTGTTGACAGGCGTGGCCGAAAGCATGAGGACCTTGGTCTTTACGCCCGACTGGATGATGTTGCACATCAATCGGGAGTACCTCGTCATTCCATCCTTACGTGGCGGATTGTTTCGAAAGTTATGGGACTCATCGATAACAACAAGATCGTAGTTTCCCCAGTTGAGAGTCTCTAAATTAATCTCGCCGGAACGCCCTCGTTCACGGGTTAGGTCGGTGTGATTAAGCACATCAAAATTGAATCGATCAGCAGCGAAAAGGTTTCGCTTATCGTTGACGGTAAAAAGCGTCCAATTTTCGCGAATTTTCTTGGGGCAGAGAACCAGAACGCGGTCATTTCGCAGTTCATAGTACTTGATGATCGCCAGGGCTTCGAACGTTTTTCCAAGGCCAACGCTATCGGCAATGATACAGCCGTTATATTTTTCCATCTTGTCGATGGCTCCTAACACGCCATCATGTTGAAATCTGTATAGTTTACTCCAAACGAGCGTATCCTTGATGCCGGTTCTGGTCTTGATGATTTTGTCTTCTTCGAG
>JACNIG010000113.1 GCA_014383215.1 Candidatus Desulfatibia vada | reverse complement strand
TTTAACCCCTTATAGCTTGTTGTATTTATTGCCAATATGAGTATTGAACAGGCTCTATTATAAGAATCGATGCAGCCAAACAATGAATTCAGATAATTTCTTTGTAGATTTCTTGCCAGGGATTGTAATATCTCTAGTTTTTCTCTCTATGGCAATTTATCTCCTCTATGCAGGAATAAAGAAAGGACCTCTGTCAGATCCGAATAGTATTGCCAGTTTCATAGATTCGCTGCCATTATGGCCGAAAAGTTTGACAAGAATATTATTCATTGTAATGGGTGCTAGCTACTGCATCCTATTTGTTTTATGGATAGTTTTTGCATCATTGAAGTATCTAAAATGAATGCTTGAAATAGATTACTTTCTACTTAATTTTAAACACTTCATAACATCCGCCTGGAGGAGACGGCAGGAAAATCGCGGTTTAACGTAAAAGTCTTTAAAAACTCGGTCCAAGATCGGGCCGCTACTCAGGCGGGGCGTTAGCGTTTGTCATACCACTGGAAAAAAATTTGCTTACCGCTAATTTCATGCAAGGAGAAGCCCATGTTATCAGAAAATCAGCGAAAGATATTTGCCGATTTCCACAAATCAGTTGAGGCCGAAGGGATTCTTGACCAAAAAACGTCACATTTGATCAAGGTGGCTGCAGCCATGGCTTTTGGCTGCTACCCTTGAATGGAACAACTCCTTGGCGGGGCCAGGGAAAAAGGAATTTCCGATGATGAAATTGGAGCAGTGCAGTTGAACGTAATGATGGTTTCCGCGGGCAGGGTCATGATGCAAGTTGATGATGTAACCGGATAGGGAGTTCGGTTCGCCGGGCATTTCAAGAGCAGGTTGTGCCTGAACTACGAAAAGTCTGGCGTCGCAAGGCTGTAACCGAATCAGCCGGCTAACCCGGCGGGTGGAGCAGACGGGGAGAAGCAATGGCATTTTTCGTAAAGGATGTGTAGGTTCGAACTCCCTCGGTCCGCTGCTCACCCGCAAACGTGTACCCCTTGCTCTTTCTTAAAAACGAAGGCGGAACCGCTGGCAAGATAACCTTTAACAAGGCCTTTTCAAACGAATAAGGAGTGATAACGATGGTGTTGGATCAATCGATAACAATTCTTGTTGCAGAAGATAATTCTCTTGTGAGAAAAGAAATCAACCGGGGGCTCAGGATGCGGGGATATGAAAGGATAATGGAAGCGGCGAACGGTCGTGAAGCGGTTGCTAAAACCTGTTCGCACCGGCCGGATATCGTGTTGATGGACATCAGAATGCCGGAACTTAGCGGCCTTGAGGCTGCGCGGCAGATCCAGGATTGCTGCCCGACACCCGTTGTGATCCTTACGGCCTACAAGTCACAAGATTTTGTTCAAAAGGCCGGTAAAGCCGGTGTCGGCGCCTATCTGACTAAACCACCAAAACCAGAAGAGCTGGAACGGGCCATTACCATTGCCATGGCGCGCCACTCGGATTTGATGGAATTGCGACGTTTGAACAAAGAACTTGAACTGGCCCTGGACGAAGTCAAGAGGCTGAGGGGAATTTTACCGATCTGTGCAAACTGCAAAAAAATTCGCGACGATCAGGGCTACTGGCAGCATATTGAAACGTATATCAGAGACCATTCCGAGGCTGACTTCAGCCATGGCATCTGCCCAGACTGCGTAAGAGAGCTTTATCCTGATTTTAATGAATAGGCAATCATAGGGGACATCCTATATTACCATTGTCAACTAAGCGGGAATAGCGGGACGTTGTTGCCTGGATGGACTTGTTTGTGGGACTTCAGGAACGTCTTAAGTTTTAAAGTTTGTTCCGGGTTGCCCGCTTTCAGCGGGTCCCGCCGGCGGATAAATTTACGCTGCGCTCCAATGTGCTTTAGTTGCAGTTAACGATGTCAAATCTTGACGGGCTGTTGCCCAAATCTATTTTTAACACTTTTTATGAGCTCCCCATATTTTGTCAATGTATAACTTTTTGAAATTACTACAACTCAATCCTCTCTTGGGGGGAGTTACATGCAGTTTTGTCTGATTATCGGATTTGGGCAACAGCCCGTCAAGGTGTGATCTTATTATCTTCATCTGCCATTATCTAAACTTATGTTCAAGAGTGCTTTTTTAGATAAACAAACCTATAAAGAGAGTAGATATGGAGGAATGTTATGTTTTGTTATCAATGTGAACAAACCGCCAAAGGTACGGGATGCACAATCCAGGGTGTTTGTGGTAAGCAGCCCGAAGTCGCCGCGTTGCAGGACTTGCTCATTTATGCGCTCATGGGATTGTCCCAGGTTGCTGTGGAAGGTCGCAAAGTGGGCGTCTCCGACCCGGACGTCAATGTCTTCACCGTAAAAGCCGCCTTCTCCACTTTGACAAATGTGGATTTTGACCCTGATCGTTTTATGGATTTGATCGGCCAGGCCGCGGACAAGCGCGAAAAATTAAAAGCAAGTGTTAAAGCCGCCGGCGGTAATGTGGTTTGGCCTGACGGACCTGCAACCTTCCAACCCAAAGCCACCTTGGGCGATTTGGTCAAGCAAGGTGAGCAGGTCGGAATAAAATCGTATCCTGCCGACAACCCGGACATTCTTTCATTAAAGCACACCGTACTGTACGGTATTAAGGGCGTGGGCGCTTATGCGGACCACGCCCTGATTTTAGGGCAGGAGGATGACAGCGTTTATGCATATGTCCATGAAGGACTGGCTGCCATTCAAAGAGATGATCTGGGGATAGACGACTGGGTGGGGATGGCTCTCAAATGCGGTGAAGCAGCCTATAAAGCCATGGAACTGCTCGATGCCGGCAATACGAACACATACGGCCACCCTGTGCCGACAAAGGTTCCGCTGGGTCACAAGAAGGGCAAAGCCATCCTTGTTTCCGGTCATGATTTGAAAGATCTCGAAGAGCTGCTCAAGCAGACGGAAGGAAAAGGCATTAACATCTACACCCACGGTGAGATGCTCTCAACCCACGGTTACCCCGGGTTAAAGCAATATCCGCATTTCTACGGCCAATTCGGTACGGCCTGGCAAAAGCAGATCAAAGAGTTCGCTGCTTTTCCAGGCGCTATTCTGATGACCACCAATTGCATTCAAAGGCCCAAAAATGACTATAAAGACAATATATTTACCAGCGGCATGGTCGGCTGGCCGGGCATTCCCCATATACCGGATCTGAATTTTCAGCCGGTCATCGATAGAGCCCTTGAACTCCCAGGGTTTGAAAAAGACCACGTCGATCAGGAGGTCACGGTCGGTTTTGCCCGTAATGCCGTGCTCGGTGTCGCGGACAAGGTGATCGAGGCTGTCAAGTCCGGTGCCATTCGGCATTTCTTTCTGGTGGCCGGTTGCGACGGAGCCAAGCCGGGACGGAATTACTATACTGAATTTGTCGAAAAGATTCCCACAGATTGCATTGTTTTGACCCTAGCGTGCGGCAAATATCGTTTCTTCGACAAAGAGCTTGGCGATATCGGCGGCATACCGCGCCTTCTGGATGCCGGACAGTGTAATGACGCCTACTCGGCCGTTCAGATCGCTTCGGCCTTAGCAAAGGCATTCGATGTGGAGGTCAATGAATTGCCGTTATCAATGATCATTTCCTGGTATGAGCAAAAAGCGGTTTGCGTACTGTTGGCCCTGCTTCATCTCGGTATCAAGGGTATCCGCCTGGGGCCGTCGCTGCCGGCGTTCCTAACGCCCAATGTTTTGGAAACCCTGGTGAAAAATTTTGATATCAAACCAATTTCTACGGCTGACGAGGACCTGAAAGCCATTCTGGGATAATGTCTCCAAAAGAGTTGATAGGACCATAAGGGTTAGAAAGAAAGCACTCGACCCCCAATGACATACCAGGGCGCACTACATATTGTACTTACTGGAACCAAATGCATACCCACATATTACAACTCAAGTTTCGCACCCTGATTTATATGAAAATACTTAGCGGCCAAGGGTTGGATGATATTTTTTAAAAGGCAAAATATAAACAGAGCGTTTTCGCTTTGTTGACGGCGCCTAGATATAAAATATCATTTTATCATACTGAATAGAATACAAAACTTCGATAAACGCTGTCGTTGCGCCTGGCCTGGTTGGATTGTGAGAACATAACTTTTTGCGCAGTTGTCGAGATATTTTACCTTTTAAAAAACACCATCCAACCTTTACGAGTAAAGAGCATCGTTAGAGTATGGGGTGCGAAACTTGAGTTACAATTAAAAAAATCTTGCGGAGGATTGCCGACGAACAGGTTTTTAATTTGATTTATAATTAGTTACTGTTTATAGTACGGTTCTTAAATCTTAAACACTTTCTTTTCAAACCAAACATTTTGCATTGATGAATTCAAAAGAAAGCACGAAGAATTCCAGCCTGCCTGACCCCGGCGAAGGCGGATTGATTGCCTGTCATGAATGCGATTTTCTGCATAGCAAGCCGCCGATTCCGAAAGGGGGAAAGGCTCTCTGCACCCGATGCGGAGCGTTCCTGTATCAGAACATCCCCAACAGTCTTGAAAAGGTTCTGGCGTTGAACCAGGCCGCGTTGCTGCTTTTAATCATGGCCAACGTCTTCCCCTTTGTTTCCCTGAAACTGAGCGGCCGTGTCGAGACGAACGTTTTGATCTCCGGAGCTCTGGCAATCTACCGTCTGGGCATGCGCGAGGTGGGCATTTTGGTGATTCTGACGAGCTTCATATTCCCCTTTTTGACCATCACAGGGATGCTGTATATCCTTTTTCCCCTGACATTTGGACACCGGCCCTGGAAAATGGCCCCGGTGTATCGACTGGTTCAGGCCCTGGCACCGTGGAGCCTGCTGGGGGTCTTTATGCTCGGCGTCCTGATCTCCATCGTCAAACTGCTCGACCTTGCTACCATTACCCCGGGTATTTCTCTATATTCATTTGTGGGACTTATGGTGGTATCGGCCGCGGCGAACGCCAATCTGGATGCGTTTCTGATCTGGCCGCCCATGAAGCTCGAACCGATGGGAAACGGATCAGGGGACACTGCGGCCAAACGAGGCCTGATCGCCTGCCACACGTGTGCGCTTCTCGTTCCCGAAACGGGTCAAAACGACCACGGACATGGCGTCTGCCCCCGCTGCGAAAGCCCGCTCCACAGCCGCAAGACCAACAGTCTTACGCGGACCTGGGCGCTCATCTGCGCCGCCGCCATTCTTTATATCCCGGCCAACGTCTATCCGGTCATGACAGTGATTCAATTCGGTCGGGGGGATCCGAATACCATTCTCGTCGGCATTGTTCACCTGATTGAAGGAGGCATGTGGGGGCTTGCCATGATCATTTTCTTCGCCAGCATCGTGGTTCCGGTCCTGAAACTGATCGTGCTCTCCTTTCTCTTGATTACGATTCAGAAAAAGTCTTCGTGGCGTTTCCGGGATCGCGCCCTCCTCTTTCGCGTCATCGAAGCCGTGGGAGCATGGTCTATGGTAGATGTTTATGTTGTTGCCATTCTGGCCGGACTGGTTAACCTCGGTGCCCTGTCGACCATCCGACCCGGCATCGGTGTATCGTTCTTTGGCGCTGTGGTAGTTATCACGATGTTCGCTGCCCGCGGCTTTGATCCCCGACTCATTTGGGACCATCAGGAAAGACCATGATAAAAGATCCCCATACAGAACCAGACGCAGACGCAACGGCTCCCGCACCCAAGATCAAGAAAAAATCCGGACCGTCTATAGTGTGGCTGATACCGCTGATTACCGCCATTATCGGCGGTTGGCTCATCTTCAAGACAATCTCGGAAAAGGGACCGGAAATTACCATCACCTTCAAAACAGCGGAAGGGATCGAGGCCGGAAAGACCAAGATCAAGTACAAGGAGATTGAGATAGGGGTGGTGGACTCGGTGCATTTTAGCAAGGACTTCTCCCACGTCATCGTGAAGGCCGGCATGGAAAAGGAGTCAGCGTCATTCCTTCGGCGTGACACCCGCTTCTGGGTGGTCAGGCCCCAGCTCACCCTGCGCGGTGCATCCGGTCTCGGCACTTTGCTTTCGGGAGCCCATATCGAGATCGAGCCGGGTCAGGGGGCATACCATAATCGTTTTGTCGGGCTTGACGTTCCGCCGGTGGTCAAAGCCGAAGTGGCGGGAAAAAAGATCCTGCTCATGGCCAAGAAGCTGGGCTCCATCAGCACCGGTTCACCCATCTACTATCAGGGGATTCTGGCCGGTGAAATCCTCGGATGGGAGCTTGGAAACGACCGTAAGAGTATTTTTCTCCATGCCTTTATCAAAGCGCCCTACGATGAGCTTGTTCGGAGCAATACCCGCTTCTGGAATGTGAGCGGAATGAACGTTTCCATCGGGGCGGACGGTATTATCGTGCGAACGGAATCGGTCCAGTCTCTTCTCTATGGGGGGATCGCTTTTGAGACCCCGGAGACGCTTGAACGGGTAACGGAGGATGTGGAAGGCCTGGTGTTCACCCTTTATGACAGTCTTGAGAGCATTCATGAGGAGGCTTTCAGCAAGAAGATTAAGTTTATTCTTTTCTTTGACGGTTCTGTTCGGGGCCTGAACGTAGGCGCTCCTGTTGAGTTCAAGGGGATCAAGGTTGGATTGGTGAAAGACGTTCGCCTGGAATTCGACAAACGCGACATTTCCTTTCGGATTCCGGTTCTGATAGAGATCGAACCCGAACGGGTCATCGCGCGAGGGCAGGATGAGGACACATCTCCATACGAGACCTTAAAAAACCTGGTCGACCGTGGCTTACGCGCCCGGTTACAGACCGGCAGCCTCCTCACCGGGCAACTGTTCGTGGAGCTTGACATGCATCCCGGCACCCCTATCCGTCTGGTGAACGAAGATATACCCTTTCCGGAGCTGCCCACCATTCCGGCCGAACTGGAGCAGATGACCACATCGGTTAAAAGTATCCTCGCCAAGCTGGAAAAAGTGGACATGGAAAAGATCGGTGCGGAACTCCTGGGGAGCCTCCAGGGGGCGAATCAACTGATCAACAATCCGGAACTCCGGGACTCCGCCAACGATCTGAAGGAATCTTTGATTGCGTTCAAAAGTATTCTGCGCAAACTGGATCAGCGTGTCGAACCGATTACGGTGAATCTGGAAAAAGCCATCGGGGCCGGTCATCAGGCGTTGGAAGAAACCCGAGTCACATTGGGTTTGATTGACGAAGTTCTCAAACCCGATTCCCCCATTCAATACAATTTTGGACAGTTGACCGAGGAGTTGGCCGAGACGGCCCGTTCCATACGTACCCTTGTGGATATGTTAGAGCGAAATCCCAACGCTATTATTTTCGGCAAGGATTCTCCAGGAGAGAAATGATGATGCTTTCATTTTCACGAATCCGGTTGGTTTTTGTTTTTGTGCTGGCGGGCGGCTTCTTGACCGGTTGTGTGACGGCAACCACCCCGGCTACCCGATTCTACGTCCTTAATCCTCTGACTCCCGGTGCCGGTCTTTCCCGTGACGCCGGCCTGAACGGCGAGCTGTCCGTGGAGGTCGCCTCGCTCCGCTTGCCCCAGTACCTTGAAAGACCACAGATCGTTACCCGGAGCAGCGAAAACCGTCTGGAGCTGGCGGAATTTCATCAGTGGGGAGGGAACCTGAGAAAGAATATGATGAGGGTCCTCGCAAAAAACTTTTCCCAGTTTCTTGCCACCCCCAACATCGCCATCTCCCCCCATCGCCCGTCAATTCCCCCTGATTTTCTCGTTGAATTGGAGGTGATGCAGTTCGAAAGAGATTCCCATGGGCAGGTGCGACTTTCCACCCAGTGGCGCTTATCGTGCGGAAAGGATCGAATGCCCCTGGCAACCCATATGACCGATCTCTCGAGTGCGACGGTGCCCGCGGGTTCGGATTTCGATCACACAGTGTCGGCCATGAGCACCCTTTTAGGTGAATTGAGCCAAATCATCGGCCGGGAGATCGTGAAAAACGTCAACAGGAGTTCCGATCCATGAGGTGGAAAAGGATGTCGAGTCGACAGGCGGGTTTAACGGCAAACCGATGGCCGAACACTCCGCTGCCCGGGATTCTTCTGATCCTGGGGCTGCTTTCGCTTCCGGTCTTTTCCAAATCGCTTTTAGCCGATGAGACATGGACAGGACCTACCATCATGGATGAGGTTTTCAAACGTCATGAACTGTTCCCTTACGTCTTTGAAAAACAGACCATGATCCTAATCGACAGCGCGGAGAACCGCGACGTCAGGAAGGCGCGTCGTTTCTCCAGAGTGGAACCGGATGCAACGGTCAAATATCTTCTGATCTTCGACCACCCGGCCGAGATCCGCGGCGTCGCCCTGCTGGCGATTCGTCACCCATCCGGTCGAATAGAAAGCAAAATCTATCTGCCCGCGTTCGGAAAGGAACTGAAATCCACTTCGGGGAAAAGCAGGGGCAACCATTTTTTGGGCACCGATTTTGCCATCGAGGACCTCACGGCGGAAGTTTTATCGGATTTTCGTTACGTCCGAAAGACGGATTACAAGATCGGGAAGATCCTCTATTTCGTCGTTGAAGCCTTTCCAAAGGATTCTCAGATCGAAAGGGCTACGGGTTACGGCTTGCGTCGACACTTTGTTCGACAGGACAACTTTTACATTGTTCGTACCGATTACTATGATCCCCGCGGACGGTTTTTGAAACGCCGAACCCACCACGATCTGAAAATGGTGGACGGCACCATGTGGCGCGCCAATATGATCCTTATGGAAAACCACAAGGAACAGCATAAAACGTTGATCAAGATTAATCAGAGGGTTTTTTCCCATGATTACGTACCTCCGGAAATGTTTACCTCTGAATGGCTTCTGGAGAACCGACACGTTCAGAGCACTGAAAAGCGTCTTTTTCAGGACACTTCCGAATCTTTAAGGGAAAATGATGCCGAGCTTAAACCCTAACGTTGCATTAATCTGTATAGCTAATTATGAGGATAGGTGTAAGATAGTCGCTTTTCCGAGATCGATGCTGGATGCTTGATACTGGATGCTGGATATTCAGGAATGCTCTAATGGTGAAGTCCAAAAACATCCAGTATCCAGGAACCAATATCCAGTATCAGCCAATACTGGCAATGGTTTTCGTTGTAACGACGTAGATTGAATACATAATTTTATGCAACTACAAGGTTAAGATAGCCGATTATGTTTTCCCGATTTATCATGCTGGGAGTGAGCCGCCGCTTGGCCACTCTATTATTCTTGGTGCTGGTGACATGCATCACCGGGTTTGGCCTGCCCAAGCTCCGCGTAGACACCGGCTTCAATAGTCTGATCTCGGCCACCGACCCGGACAAGCCGATCTACGATCGGATCGCCCGGGAGTTCGGCTCAGACAACTGCACCATCGTCTACGTTCGGGACAAGGCGCTCTGGTCTCCGGATAAGTTGGCCGCCTTGGAGAAGCTGCACTACCAACTGGAGGGGCTCGATTTCGTGGAACGTGTGGACGACCTTTTCAGTTTGCGCAGTATCCGGGGGGCCGGAGGAAAAATAGACTCCCGTATTTTTCTGCCGAAAGCCCCCACCGACCAGGCCGCCATCGATCAAGCCAGGGCTGACGCGCTTTACAATCCTCTCATTGAGGGTAACTTTTTATCCCGCGACGGAACCGTGACGGCATTACTGGTTTCCGTGCGAGAAGACCGAGAAGACGTCAGGTTCGACCGTCGGGTCAACGAAGCCCTGGAACGGATTCTCACACCGGCGCGATCCGTTTTCCAGGAGGTGTTTCAAGTGGGCCCGCCCCGAATCAACGCGGAGCTCAAATCCATACTCCTGGATGATCTCATGAAACTGGGTCCGCTGTCGGCTTTCGTTCTCGTAACGGCGATCCTCTTTTTCCTTCGTAGCGGATTTGCCGCATGGGTACCTTTAGCCACTTCAGGCCTCAGCATCGCATGGACTTTTGGGATGATGGGTTGGGCCGGCATTCCTCTCAACATTCTGAGTGCCATGTTACCCACCCTGGTCGTGGTCATCGGTTCCACCGAGGACACCCATATGATGTCGTCCTATTTCCACGGTGTCTCCCAAGCCGAAGAGGACCACCGCGGTTTCGCCACACACTTTATGATGAAACATTTGGGGGTGCCGTTGCTCTTGACCATCCTCACCACGGCGTTGGGATTTGCGAGCAACATCTTCAGCAGCATCCGGCTCATTCAACACTTTGCCATTGCTTCCACCTTTGCGATTCTGGCAAACGGAATAATCACCATACTGTTTGTCCCCATGGTTTTAAGCGTCATGGGCCCTCTCCGGACCGGGCTCTTTCGGGGCGGGAATCGGTTGACCGGTCTGCCAAAATTGTTTGTCCGGATGTTCGGCTTTACAAAACGCCGTTTTCCACGATCGATCCTGGTGGTGACGGCCATTTTGTGCGCCTTTTTTGTTTACCAACTCTCCAAACTGCATGTCACCAACGATCCCTTGTCCTATTTTCAAAAGGACCAGCCGCTTATCCGGGACACCCGTCGGATTCATCAGGACTTGTCCGGCTTGAAGATATTCTTTATTACCTTAGAGTCTGACCAGGAAAAGGCGTTTCAAGTGCCCAAAAACATTGAAAAGCTGGTCGCCATCCAGAAGTTTCTAAAGAAACAGGGGATATTTGATCGAAGCATATCTCTGGCCGACCACCTCTCCCTTGTCAACCGCGAGTTCCACGAGGGTAACCCCGAGTACTTTACGGTGCCGAAAAGGCGTAAGCTCGTCGCCCAGTACCTGCTCTTCTTTCATCGCCGGGATCTTGAAAGTTACGTCAGCCATGATTTCCGGCGTGCCAACATTGTGGTTCGACACAACGTCAGCGATTCCAATACCCTGAACCGTTACATACGCGAGCTCAAAGAAGTGGTATCAAACATCGCCGGGGGCCAAATGAATGCCTACGTGGTCGGTGAAAACCTGATGATCAACGCTGCCGCCGAAAGCCTTATGGTGGCCCAGGTCAAATCCCTGGCCATTCTGCTTTTCGTGATCTTTTTAATAATGTCGGCCATGTTTACCTCCTTCAAAGGCGGGATCATCTCCCTCATTCCCAACCTGATCCCCATCATTATGATGTTCGGCCTTATGGGGCTTTTGGAGATTCCTTTGAATCCGGGCACCGCCATGGTGGCGGTCATCGCCATCGGCATCGCCATTGACGGGACCATCCACCTTTTTTCCCGCTACATCGAACTGTGCCGGCGAACCTCCGATTACGAAGAAGCGGTGAACATCACGGTTCAGGAAGAGGCCACGCCCATGGTCGCCACCAGTCTGGCCCTGGCATTGGGGTTCGGCGTCCTCATCAAGTCCAATTTTACCGTAATTGCACAGTTCGGCGCTTTGTCCGCCGCCACCATGCTTTTTTCAATCTTCGCCAACCTTTTAATCACCCCGATCATCATGTTGAGAATCCGTTTGGTTGGTCTCCACCAGATTCTGGCCTTGTCCGTGCATAAAGAGATCCTTGAAAAAAGCCCGCTCTTTGAGGGCATGTCCAACTACCAGATGCGCAAGGCCATCCTGATCTCGGAATCGCAAGAGTTCGAGGAAGGGGAACTGCTGGTGGAGCAGGGAACGGTGGGACGGAAAATGTACCTTATCTTGTCCGGTCAAGTCGATGTCGTGCGTCGAAGCGAGAACAAATCCAAAAGCGTTGCGGTCCTGAAAGCGGGAGAGGTTTTCGGGGAGATCGGATATATAAGAGAGGCCCACCGAACCGCCGACGTTCGGGCCTTGACCCGGGTGGAGGTCCTGCGGTTCGATTACAAAAAACTCAAAAAAGACCTTAAGTTTTTTCCTCACATCGTCGCCAATCTCAACTTTAATATCAGCTGCATTCTCGGCGAGCGATTGGCCGACGTGATGGACGTGATGGACGGGATGGGACTTCAACCGCAAAAAGAGAAACCCGCTGCTCCTGAGCCGTCCGGAGATAAAAAGCCCCTCGATTAACCGCTATAAAATAAATTTTTCATGTTTTGCTGTTATTGTAGTTGGTTACCGTGGCCCGACCCCAAATGCGGCTTTTACCACGAACAATGAGCCATAAGCGTAGGAAAAATCCATTTGCGGACGGTAACTAGCTTATTAGATGAAAGTACCAGTAAATAATCCTCTGGCCGAAGAAAATATAGGTAACGGCGCCGATGGCCAGAAACGGGCCGAAGGGGACGGCAAATTTCATATTTTTACCTTTGACCAGCATGACCGTCAGGCCTACCAGGCTCCCCACGGCAGATGAAACGAAAATTGTGAAAAGCACGCCTTTCCAGCCGACAATGGTTCCGATCATTGCCAAAAGCTTGATATCGCCGCCCCCCATACCTTCCTTGCGAGTCAGCAGATGATAAACCCAGGCCACAACCAGAAGGCTTCCGCCTCCGATAAGCAAGCCCAGGGCAGACTCTTTAAGCGTCACCTGCGGCAGAGCCAGAGAAGCTATGAGGCCGATTGGAATTCCGGGGATTGAGATCACATTCGGTATGATCTTGTGGTCAATATCGATAAAGGTTATGACTAAAAGTGCGGCGATGAATACGAAATATATAAGGCCTTCAAGGGTTAAACCAAAGGCAAAAAAGACGCTGGCGGCAGCGAGCCCGGCCAGCACTTCAACCAGGGGATAGCGTAAGGATATCGGTGCACTGCAGTGACGGCACCTGCCTTTCAGCCACAGATAACTTAAGACAGGAAGATTATCGTAATATTTTATCATGCTACCACAGCTGGGACAGACTGAACGCGGGGGGTCGGCAATAGATTTTTCAAGTGGAAGCCGGTAAATGCAAACGTTCATAAAACTTCCGATGCACAGACCGAATAAAAAAATGTAAATTATAATGAATATATTAGACATGGTTATTTTTACCCCGATTGAGTCATGCTCAATTGGTGGTTACGTGTTGCGCGTTTTAAGTTGTGGTGTCCATGAGAACATTTCATTTTCTAAATCAAAAAAAAAAATATCGCAAGTACTGATAATCACTGGGGTCATCACGTTTTAGGTTTTAAGTGAATCAAAGCAGCTTGAATTTTTATCTCGATAAGGGTAGTATGCCCACGAAATATTGACTCTAATATTTGAAGGTGAGGCCCATGAACATCAAGCAATTTAGATATTCAACTGACAACTTAGGTTATTTGGTATA
>JACNIG010000008.1 GCA_014383215.1 Candidatus Desulfatibia vada | reverse complement strand
GGAGGGTATGGCGGCTTTTCTGGAAAAACGCCAACCAATATGGAAACACAAATAATGAGTAACCGTTAACAGGTTCAGGGTTCAAAGGTTTACAAAAAAAGTAACCCGACTCGGCTGAGCTCTTCGCAGGCTGAACGGTGAACTCTGAACCTGTGAACGCTTACAATAATGGATGCTACCGTTTAGAAAACTGAAAGCGGGCTCTGGCCCCTTTCTGGCCGTATTTCTTTCTTTCCTTGACCCGGGCATCGCGTCTGATAAAGCCGGCTCTCTTCAGAGCCTTCCTGAGATCAGGATTGACATCAATAAGAGCCTTGGAAATGCCTTGCCGGATTGCACCGGCCTGCCCATAATAACCTCCACCTAAAACACGGATTTTAATATCGTAGGATCCGGCGGTATTTGTCAGTACTAGGGGCTGCATCATAAGCGCTCTTGCGGATGCAACCTTAAAATAATCATCAACAGGCCGATCATTAACGGTAATTTCACCGGTACCCGGCATCAGCCAGGTTCTGGCAATGGCGGATTTCCGTTTCCCGGTCGCATAATAAATGTTTTCTTTCTCCATACAATTCCTCGATAAATAAAATCTTGTTACGATTTTATGAAACGCGGCTACGCCGCTTTATTTGAATTCATCCCGCGCCTTGAATTTGAACTTTTTACGAAGCCATCAAGGTTGCTTGTTTAAAGCACAAGAGCCTCAGGCTGCTGGGCTGCATGCGGATGCTGATCGCCGGCATAAACTTTCAACTTTTTGAAAAGCTTTCTGCCGAGTCTGTTCTTGGGCAGCATACCCTTGACGGCAAACCGGATAAGATCCTCAGGTCGCTTTTCCATGAGTTTCTGGGCGGTGATCGTTTTGAGTCCTCCGATGTATCCGCTGTGCCGGTAGTAATTTTTCTTCTGCCATTTTCCGCCTGTCAGGACAATCTTATCCGCATTGACAACAACAACCCAGTCACCCGTATCAACATGAGGTGTAAAAAGCGGATTGTGTTTTCCTCTAAGGCGTGCAGCTATGTTTGAGGCAAGCCTTCCGAGCACCGCATCCTTGGCATCAACTATAATCCATTTCTCTTTTATATCAGATTGTTTTGCACTGTATGTATACTTTTTCACCGTATTTCACTCCTAAATCAAAATATATTTGCCACAAAGGCACAAAGCCACAAATGATATCTTTATTACTCTTTCTTCGTGCCTTGGTGTCTTAGCGGCAGAAACAAAGCTTTTATAAAAAGCGTCGAACACAATCAAAAGACTAAAACAATAACCAGGGAAAATAAATAATAAATACATTTGTGTCAAGAGGAAAAAATAAATTTGTAAAATAAACGCAATTATAATAAAATCGTGTTACGATTTTATTAAATGTCCAGGATAAGACGTAACCCATGGAATATATTGAAACCGAGGTGAAATTTAATCTTTCCGATGTTCAATCTGTCCGCGAACGTATAATGGAACTCGGTGCCGACGTTAAGAACCGCGTATTTGAAACAAACATGCGGTTTGATGATGTCCATGAAAGCCTGTTTCGAAATAAATCCCTCCTGCGACTTCGCCGGGATGCCAAAAACAGATTGACCTACAAATCCGAACCCGCGATCAAAGACGATCAATTCAAGACCTTCCGGGAGCTTGAAGTCCAAGTCAGCGATTTTACCACCATGAAACTGATTCTGGAACATCTCGGATTCCATCAAGCACAGATCTACGAAAAATGGCGAGAAACCTTTATTTTCAATGATACCATACTCTGCCTGGATACCATGCCGTTCGGTGATTTTCTTGAAATCGAGGGTAAAAAAGAGTATATAAAGGCCGCTGCATCAAAGATCGGTTTGCAATGGGAAAAAAGGATTACTCTTAATTATCTTGCAATATTTGATATTATCAGGCAAAAATTAAACCTGCCCTTTACGGATGTCACCTTCGACAACTTTAAAAAGATCAGCATTGATTTTACAAAATATCGCCATCTAATAGAAGCAGATTTGATGAATTCGTAAAAAGGTCGTTTTTCTGATTTTATGGATGGGCACTAACTATAAAAAAATGCTTTCAGTTTTAACACTCAACCTGCGCTTTGGGCTGGCAGACGACGGCCCCAATAAATGGCAAAACCGCCAAAAGATCTTTCCGGCGTTGCTTGCCAAATATCACACGGATTTTATCGGCTTTCAGGAAGCAAATGGGTTCCAAATCGATTATTTGGCCGACATACTGACTGCTTATAATTTTATCGGCAAGAGGAGTCCAGCACCGCCCTTTTGGCAAAACAATATTATTTTTTATAAAAAAGACTGGTCATGCATTTATAAGGAACATTTCTATTTGAGCCCCACACCAGCGGTACCGAGCCGGCCTTTGAAAAGTATCTGGCCGCGACAGTGTACCATCGGCATGTTCGAAAAAAAACGTCGCCGGCTCATATGTGCCAATACCCACTTTGATTTTGATACCTCGGTTCAAATCGAAAGTGCAAAACTGATCATGAAACGCCTTTCATATCTGCCGTCCGATATCCCGGCCATTCTAATCGGCGACTTTAATGCCGCTCCCTTGAGTCCCTGCCACAAAATATTCACCGGAAAAAATCAGAACTCAGCCGCTATAAAGCCGTATTTTCAAAGCGTCTTTCAAGAGCCCTTTCCAGGCACTCATCAT
>JACNIG010000281.1 GCA_014383215.1 Candidatus Desulfatibia vada | reverse complement strand
AGACAACCATTTTTAACGCCCTGACACGCTCGGAAGCCGAGGTTGGCGCTTATGCCAACAGCAAAGCCGAACCGAACGTTGCCGTTATTGAAGTGAGCGATGAACGCATAACCCGCCTCACACAACTTTACCACCCCAAAAAAACAACCTATGCCACCATCGAGATCGTCGATTTTGCCGGCCTAACTAAAGGTTCGGCCCGCAAAGACGATTTTTTCAGTGCCCAGATGAATATCGTCCGCAACTTGGATGCTATTGCCCTTGTTGCTCGTAATTTTAGCGATGATTTAATGGGCAGTCCGGCACCGCTGGCGGATATCGATACCATCGATATCGAGTTTATTCTGTCTGATATGATCATCACCGAGAAGAGACTCGAACGCATCGCCTGGAGCAACAGACGCGGTAAAAAGACCAACTCCATGCAACTGGAAGAGAAGATTCTCCAAAAGATACTCGAGGAACTGTACCGCGGGCGGCATGTCCGGGATTTGACCTTGAACCACAACGAACAAAAGCTGATCAGCGGATTTCAGTTTTTAACCCATAAGCCGTTTTTTGTCATTCTTAACTCCGGAGAAGAAAACTTCGGCCGCAACCAGGATCTGTTGGCCAAAATAGAAGCAAAATATAAGATTATCGAATTTGCAGGCAACTTTGAAATGGAACTGGCCGCGATAAGCGACAGTGAAGAAGCAGGACTGTTCATGACAGAGATGGGCATCGCCGAATCCGCCCGTGACCGCATGAACCGCTTTGCCTATGATATTCTGGGCCATATCAGCTTTATTACTGTGGGAACCGATGAGGTCCGGGCCTGGACCTTGCACAACGGCGACACGGCTCTGGACGCCGCAGCAACGATCCATTCCGATCTTTGTCGGGGATTCATCCGCGCCGAGTGCTTCTCTTACGACAACCTGATGGCCTGCGGTTCGGAAAAAGGTATCCGCGACAACGGCCACTTCCGCCTGGAAGGAAAGAATTACAAGGTAAAAGACGGGGATATATTAAATATACGCTTCAGCATATAGACGCCCTATTAAAATACGATCTTTAACAGACATTGAGTGCCACGGTAATCCCTCGATGATTAACCCCACACGTGCTGCTTCTCTATGCATTGTCAAAGCGTATAAGTGTACATCATCAAATTCTCCAGCTTTCTTTTTTAATTCTGATGAAAAGCTATCTTCAAATATCAATTGTTAGGTGCTGTGATACCGATAATATGCTGCACAGGTTCCTTCGCTTGATACCATGCAGGGTCCTATCGGCTCCATGGGAGTACAGGCTTTTTTATAGAGTGGGCACTCCGGAGGGGTCTTTAGGCCCGTAAGAATTTCTCCGCAGGCACATCCTTTGGGATCTTTGGTCTCAAAAAGAGGAAGATTGAATTTTACTTGCGCGTCAAACGCTGCAAATTCTTTTCTGATTTTTAGCCCGCTCTGGGGGATAGTCCCAATACCACGCCAGTTCACATCTGCGGTTTCAAATACATCCTGTAAGATTTTTTGGGCCTTTAGGTTTCCATCAAATGCGACCGCCCGCTGGTAGGCGTTGGCCAGTTGCGGCTTGCCGGCTTCGATTTGTTCAACCAGCATAAGGATCGCTAGCAGGATGTCGACCGGCTCGAACCCCGCCACAACGCACGGGACTTGAAATTGTTCAAAAAAGGGCTGGTAGGCCTTTGTGCCGATAATTACGGAAACATGGCCGGGAAGCATGAAACCGTCGATATTGATGCGCTTGGCTTGCCCTAATGCCGTCAGGGCCGGTGGGACCAATTTGTGGGCGCAAAAAACAGAGTAGTTGTTCAGGTGCATCTGTTTTGCAGCCAGGATTGATGCTGCAATGGTAGGTGCGGTGGTCTCAAACCCTATGCCCAAAAAAACGATACTTTTATCAGGATTCTTTTGGGCGATATCCAAAGCGTCGAAGGTCGAATATACAATGCGGATATCTTGCCCACCGGCTCGCTCCAATTGCAGGGAAGAATCGGTTCCCGGGACCCTCATCAGATCGCCGAAGCTTGTCACGATGACATCATCCAGTCTGGACAAGGCGATAAAAGCGTCGATTTCATTCTGGGCGGTAACGCATACGGGGCACCCCGGTCCGGAAAGAAGTGCAATCGTTTTCGGCAAAAGTTCCCGAATGCCGCTTTTGAAAATTGACATGGTGTGCGTGCCGCAGACCTCCATCAAACGCAGCGGCTGTTTACTGACCGCTGTTATCTGTTCAACAATTTTACGGGTGATTGCGGGGTCCCGGTATTCTTCTGAATATTTAATAGCCATTGTTGTTTTCCTAATTCAGCAGTCGGGGAGTTTTTTCCATAATGTTTTGTGCATTAGCGAAATGGATGATCAGATTTTCAAGCGTGTGCTGTTTGAGTATATTAAGGATCGTTAGAAAGAACAGACGTATCACCAAAATCTATCATCGCAAGAGATTGCCGGTCGTTCAGCAAACCAATTAATTTTATTGCGAAAGATTCTGTTCTTTCTTTACGAACCTTTATATGCGAGTTCACACGGTTTAAAATCTGATTATCCATTGAGCGGTCTTACAGCGAAAACTCCCAGACCCCTCTCCTAATTAATCCTTTTCTTTTTTGTTTATATAATATTCGAGGCAGAGAGATTGGCCATAATGTATCATGTTTTATCCGCGGTCAATCCTGTCAAATTTTATCGGCAACTGCTGCTGCGACCAGGGCCTGGCCGAGGCTGATGCCCCCGTCATTGGCCGGCACCTTTGAGTGGGAAAAAACCTTAAATTTTCTCTTTTCAAGTACATTAATCAATCCGGTTAAAAGCAGCGAGTTCTGAAACACACCGCCGCTGAGTACTACACGGTTCAAGCCGTTCTCTTTACGAATAACCTCGCACAGGTCGGAAAACATCCGGATCAGGGTCTGATGAAATTTGCAACTGATCACTGCCGGAGCGATTCCCTGTGCCACATCTTTTGCTACGCCGCAAATAATCGGCCTGGTTAGAATTTGGTGTCCGTCTGCGGTTTTCCATTCATAGTCATAAACATCTTTTACGTTGTCGCTTGCCAGCATCTCCAACTCCATGGCGGCCTGTCCTTCAAAAGCAACCTTGTATCGTATTCCGCAAATGGCGGCAATACCGTCGAAAAGTCGTCCCAGGCTGGAAGTAAGCGGTGAGTTAACCTTTTTATCAACCATCTCCGCCATGATCTTTATTTTTTTTAAATCAATAGCGTTCAATAACGGAAGATCGAGATCATAAAAATCGGAGCCAAAAGCATCGTAAAGGTAACTTACAGCCATGCGCCAGGGTTCCTTAATCGCAGCAGCGCTTCCGGGCATGGGAACATAGGCAAAATGAGCCGCACGGAAATATTTTTCCATGTCCACAACAAGGACTTCCCCTCCCCATATGTTACCGTCGGTTCCATAGCCGGTTCCATCAAAAGCCAGTCCGATCACGGAGCCGTCGATCTGATTTTCCGCCATGGCACTGGCGATATGGGCATGGTGGTGTTGGACCTGTATTTTTTGAATATCTTGTTGTTCCCGGGCATAGCGGGTGCTTAAATAATCCGGGTGCAGATCAAATGCAATAATTTCCGGCTTAATATCCAGTATCCGCTGCATATGTTGGATCGTCAACAGGAAAAAATCATAGGTTTCCAAGTTTTCAAGATCGCCGATGTGCTGGCTTAAAAAGGCATTGTTGTCTTTGGTCAGGCAGATCGTATTTTTAAGTTCAGCCCCGCAAGCCAGGATAGACGGGATTTTTCTTTTCAAAAAAACAGGCACAGGAACATATCCCCTGGAACGCCGGATAAACCGTGTGGACCCGGCTGTTTTTCGGGCAATAGAATCATCACTGCGCAGATAGATGTCACGGTTATGAATTAAAAAATAATCCGCAATACCGGACAGCCGCTTAAAGGCATCATCATTGTCGATGCATATCGGCTCTTCGCTCAGGTTGCCGCTGGTCATTACAAGCGCGGTAAATCCGTAGTTTAACAGAAGGTAATGCAAAGGTGTATACGGCAGCATAACGCCGAAATACAGGTTGCCGGGTGCCACTTGTTCTGAAATCGAATGCGGTTCTTTTTTTAGCACAAGTACGATGGGACGCTGTGGGGAGATTAGCAATTGCTCCTCTTCCGGTCGCAGGCGCGCAAATCTGAGAATACATTCAACATCATACGACATCAGCGCCAGGGGTTTTTCTTCCCGATGCTTTCGTCTTCTCAAAGCTTCAACCGCCTGACCATTTTCAGCGTCCACAGCCAGGTGAAAACCACCCAGTCCCTTGAGGGCGACAATATACCCTTGCTTTAACAGCTTGGCCGTTTTTGCAAGCGGTTTTTCAGCCGCCACCTTTTGGCCGGTATTGTCATAAAGCTCTATATGAGGTCCACACTCGGCGCAGGCATTAGGCTGGGCATGAAACCGTCTATTTGCAGGGTCATCGTATTCAGCCCGGCAGCCAGGGCACATTTTAAAGTGCTTCATGGAGGTTTTCGGCCGGTCATAGGGAATATCATTAATAATGGTATAGCGGGGCCCGCAGTTGGTGCAGTTAATGAAAGGGTACTCGAAACGGCGATCAGAAAGATCAAAAAGTTCTCGCCGGCAGTCATCACAGACCGAAACATCCGGCGATATCAGGGTTGCCATCACAGCCTGTTCCCTGCTCAAAACAATGGTAAAGTCCTTGAAACCTTCAAAAGGTTCGTCGTGAAGCGAGATCTCGGTGATATGGGCCAGGGGCGGACATTTTAGGGAAATATCTTTTGAAAACGATGCGATCTTCGTTGGGGGGCCTTCAATATGGACGGCAACACCTGCGGATGTATTGGCAACTTCTCCTTTAAGATTGTACTGGTTTGCAAGCTGGTAAATAAAGGGCCGGAAGCCCACCCCTTGCACGATCCCGTTTATCTGGACTCTTTGGGCAACACACTCTTCGGTCAATCGCTGTCAGTCCCCTCCTTGGGGTTGTCGAATGTCAACGAGGCTGCTTCTTTAAGGAGTTTTAAGGATTCTTGGGCATCTTCTTCGTTTAGTTTGTTGATAGCAAAACCGGCGTGTACAATGACGTAATCTCCTATCTTGGGATTTTCTATTAGGAGCAGGCTGGCTTCTCTCCGGACGCCGTCAACATCAATGGTTGCCACGTTGTCTTCTATTTTTACAATTTTTGATGGAATTGCAAGGCACATATTAGTTAACCCATATCAAATGTTACACCATCGTTCAACCAAAGAAGTCTGCTATCTGTACTTTTGGCGTCCAGGAAAAACTCCCGTTTGAAACGGATGCATACCTACAGCAAGGGAAATCCCTTTATTTGAGTCCCGCTGTAAGCGGGACGTTGTATAAAATCGAGAATCGATTTTATTTGGATTGAACGTTGACACCAATTGCTTCCAGCTCGGCGACCACCATGTCAACCAGGCGGCTAAGGTTCTGCTCGACTTCCCTCGAAAGCGTCAGGCCGGTTGCAAGCCGTTTGGGTTCCATTCCTAATAAAATGATGTTTTGGGGCAGGTTGTCGGTAATGGTGGCAAGTCCCATAACATCGGCCAGGCCGATCTGATGGGGAGAAGTTCTAGACCTGAAATACGCCGGAGGGTCGTCAATTCTAACTATGGTTCCTGGTTTGTTGTCGGCTTTCACGGCATCAACGATCAGAATATGGCTGCGCTCATCAAAGTAGGGCAAAAGTTCGAACCCGACTGTCCCGCCGTCAACGATCTCGACGGCATCAGAGCAATCATAACGGCGCTGAAGTTCTTCAACAGCCTTAACTCCTAAACCTTCGTCAGAAAGCAAAATGTTACCTAAACCGAGTACCAGTACATTTAAAAAAGATTGCCCGGAGTCGGCCGGGGATTGCGAGCCAGCCGACTCCGGGCAATTGTTGTTCGATGAGGTTGAGTTTGGGCTCAAAACGCTTTAACTTTAACGATTTCTTTTTTATTCGGATTTACCATATGAATGGCACACGCCAGGCACGGGTCAAAAGAATGTATGGTTCTAAGTACCTCCAGCGGTTTTTCAGGATCAGCAATCGGGGTGCCGATCAGAGCCGCTTCATACGGCCCCTTGGCATCATCGCTGTTACGGGGGGCTGCATTCCAGGTTGATGGAACCACACACTGGTAATTTTTAATTTTCCCATTTTCAATCACAACCCAGTGAGACAGCACGCCTCGCGGGGCTTCATGGAAGCCGAAACCTCTTTGCTCCCCTTTCGGAAATACCGGTTGGTTGAATGTCGATGTATCGCCTTTGCCGATATTATTAATTAACGCCTGCCACTGCGACACACAGGCATCATGCATAACAGCACAGCGAATGGCCCGGGCGGCAATTCTGCCGACGGTTGAATGCAGGGAATTGACAGATACTCTTGTACTGGATCCCAGCATGGACAAGACCGCATTGACCGTGTCCAGCGTTTTGGTGGCGTACTTTACCGTAGGTTTGTGTCCGGCGGCAAACATGTTGAGCACATTGGCAAGGGGGCCCACCTGGGCGGGTTTGCCGGCAAAAGTAGGCGCCTTTACCCAGGAGTATTTGCCGTTGGTGTCATATTCGGTCATGTTGGGGACGGTCTCTTCCTCCCAGGGATGACGATTCCAGTCACCCTGGTAATAGGAGTGTTTAATGCTCTCCTTGACGCCCTTTTCAAAGAGGTCGTCGTTGAAAGAGTTGATCGGCTGAAATTTGGATACGTCTCCGCCGGGAATATAACCGCCCGGAAGTTCAAATTTTGTTCCCTTGGTATCCAGCGGCATATCAGGGACGCACAGATAGTTGGTAACCCCGGCCCCGATTGTGGTCCAGTCGGCATAAATAGCACCAACGGCACAGGCATCCACCATGTATACATTCTTTATAAAATCGCCGATCTCATCGATCAGGGTTTTGACATAATAGAGGCGTTCCATGTTCAGGGCGGATTGGCTGTCAGGGTTAATAGCGTTGGCCACGCCGCCTACCGCCAGATTTTGAACGTGAGGTGTTTTGCTGCCTAAAATCGAAACTGCTTTGTTAATTTTGCGCTGATATTCCAGGGCCTGGAGATAGTGGGCCGCGGCCAGCAGGTTCACTTCCGGCGGCAGTTTCATGGCACTGTGTCCCCAATAGCCGCTGGCATAAACGCCCAGTTGACCTGAACCCACAAAAGTCTTAAGTCTGTCCTGGGCGGCTTTCATTTCATGCTGGCTGTTTTTGGGCCAGGTGGACAGCTTTTCCGCTAAACCGGCGGCGGCTTTGGGATCGGCCTTTAAGGCCGATACTATATCCACCCAGTCAAGGGCGCAAAGATGATAAAAATGCACAATGTGGTCAAACATGGCATGCGTTCCCATCATCAGGTTGCGGATATACTGAGCATTCAGGGGAACTTCCAGATTCAGCGCGTTCTCGATCGCCCGGACCGAGGCTATAGCATGAACAGTCGTTCAGACCCCGCAAATGCGCTGGGTAAAGATCCAGGCATCCCGGGGATCGCGGCCCTGCAGGATGACTTCTATACCGCGCCACATGGTCCCGGATGACCAGGCATCTACCACCTTGCCATTTTCGACTTCACATTCAATTTTAAGATGACCTTCGATTCTGGTAATCGGATCGATTACAATTCTTTTAGACATGTAATGCCTCCTGGTATTGCAAATAAGTTAGGTTTAGGCTCGATGATATATAGGGAGTCTTTTAATAAACCATAAAAATGCCATTATCTCTATGGACACGATTCCAACAGTTATTAAAATTTCTCCGGCTGCCGGAAAGTATGTCCAGCCGCCTCCCGGATTAAATCCGATAAGATAACAATTAAAACGGTACAAAGTACCCGCAAGAATAATGGAGATCGCCGAGAAAAAGAGTATACGGGAATTGTTGCGATTAGCGGGCATAAAAAGAATGCACATGGGAACCAGTAGAAGTAAATTTTCCAGCAAAAACATGTTCCCCATTAGATCGCCTTTAAAGGCGAGGCCTAAATGTCCCCGGATAGCGACATCGGCGAAACGGATAATAAGATAGATTCCGAGCATCCATGGGAAAATCCCTGAAAGCTTGCTCAGTATGTGGCGCTCATCCGCTATTTTATATCGCGTACTTGTGGCGCTTGCTTCGAAAATGACGATGGCAAACCCCATAAAGATACATGAAATTAAAAACAAAAGCGGCAGCCAGGGTGTCCACCACAAGGGACTCAGCTTACTGCCGGCCACTACCATCACGGTCCCCAGCGAAGATTGGTGCATGGTCGGCAGCAGGATACCCAGGGCGATGAAAATGAACATGACTTTTTCCAAAGACTTTTTGGCGCTGTCAGCCCCCATTTTTTGCAAAAACGCAGGCGTAAATTCAATCCACAGCACCACAACGTAAGCACCAACACACAGGGCAACTTCCAGCAGTACCGAATTGGGGTTCAAATACCAGGGCAAAAAGATGGTATATATTTGCCAGTAGCGGCCCACATCGATGAACACCGCCAAACCCGCCAGGGAATAACCGAACAGGCTGGTCATCAGCGCCGGCCTGATCAACGGATGATATTCTCCCTTGTTGAAAACATATATCAGCAGCGCCATGGCATAACCGCCACAACCAAAGGCGGTTCCCACAACCACATCAAAAGCGATCCATATCCCCCAGGGATACCCGTCGCTCATGTTGGTGACCGCACCAAGGCCGTACATAAATCGTTTGGCAAGCAAGAAAAGGGCGATTATAAAAAATAAGAGACAGAACAAGAACGTCGGTGTAAAAAGCCTTCCCCCTAATGGTCGTTCTTCTTTCATAAATCACTCCTTAAGGCCAAAGCCTGATCCGATAAAATCGCTTCGCGATTTTATATAGAGCCCGCCTTCGGCGGACGTAATAAAAATTCCTATACCTTTTATTCTTTATTTTTCCCCGACCTTTTTACCAAAAAGGCCAATCCGCCAAAAGCAACAATCGGCAGTATCATTCCCTTGTAAAGCGTATGCTGGATATTCTCCGCCATAGCCACGTACGATGCGGACGGCAAAACGGGCAGGCCCAGCTGGCTAAACGGTACGCCGGCCAGCATGAGTACCTGGGTGCCTCCAACTTCGCTTTCCCCGTAAATACGGGGGACATAGGGGGCCGCCGGCTGATACTGGGTCCGGCCGGATGTAGTGGAAGCTACCGAAAAATCATAGTATTTGCCAGGCTGCATCTTTTGCCGGCGTTTGGCATCCTCAAGCAGCGCTGCTACCGGTCCGAACAGTGAGGCCCCGGTTGGACACGCATTGCAACAACCGGGTAACTGGCCTTTTGCCAGCAGATGATCGCATAACTGGCATTTCGTAATTTTCGGAAAGGGATTGTCCCATTCAAACTTAGGAATATTAAACGGGCAGGCCACCTGACAGTAACGGCAGCCAATACAGGCATCTTTGTTATAGGAAACAATGCCGGTCTTGGCGTCCTTGGTCATGGCGGTTGCCGGGCAGGCGGAGACACAGGCGGCATCAACGCAATGCATGCAGTGCCGCTTGATAAAAGAGAATCCGTTGATTTCCCGGTCTTTGAACTGGCCGGTACCGTTTTTATATTTTTTGATAATGTTGAAGGTCTTGGCAGACAGATCCACGGGGTTATCCCACAGATTTTGTGAACCTGTCATCTCCGCCGGCAGATTATTGGCTTTGCGGCAACCCACCATACAGGCCTTGCATCCGATACAAAGCGTGGCATCATAAAGAATCCCGACGGCATCGGGAAGGCGCGCTTTTTCACGCGCCAGGGCCATAGCCGGCTGGGCCAGCGCCAGGGCGGCACCGCCGGCGACTGTTTTGAGGAAATCTCTTCGTTTGATCTCCATGAACTATTCTCCTTCGTCAGATTGGCCAAGATTCTTGGCGATCATTGCACCTGCGCCTATGGCTACACCGGCAACTCCACCCAAAACGCCGGCTGCTCCCGCTGACATACCTTTGCCTTGCGCGGTTTCAATGGGTGCATGGGCGGCAGCAGGAGTAATCTGGGAAACTTCAGCCTGGGTATGCAGCGGGATTTTGAATCCAACCGCTTCTTCCGTACATCCGAAACATGGATGGCCGGTACCCACCGGCCAGGTGCCTGCGCCTGCGTAATAGAGTATCGACGGGCAGTTAGCATGTGTTATCGGCCCCTTGCAGCCCAATTCATACAAGCAATAGCCTTCGCGGTGACCTTCATCTCCAAATTGTTTAGCAAAGCGTCCGGCATCAAAATGAGCTCTGCGTTCACAGTTTTCGTGAATCAGTCTGCCATAGGCAAATTTGGGCCGGGCCTTTTCATCCAGGGCCGGGAGTTTGCCGAAGGTAAGAAAGTAGAGTACCGTTGAAAGGAAGTTATAGGCGTTGGGGGGGCATCCCGGAATGGTTACCACGGTGGTTCCCTTCAAAACCTCGGGAATACCGGTAGCCCCCGTCGGATTGGGCGACGACGACTGCCAACCTCCCCAGGAGGCACACGAGCCGATGGCAACCACGGCGGCTGCTTTGGCAGCGGTCTCCTTGACGATGTCCACGAAGGGCCGTCCGCCGATCATGCAGTATTTGCCGCCGTCTTTCAGCGGTGCGGAGCCTTCAACCACCAGGATGTATTTCCCGGCATTCTCTTTCATGGACTGCTTTAGAGCTGCTTCCGCCTGGTGTCCGGAGCCGGCATTTAAGGTTTCATGGTAATCGAGCGAGATCAGATCAAGAATCAAATGTTCAAAAGATGGATGGGTGGGCCGCAGCAGGCTTTCTGTGCAACCGGTGCACTCCTGCCCATGCAGCCAGATCACCGGGGGCCGGCGTTTGGCTTTAGCCGCTTCGGCCATTTGCAGCCCTGCACTTAACGGCAATCCCATACTCGCCGCCACAATTCCACAGAACTTCATAAAATCCCGCCTTGAAATTTCACTCAGCTTTTCATTTAACGAGCAATCATTTTGATTTTTCATATTCCCCTCTTTGCTGTAAGGTGACAGGAAACGGTTTAGAATTGTTATTTAAATTGCAATTAAAGCAAAGCTAACTGCGTGATAAAATAAAATTAGAAGGGCCTAAATAAAATGAGAACGGTTCATTTTGTAAATTTATTTCAAAGCAGAGTTTGCCTGGAAAAACAAGACGAGAAGATTGCGGGCATAATACGGGCTTAATGCCCGTATTATTGCATGGCTAAAAGGTGAGTTCTTAAGTTTACTTTCTTGTTTTTTATCCCCATTTTTTTGCGAATATTGTCACGGTGAAACTCAATTGTTCTGGCGGACAAATTCACTAACTTGGCAATTTCTTTTGAAGTTTTGCCCTGTTTGACGAGATTTGCGGTTTGAATTTCGGTGGGCGTCAGGCTCAAATATTTGCTGGATAATCCGCGCACAAAGGGTGAAACAATGTCATTAAGATTCGATTCGATAATATCGACATAGGTTTTTTGCCTGTCATCCAGTCCGCTCTTTTGCAATTTTTCAAGATAGGTGACTATCAGCTCCTGCACATTGACCAGCACTTTTTCTTCAAGTTCGATTCTATCCTCATCTCTTTTTTTCAGTAGAACTTTCAGGGCCGTATTTAATTCCTCAAGGTTTTGGGTTTTGACTTCCAGCTCTCTGGTGCAATTGTTCACCCGGCGGTCAAGGCGATCGTAGTCTTTTAGCAGCACTTCCTTGAACCGCTTTTGCTTGGAAATGTCAGTGAAAATTGCAAAGCTGCCTTTATAATTGTCATCTATGTCAATAATCGACTGGGGGGAAACAATTACCGCAATATTTTTGCCGTTTTTGCCAGCCAGCTCAATTTCATAAGATTCGTCCAACCCTTTTTTGCGTTTGACTATTTGCTGGTTGTAAATCTTTTGATTAACTTCGTCCATAAAATCAGTACCATGGCGTCCGATAATCTCTTCTTTTAAATACCCGATCATTTTGCAAATCTTATCGTTGACGTAAGTAAACAGCCCGTTTTCATCTTGAATCCCGAACCCTTGAGCCATTGTTTCAAGCAAAAAACGATGCTGGGCCTCGCTTTTACTGAGTTTCCTTTCGGCATCAAGAAGATTGGTGACGTCCCGGATGGCCTCGATAACATGTGTAACGCGATCATCAGCATTATTTTTTAACGGCGACAGGATGAGATCACATAAGATTTTGGAACCATCGGAATGTATGTGTTTATGCAGACAGGTCGCCGAGCGGCCGGTTTCAAAAACCTCTTGCAGCATACATTCCTCCCCGTACTTAGAGCATGGTTCGCGGTAGCCGTGTGAAATCTCATAACAATAACGCCCAATCACCTCTTTGCGACTGCGGCCGGAAGTATCCAAAAAAGCCTTGTTAGCATCAATGATGCGGTATTGCCGGTCAATTACAAGGATATCATCATGCAAATTAGCCAGCAGCAGGCGATAATAACGCTCTTTTTCAGATAGTTTTTCCAAAGATTGTTTAAGGCCGGCAACATCACTTTGCAATGCATTGATCCTGCTTTCCAGTTCTTCATAAGTAGGTTTGCCGGTCATTATTATAACCCATTATCTGCATCAGCGGCATCACTGTCTGCGACTTTAATCGGAATGATAATATCATCGATTTCATCATCATCTATTGATTCTGAAACATCATCATCCAGCAGTTCATCTATTTCTACCGACTCGCTTTCACTATCATCCAAAGGTTCGGGAGCACCGCGGCCTTTTGGCAAAAACTCTTTATCGTCAAAATAAAGCTCAGTGGAATCAGCATCTTTGGATTTATATAAGTTGATGACTTCTTCGGCTATTTTGACTGCGCATATTCCAGTGGGGTACATATGCTTGGTCCGCAATGTCGCAATGAGCGCCTGACTGCCTTTGTTAATGGCGGATTCTACAAGTTTGCCATGAAATGTTTCCTCGCACGTCAGAGTGAAAGCATCCTTGTTCAGTTCGGCAAATTCTTGAATTATAAGCTCGTTTTTTTCATTGTTTTTCAAAATCACATATTTTTGCCTCATTGATCATCTCCTTGACTATCTTATTTTTGGGGAAATTTCTGGAAATCATAAATAAAACGTCATGTCAACAAACTATAGCGCCCAATTGTGCTAATGCTTCTATTTTCGTAACAGTTCAGCCACGAAGACACAAAGAAGGGGATGTATTATAAACCTTAATGGTTCAGTTTTATTGGTTAAATTGGTTCCATTGGTTTGGTTGGTTAACAAATAAAACTA
>JACNIG010000009.1 GCA_014383215.1 Candidatus Desulfatibia vada | reverse complement strand
CCTGCTTTTTTTCTTTTAACCCTGGACAACATTTCTCACAACATCTAAACTTATCTGACAGAACATCACGGCAAACATAGTTCTTTTTTAAACGCTTTTTACGTTCTAAAATAATGTCACTATTCTGGAGGTGTGCTGTGTCTAAACAAGCAATAACCGTATACGGTGCCCATTGGTGTCCGGATTGCCGCCTTAGCAAACAATTCTTGGGTGAACACCAGATTGCATACAATTGGGTTGACATCGATGAGGATAAGGGCGGCGAAGAGTTTGTCATAAAAACCAACAACGGCAAACGTATCATTCCCACCATAACCTTTGCTGACGGCTCTTTTTTGGCAGAACCAAGCAATGCTGAGCTGGCAGCTAAGCTCGGACTGAAGACCAAAGCAAGCCGCAACCATTATGATCTGATCATTTTAGGTGGGGGTCCCGCCGGTCTGACAGCGGCGCTCTATACTGCACGCGAGTTCATTGACACCCTTATCATTGAACGGGCTGCTTTCGGCGGCCAAGCTGCCGGGACAGAGCGTTTGGACAACATGCCGGGATTTCCAGAGGGTATTGGTGGAATGGAGTTTTCACAACGCTTGCGGAGCCAAGCGGAGCGTTTCGGCGTGGAGCTGCTGCAGGCTCAGGAAGTAACCGGTATTCATACCTATCACAACTATCACCGTGTTCACACAAGAAACGGTGAACAGTATAGCGCTCGAGCTGTCCTTATCGCTACAGGTGGACGTTACAAACGTCTGAATGTTCCGGGTGAAAACGAACTTATAGGCGCGGGAGTCCATTTTTGTGCCACCTGTGACGGCCCGTTTTATAAAGGCAAGAGGGTTGCGGTCATAGGGGGAGGAAATAGTGCGGCCGAGGAGAGTCTCCTGCTAATTAAGTTTGCGGAACATTTAACCATACTGGTGCGAAGCAGCCAGTTCAAGGCCAGCCGGATCATACAAGAAAAAGTCTTAGTCCATCCAAAAATAAGTGTGCGGTGGCACACTGAAGTAAAGGGATTTATCGGTGAAAAATCGAAGCTCACAAGACTCCAAGTGCTCGACAACCAGACTGGAGAGACGGAAGAATTGTCAACAGATGGTGCTTTTATCTTTATCGGTTTAGAGCCCAACACCGGCTTTCTGGCTGACAGTGGAGTTTTGCTCAATCATTGGGGCTTCATCATTACCGGCCATGATTTAACTCACAGCGGCGAGCTGCCAACTGGTTACAAAAGACGTGAGCCGCATCTGATGGAAACGAGTATTCCGGGAATCTTTGCTGCGGGCGACGTAAGAGATAAAAGTACCAAACAAGTGGCAAGTGCGGCCGGCGAAGGAGCAAGTGCGGCTTTGATGATCCGAGAGTATTTGAAGAGTGTCTGACACCAACAATTGAGTTGAAGATGATCCTTAACTTTATATATTTCTCACCTGGCTAAAGCGTTCATGAGACACTCCAGATGCTTTTGCCATTTTGTAACTTTCTCGTCTTCGTCCATATCGTTCAGAAAGTCAATCCTTGCAGCTATTTCCATATCTCGCATCTTAAGGAAAGTGCAGTCTTCTCGTTTGCCCTTATATGGGCAATCTTGAAACACGTTTAACAGCTTGTCATTCAGGCCTTCAGTGGTCATTAGAAACAGATGTTTCCCGGTTGGTGATTTATTACCAATATCGACACCATTCACAACAACAATTGATATGCAGATATCATATTTTTCTGGTGTCAGGTCAAGTAAATCCTATTTTTAACAATTGCACGAGGGAATGAGGGGGCGGACCACAGGAACGTTTTGATATATATAATAATCTTGACATATTACGGAAATATTGTTTAAAATTATCCAGAAACTATATACTAACTGGTTAGCCATGGGGAATTGATATGCCAATAAAATATAAAATACTCAAAAACAGGAAATTTGTTTACGCTGTAGGAGAGGGTCAAATTAGTTTTGATGATCTATTACAACATGTTAACGAGTTGGCTGAAGATCCAAAATATGTATCCCCTAATCTCACCCAGACCAAGAAATTAGACGGGCTAACTGTCGAAGAGCTCATTGAACAATTCAAATTGGTTCGAGAAGATACCATCGCTATAGTGCAAGGGATGTCGGAACAAGATCTTAATCGTGAAGGGATGCATGCCTTCCATGGCCATGGCAAGCTTGAGCGCTTCATTATCTGGGCTTATGAGCATGTACGTATTCATGAAGACGAAATCCGCAAAGTAATTCATTAAATGCCAAAGGGGGTCTGGCCACAAGAACATCTTGATATAATAGACAAAACGTTTAAAAAGTGCGTCAAACAAGGCCTTAGAAGGGCATTTTGGGGGCCTAAAAGAGTCGTTTAAGACAATTTTAGGTCTATTTTAAGCCTCTTTTGTTGTTATTATAGTCGGTTGCCGTGGCCCGACCACAAATGCCGAATGAGCTGTAAGGGCAGTTCGCACATTGTGGCATATATTTAATAATCTTGACATATTACGTAAAGTCCGGTATATGAATCCAAACAATACAGGCATTTACGAGAGGTCAAAGTTATTGCCGGCAGATTGCAACAGACACTGATCCTCACCGATTCGATTCACGCTGACATATCAAAGCTCACATTCACCGCAACCAGACCTTTCAGCCAAAATTTTTAAAGGCAACTGCAGGAGTGTTGGATGCCAATACCGGACACCTT
>JACNIG010000120.1 GCA_014383215.1 Candidatus Desulfatibia vada | reverse complement strand
AGTTTCAGCGTGCTCATTGAAAGCAGCGCCAATGCAATTGCAATGATCCAGAACCGGACAATAACTTTAGGTTCCGGCCATCCTTTCAATTCAAAATGGTGGTGCAGCGGGGCCATTCTAAATATTCTGCGGCCGTTTGTTACTTTGAAAAAACCGACCTGAAAAATCACAGACAGCGTCTCAATCACAAAAAGCCCACCGACCAACGCCAGCAGGATCTCCTGCTTGGTGATGACTGCTACGGTGCCTAAGGCCGCACCCAGTGAAAGGGAGCCGACATCGCCCATAAAAATCTGTGCCGGATAAGTGTTGAACCACAAAAATCCAAGGCCTGCGCCGGCCAGTGTTCCGCAGAAAACGGCTATTTCTCCGCTGCCGACAACGTAGTTGATTTGCAGATAGTCGGCTATTTTGATGTGCCCGGCGACATAGGCAAAGACCATATAAGCTGTTGAAGCTATGATAAAAGGTCCGATGGCAAGGCCGTCGAGCCCGTCTGTCAGGTTGACCGCATTGGATGTGGCGATAATTACCAAAGCGGCAAATAGGATATAACCGTATCCAAGATCCGGTGAAACTTTCTTTAAAAACGGTATGGTGACGCGCGCTGAAAAGTCCGGCGACATGTAAACCAGCGTACCGGTGGCCAGCGCCAGAATAGTTTGCAGCAGGAATTTATTGCGAACACTTAGTCCTTTGTTCTGTTTTTTGATTTGCATCAGATAGTCATCAGCAAAACCGATGCCGCCGTAACCAACGGTGGCCAGCAATACTATCCAGACGTAATGATTGGTTAAATTCGTCCAGAGGAGTGTCGATACAACAATTGAGAAAATGATCAGCATTCCGCCCATGGTTGGAGTTCCGGCTTTTGTGTGGTGGGTTTTAGGACCGTCTTCTCTGATATACTGCCCCACTTGCAGGCGGCTCAGTCTTCGAATAACCCAGGGGCCCATAAAAAAACAGATTAAAAAAGCAGTAAGACTGGCATAGATCGTCCGGAAAGTAATGTATCGAAATACATTAAAGGCCGATATGGTGTTATGCAGCGGATATAGTAGGTGATATAACATCGGTTGTCGTCTCGAAGCTCCTTATCGAAGACAAATTGTTGTTAGTAAAATGATACCCTAATCAAGCGAAACGCTCGATGTCCGTTGTTCATTGTCCGTTGTCCGTAGCTAATTGAGAGGAATTAAAGTCTTGATTTATAAATCTTCAGCCAAGCGTTATAATAACGCCGGATAAACCGAGTTAGATTTACAACTGACAACGGACAACGGACAAATGACTAAACTCCCCGAAGCGCACTGCATGGCCGTGCACAGTCTAGCCGTTGGCCCACTCCAAAAGTTTTTCAACGATTTTTTCCATGGCCATTGATCGGCTGCCCTTTACCAGCACCCAGTCTCCGGGATCGAGCCAGTCAATGATACTTTCATAGATTGCTTCCTTGGTCCCTAAGATAATATTGCCGGAATTCATATCTTCTTTGCGGGCACCTGCGGCCACTGATTCAGCAAATTTGCCGGTCGCATAGACTCTTGATATCTTAGATTTTGCACAAAGGATGCCGATCTTGTGGTGCAACGATTCCGAATGCTGCCCGAGTTCGAGCATATCGCCGATGACCATAACCCCCCTGCCGCCCCCTTTTGAGGACTTGAGCGTTTCAATAGCAGCTGACATGGAGCCTGGGTTGGCATTGTACGTGTCGTCGATGATATAGATGCCTTTGTGCGTTTTATGTATGTTCAACCGGCCTTGAACCGGGACGAAACTCTCAAGGCCGGTTTTAATCTGTCGGGCACTTGCTCCCAGCAGGTATCCAACCGCTGCCGCAGCCAACGCATTGGAAACCATGAATCTGCCGGGAGTTTCAATATCGATAGAAATGCTTTCCGACGGCATCTGGAGAGTAAAAGAAAGTCCCAGACCCTTTTTACGAATAGACCGGCCTCTGATTTGGGCCTTTTTTGACAAACCGAAGAGAACAACGTTTGCCGATGTTTGGTCGGCAAGCTGCAGCAGCTTAGGATCGTCGGCATTCAGAACCGCCGTGCCGGCCGGTTTGATTTTTGTAAGCAGCTCACCCTTGGCCCGCATGACGGCATCTATGGAGCCCAGCCCTTCAAGGTGGGCCGGACCGATATTGGTAATTAGACCGATTTGCGGTGAACAGATTGCACCGAGACGTTCGATTTCTCCGGGCCTGTTCATACCCAGCTCCACAACCGCCCACTGATGATGCAAATTGAGATTCAGCAATGTCAGGGGCAGTCCGATCTCATTGTTCAGATTGCCGCTGGTTGTCAGCGTAGAGAAGCATTGGGCAACAACGGCAGCAGTCATGGTCCGGGTGGTGGTTTTGCCGTTTGAACCGGTAATGGCGACCACCGAGGCGTTTGAACGTTGGCGTTGAAAAGCTGCAAGGTTGCCCAGTGCTTTGGTTGTATCGGTCACAGTAACACAGACAAGTCCTTTTTTTTGGCATAGCTGGCCGGGCAGGGCTGCGGCTTTGTCATTGTTGATGATAATGCCGGCAACACCGTCTGCAATGACGTCGCCGGCAAAACTGTGGCCGTCATGAACATCACCTTTGATGGCCACAAAGAGGTCATCCGCAGCGATCCTGCGCGAATCGATAGAGACGCCCGCGAAAACCCTGTTGATGTCTCCGCACAACAGGTTTCCCTCTACTGCTTCAAGGATTTCAGCAGTGGTCCAAGGTATTGGTTTTGTCATCGGCCTTAAGGTCCTTTGTCTGGTGATTCTGTTTGATGCTTTTCTTTGGAGATCCGGCCAGGGCTGAAAGTGCTGCCCGGGCTTCTGCGCGGTCGTCAAAGGGAACGACACTCTCTTTGATGACTTGATAGGTTTCATCGCCTTTGCCGGCGATCAGGACGGTATCGCCCGGGCGGGATGCCAGCACCGCCAGCTGGATGGCATTTTTACGATCCGGTTCGACAACGTAGCCTCTTTGTTGAAGGCCTGCTGCCAGATCCGAAGGGGTGTATCGTCGTACGCCGGCCTTTTTAGTCCCTTCAAGGATCTGGCCGATGATTTTTCGGGGCGGTTCTGTGCGAGGGTTATCGTTTGTGATCACGGTAAGGTCACAGAGCCTGCTTGCTATGGCACCCATCTTAGGGCGTTTGGCACTGTCGCGATTGCCGCCGCAGCCGAATACACAGATGACTTTGCCGGTCGCCAGCTTTTTTAAGACAGAGAGCACATTATCGAGAGCATCAGGGGTATGGGCGTAATCGACATATACAAAGCGTTCAATATCATTGGCAATACTTTCAAGACGTCCCGGAATTCCGGCAACCTCTTCCAGGCCGGCTTTAATAGCGCCTAAAGAGAGATTCAAGGCTATACCTGCCCCGGTGGCACAAAGGATGTTTTCCAGATTATAGTGCCCTACAAGGGGTGATTTGAATTCAAACGTACCGCCGGGCGTTGCAATACGGCCCTTCATACCGGTCAGGTCGTATTCGATATTTTGACACCGGATGTTGTTGCCGGCTGCAGTACCGACGGAAAGCACCGCAAATGGACCCGCTTTTTCTGAAAACAGGCTTAAGAGTTCCTGGCCTTTTTCATCATTGTGATTAAGCACAGCCGATCCTAAGTTTTTTTTAGGACCTGAATTTAAGATTTCAGTAAACATTCTTTTTTTACATTGCCAGTAAGATTCCATGTTGCCGTGATAATCGAGATGGTCTTGGGTTAAATTGGTAAATACAGCGACATCTAAGCGGCAATGATCAACCCGGTGAAGATCGATGGCATGGGAAGTAACTTCCATGACAACATGGGTGACGCCGTCTTTGAGCATATCTGCCAGTATTCTCTGGAGATCCAAAGATTCGGGGGTTGTCATCGGACTGCTGAATGTTTTGCCGTTATATCGATAATTCAAAGTCCCGATGACCCCGACGTTGAAACCGGCTTGCCGCAGGATGCGCTCAACTAAAAAAGCTGTCGTTGTTTTGCCGTTGGTGCCGGTTATTCCAATCATCGTCAACTTTTGCGACGGACTGGTGTAAAACCGGTCGGAGACGGCCGCAAGGGCCTTGCGGCTGTTCTCAACCACTATAACAGTCGCTTCTTGATTTACAGGTTTCTGGGCAATAATTGCCAGGGCTCCTCTGGCCACCGCTTCGTCAACAAAATCATGCCCGTCTGCTGCCAGGCCCTCTATCGCCACAAAAAGGCCGCCGGGCTGAACGTCCTGTGCCCGGTAGTGAATCGAGACTATCTCGGGCCGGAGACCACCTGATTCCGTAATCCTTATTGGTGTAACAGCTTCGAGTAAACTTGAAAGATTCATCTTCAGGCCTCGTTTTCCAGAGAAGCGGTTAGCTTATCGGTTTTGTGTTCGGGCGGTATATTCATATAATCGAGTGTCTTATTTGCAATTTTACTAAATGCCGGTGCCGCAACAATACCGCCGTAATGCTCCTTTGAAGGCTCGTCGATGACCACCAGAATTGCTATTTTGGGTTTTTCGGCAGGTGCGAATCCGACAAACGATGCCGTGTATTTTCCCTTGGTATATTCACCCTGCTCGTCGATTTTCTGGGCTGTGCCGGTTTTGCCGGCGGCCGAAAATCTCTCCAGGGCGGCATTGACGCCGGTGCCGCCTTTGGCAATAACGGTCTGCATGATTCTATTGATGGTTTTGGCTGTTGTCGCCGAAACGGCCCTTCTAATCGTTTGGGGGCCAAATGTTTCTACCGGCACTCCGTTTTGATCCGTTATGGCCTGGACGATGTACGGTTTCATGAGCATCCCGCCGTTGGCGATGGCGGACACGGCCGTAATGAGCTGCAGGGCGGATACTGCAATTCCCTGGCCAAAGGCTATGGTTCCGGCGTCAATCTTGGTCCAGCGGTTATAATGTGCCAGGCTGCCGACTGTTTCGCCCGGGCAGTCTATTCCGGTCTTTGTTCCGAAACCAAAATCTTTCAGTATTTTGTAAAGCGCTTCAGGTCCTGTAATCTCACTTAATTTGACGGCACCAATATTGCTTGAAAGCTTGACGACCTGCGGCAGGGTCAACCATCCGTAAGGGTGAGTGTCGTGGACGACTTCTTTTCCGATTTTGTAGGCGCCGTTTTCACAGAAATAAGAGCTGTTAGGGGTGCTGCTTCCGGATTCCAGGGCCGCCGCCGCACTGAAGATCTTCATGGTGGAACCCGGCTCAAACGGATCGGTGATTGACCGGTTCCTCCACTCTTCTTGGCTGAAACCGCTAAACGCATTAGGGTTGAAAAAAGGATAATGCACAACAGCCAGCAGCGCCCCTGTTTCAGGAGCCATTACGATTACAATTCCGGATCTGGCTGCAAATTTATTGACTGTTTCCTCAAGGGTTTTCTCGGCAATGTATTGGATGGTGCGGTCAAGAGTGAGGATGAGGTTGTTCCCGCTATAATTCGACATCTGGTTGTCTTCGGCTTCAAAACCCCGGCCGAGGGCATCCTTGATAATCGTGAAACTGCCGGATGCGCCTTGCAGATAATTGTCGTAGTAGAATTCGATGCCTTCCAGGCCGATGTCATCGATATTTGTAAATCCAAGCACTTGGGCTGCAAGCGTTTTATTGGGATAAAAGCGTTTATGCTCAGTGATGAAATCTATTCCGGCAATATTAAGATTCTTAACGGCCAGGGTCTCCTTGGGTGCAGCATGACGTTTAACCCAAACAAATTTCTTTTCAGAAGAGAGTCTGCCCTGAAGTGCTTTCAAATTAATTTTCAGTATCTTAGCCAAAGATTTAGCAGCAGCCCGCACATCTTCAATGCGCGGAGGATACGCGGCGATAGATATTACATCGATACTGACGGCCATTTCGGCAAGGCGAGTATCATAGATAGTTCCGCGTTTTCCGGTTGATTTGAAGGAACTTTCATATTGGTCGGCAGCTTTTCGAGAGAGGCTCGGGCCATGGAGAATTTGAAGATAAACGGCTTTGGCGACAATTGCCGTAAAAAAAAGGCTAAAGAATATACCGATAACGATTGTACGCGATTTTATATGTTTGGTTTCAGTCGATTTCATGGAATTATTATCATCTGTTCCGATGTAGGCATTTTCAAGCCAAACCGGGTTTTTGCAATTTCAGCAATCCTGGCAGGAGATTTCAGGCTGACCAGTTCGAGGTTCAAGTTGTTTTGCATAGCAACAAACTCTTTTTGGCGAATGGCAGCCTTTGAAATTTCATATCCGATTCCCACACATTGGACCCGGCTCCAGGTATAAAGGAAAAGCTCCGAAATAAAGAAAACCATGAGAATTATCCAGATTCCGGTCTCCTTAAGCTTCCGCGGATTTTTTTTAATTTTACGGTTCATTGCTTTTGTTTTATCTGTCTTTTTACTCAAAAGTTTAAAGCTGAATTTTGCTATATTCTCTCAGCGGCTCTTAATTTTGTGCTCCTTGCCATGGGATTTTTGGCAATTTCATTTTCTGTCGGACGCACCACTTTTTTTGTTAAAGAGCGCAAGGCTCTTTTTTGATTGCAAATACATTTAGGAAAATCCGGCGGACACACGCAGGCCTTTTCCATGGCTTTTATACGATGTTTGACAATTCGATCTTCAAGGGAGTGAAAAGATAGAACACAGAGACGGCCTTTAGGGTTTAAAATGGCTGCAACATTTTCCATGAACAAATCGAGCATTTCAAGCTCCCTGTTAACAGCGATTCTAAGCGCCATGAACACTCTGGTGGCGGGATGTATTTTTTGGCTCAGCGCCGGCTTGGGAATCGCTTCACATACTATTTGGGCCAGATGCGCACTCGATCTTATGGCACTAAGTTTTCTTTGTTTGACAATCTTTTTGGCAATCTGCGGTGCCCAGCGTTCCTCTCCGTATTTGTAAAAAATTTTTTTAAGTTCTTTTTCCTCCAGCCGGTTTATTAAATCTTCAGCGGTTGTTTTTGATGTTATGTCCATCCGCATGTCGAGGGGCTCATCTTTTTGAAAACTGAACCCTTTGCCACTCGCTTTGAGCTGGTGCAGCGAAATACCCAGGTCGAGCAGAATGCCGTCCACGGCTGCAATCTTCAAATGTTGAAGAATATCAGGAAGATTTACAAAATTATCATTAAAGAGGTGTACGGTTACGTCAGCCGATTTCAGCACTTTTTTTGCGTTCCTAACGGCATCTTTGTCTTGATCTATACCGATCAGAACACCGCCGGGGATAATTTTTTCCAAAATTATCCGGGCATGTCCCGAACCCCCGAGAGTACAGTCTGCATAGATTTTCCCCGGCCTGCAATCCAGGTAAAAAGCCACTTCTTTTGGCATTGCAGGAATGTGTTCCAACGACATAGAATCAGAGTCCTAATTTTGCGATTTCGTTTCTGACCTCCTCCTTTTTCATGTCCTTTTCCATATGCAGGTTTTCTTTTTCCCACTTTTCGCGGGACCAGATTTCAAAGTGATCAAGTACGCCAACGAGAACAATTTCCCGGCTAAGTTCTGCATATTGCCTCAACATCGGCGGAATCAGGATGCGGCCTTGTTTATCGCACGGACATTCAAAAGCTCCACCAATGAAAACCCTTCGAAACCGGCGCATGTTGTCGCTTTTTTCGGCCAGAGACAATATTCGAGTTTCGATTTTACGCCATTCTGTAAGCGTATAGGCCACCAATCCGCTGTCCATCCTGGATATCATTATACCGTTGTTGTCATCGGCTTTAATGATTTCGCGAAACCTGGCCGGAACGATGATACGCCCTTTTAAGTCAATGGTATGTAAGGAGCTTCCTCTAAACATTTTTCACAGTTCTTATCCACTTTTATCCACTTTATTTAGAGATAAGTACATTTTTTGATAAATGTCAAGCATAAAAAACAACCATAGTCCACATTATTTATAATAATTCATAAATGTTAAAACTTAAAAAGAGGTATAAGTTTAAGTGGAGTATAGTGGGGTAATTATGAAAATGCGAATTATGTAACAGGAATTCTCTGGGGCAGGAAAATTAGTAAAAATCTATGATTTGCATGTAACAGTTAAGTTGAACGTTTTTTTGCAACGAGGTGTGCCCAGGCCTTGATACATAAGGATTTGCGAAAACCATCCTGAAACATATCGGGTTTTCGCTGCGCTACGCCCTCGCCAGGCGGGTTCTTCGGCAGGCATACCAGTGGATATGTCGGGATTTGCGCTAATCCCTGATGCGCAAGAAATCTGTGCAGTCGGAGTAAAAAATCGTTTGACAAACAGGCAGTTTGCGGTATTTAGATAGAGAACGTTTTCTCTTCATCTAAACCAACCCGTATATCCGGGATAGCGACTAAGGAGTCGAATGATGAAAGACACTATTACGAATCTGCTGATTAAGATTCCAATGTTTGCCGGCCTTGACGCGGACGAGTTGCCAATCATTGAAAAATACATCAAGCTTTTTGAGATCGAGCAGGGTGAAACTCTTTTTAAAGAAGGCGACAAAGGCGAATATGTTTGTTTTGTGGTCGATGGAAGACTGGAAGTAACCAAAAAGACTATTACCGGAGAAAATTTTGTATTGAATACCCTGGCCAGAGGTCAGTCGGTCGGTGAACTGTCTATAATTGATAAAAGACCGCGGTCGGCTACAGTCAGGGCCAAAACCAAAGCGACTCTGTTCACCCTGGAAGGCAATGATTTTGAAGTGATTACGCAAGAATACTCCGTAATTGGCATGAAAATTCTCAAAGGGCTTTCGTTGTTGTTGAGTAAAAAGCTGCGTCAAACATCAAGCCGGCTTGTAAGCTATATGGCTACAGCAGGTTAAGCTCCACTCCCCCATTTTTACCAAATTTTAGAAATTCACAAAATCTTTCTTGGCGTCCATGACTTTGACCAGATACCGGCGGGTTTCCTTGTAGGGCAGTTTTCGCTGCAGGGTATTGAATACGTCAAGGGGATCCAGGCGGTTTATGCGCCCGGGGGCAAGGTCGCGTTTGCGGTCAAAGGTCCGCAGGACGTTACCGGCTCCGGTATTGTAGGCGGCGATGACGCAATATTCCCGCGAAACAGGATTTTGAATGTCGTTTAAATATTTATAGTTCAAAAGATGTAAATAGGCGCTGCCGTACTTGATATTGTTGGCAGGATTGAACAGAAATTCCCTGGTAGGCAGGCCGCTTTTTTTTAGAAACTTATTTACATCCTGGCCTGCCGTAGTGGGTACGATCTGCATCAGTCCGAAGGCCGGCGCACTGCTGACCGCATACGGATTAAAGTCGCTTTCGGTTTTCATGATGGCATAAATGAGGTTTTTGCTGACGGAAAACTCTTTGGCGGAGCGTTGCACCAGCAGCATGTACTTTTTGGCCCGCACCTGAAGATGGTCTTTGACCATAGCGGTGGTCACGTAGCGAATGGTTTTTACGGTGCCGTGGTTTTTGATTTGCCGGGTTTGCAGTCTGTTTGCGACCAGATGATCCGCAAACCGCTCAGCCCGCCATGCCCAGCGGATATCCTCATTTTCGTGGTCTTTAACTTCTCTGTAAAGAAAGGGGATTTCACCTAATTTGATGGGTTTGGCGGTATAAAGATCCACGGCCCTGGGATCATCCGGAGTCAGCAGCGTGGTGGCGATGGCGGTCTTAAGACTTTTTTCCGGTGTTTTCTGATCCAGTGTTTCAATAGTGATAAGGCCCTTGTCGAAATCCACCGCAGCACGCGAAAGATAGTTCTGGGTATATTTGACGTATACCTTGGGTTTGGGCTCTTTGGCCTCTTTTTTGCCCCAGACCGCTAACACCGCCTTTCTGAATGTTTCCATAAGATTTTCAAAATCTTTTTCAAAACGCTTGATATCACGCTCCAATGATTTGGGATCAGCGGCGTAATGGAACGCTTTTTCGGCGGCCATCTGCTGGGCTGAAGCAACATCACCGGTGGTCGCTATCCGGGCTGCACGGATCATGTCTCCGCTGGAGCATGCTAAAAGAAGACCGATAACTAAAAGCAACGCGATTCGTTTTTTCATGATATGATATTATCATTATGGACAGGGTGAAATCAACATGTTAAAGAGCACCTCCACGATCGTTTTTTAGGGTATGGACAATGTTGATTTATTTAAAGCTGCTGCTTACCGCCTTTTTTTGGGGCGGGACGTTTATTGCCGGCAGGATCGTTGCGCAGGACGTGGGCCCGTTTTCCGCGGCCTTTTTTAGATTTATGATTGCCTCGGTCTTTCTGCTGTTCTTTACCTATAAGTTGGAGGGTAAATTCGGCTTACCCCAAAAGGGGCAATGGATACCTGTTTTTCTACTGGGAATGACGGGTGTGTTTTCCTACAATGTTTTCTTTTTCAAAGGTCTAAAAATAATCAGCGCCGGCCGGGCGGCGGTCATAATTGCCTGTAATCCGATATTTATTGCCCTGCTTTCGGCTTATTTTTTTAAAGAAAAATTAAATCTGATCAAGGTCTTTGGAATTACCGTGTCAGTAATCGGGGCAACAATTGTTATTACCAAAGGGAACTTAAGCTCTATTTTGTCCGGCAGTTTGGGGTGGGGAGAAGTTTTTATTTTTGGTTGTGTTATCAGCTGGGTTGCGTATTCATTGATCGGAAAAGCTGTTATGGCGGGTCTATCACCGCTGGCTTCAGTATGCTACTCTGCCGTTATCGGCGCCGTATTTTTATTTTTTCCGGCTTATTTTGAAGGTGCCGCTCACAATTTACTTTATTATTCGGTGCCGGACTGGTTAAGTCTTTTTTACTTGGGTTTTTTCGGAACTGTAATCGGATTCGTCTGGTACTATGAAGGCATCAAGGAGTTGGGCCCTACCAAAGCCAGTCTCTTCATTAATTTTGTCCCGATCAGTGCGGTCCTTTTAGCATTTCTGATTCTCAAGGAGCCGATCACGCCGTCACTGCTTGTCGGGACCATTCTGGTCAGCTCCGGAGTTTATCTTACTAACGCAACGTTTAACAAAAACCTAATTGAGCGAAAAAGGCTCAATTGAGTGTTCTTGATTATTAGTTGTTCGAAAGGGAACAATGGAGCATATTGACAAAAAATACCTATCTCCTACGGCAATCATTGACAGCGATCATCCCAGCATCATTGAATATGCAAATGTCACGGTGAGCGGTGCGGGTAAAGATCCGGTCGCAGGGGCCGTAAAACTCTATTACGCCGTTCGGGACGGTATCTGGTATGATCCCTATTATCCCTTTTATCTTCCGGAGCATTACCGTGCCAGCAATATCCTCAAAAGCGGCCGGGGATTTTGTATAAGCAAAGCATCATTGCTCTGCGCCCTTGCAAGGGCAAGCGGCATCCCGTCAAGGGTTGGTTTCGGTACGGTTCGCAATCACCTTGCAACTCAAAAGCTGATCGATTTTATGGGCTCGGATGTATTTGTCTATCATGGATTCACAGAGTTTTATCTTGAGGGCCAATGGGTTAAGTCGACCCCGACCTTTAATGCCGAGCTGTGTAAAAAGCATCAGGTCATCCCCCTTGAATTCAACGGTCGCCAAGATTCGATTTTCCATCCCTATAATACGGAGAAAGAACAGTTCATGGAGTATCTGGAATTTCACGGGACCTATGCGGATATCCCAGTGGATGACATTTTGACGGCATGGAAGAAGGCCTATGGCAAGGACCGGATCGCAAAATGGATCGATGATTTGGAAAAAGCAAAAACCGTGATCGGCTCTTGACAAAAAGGCTCAACTTGGGTAATTGAAATTAACTCTTAGATGCGTTCAACGCTCAAAAAGTGTGCTGGAATATTCAAGGTTGAAGCGGGCATTAAACGGTTGAGTTTTTCACCTTGTACCCTGGGAGATGACGATGAAATTTGTGTTTTGGTGGTGGCAATGGTCGTGAAGCTTGCTTGCTACCTTGAATAATCAACCATTAACCATTCAGAGCTGTGAGAAGCTTCAGCAAGCGACGCAGAAGTAGCTCACGGCTTTTTTTGTAAAGGCCGGTGCTTCTTCCGAGACACTGGCTTTTTTTCATTTATAAAAACCGCTGACTGTTGACGGATATAGGAGTTTAGCATGCGCTTTATACCTGATGATTTGACGGAGGATAAATTAGCAAAGATTCAATTTGAAGGGCTTAAACGGACCGTTGATCACGCCTACACCAACTGTCCGGCTTACCGCCAAAAATTCGACAACGCGGGTATTAAGCCCGAAGATATTCGGTCTCTTGATGACCTTTTGCATCTTCCGCTTACCGATAAAGAAGATTTGCAGCAAGAGTATCCTTTTCCTTTGCGGGCCGAACCTTTTGAAAAAATCGTTCGGATTCACGCATCTTCAGGAACTACCGGAAAGCGCAAGGTACTTTGCTATACCCAGAGGGATATTGACGTATGGGCGGACATGTTTGCCCGCTGTTATGAACTCGCAGGTTTGACGCGTGCAGATCGTGTGCAAATTGCCGTGGGATACGGCTTGTGGACGGCGGGTGTCGGCTTTCAGGCCGGATGCGAGCGTTTCGGGGCCATGGCGGTGCCCGTAGGTCCGGCCAATGCTGAAATGCACTGTGAAATGATGGTTGATATGGAAAGCACTGTTTTTTGTTCCACTGCATCCATGGCCCTTTTGATGGCGGAGGAGATCCATAAACGCAATCTTCTTTCAAAGATAAAAGTTAAAAAGATTATCTTGGGTGCCGAACGGCACAGCGATGCCATGCGAGCCCGTATCAAGGAGCTTATGGATGTGGAGCATATTTTTGACATCTATGGTTTGACCGAATTGTATGGCCCGGGGACGGGGCTCGATTGTATCTACCACAACGGGATCCACTACTGGTCCGACCTTTTTATTTTCGAAGTTCTCGATCCGGAAACGTTGCAACCGGTTCCGGACGGCAAAGAAGGCGAACTGGTTGTCACCACCTTGAAAAAGGAAGGGAGCCCGCTGATTCGATATCGGACCCATGACGTCACACGCCTTATGAACCGTGCCTGCAGGTGTGGTGTTGTGTTCCCCAGGCATGACCGCATACTCGGCCGTACGGATGATATGTTTACCTACCGCGCCGTAAACATCTATCCGAGCCAGATCGATCACGTGCTGAGTGGTGTGGACGGTACCGGCAGTGAATATCAGATTCACCTCAAACAGCGTGAAAGCGGGCGGGATATGATGCTGATCAAGGTGGAGCGCGCTATGGGTGCGGAGCCTTCCGGAGATAGTGATTTGTCCGCAAGGGTGGCAACGGAAATCCGTCGCAGGGTACTGGTACGGAGCGAGGTGGAAATCGTCGATCACGGCAACATGCCCCGGACCGAGAGAAAGAGTGTACGCGTATTCGACCATCGTAACGGTTAACCCG
>JACNIG010000284.1 GCA_014383215.1 Candidatus Desulfatibia vada | reverse complement strand
AGGTGTGGATTCTTCATTAAAATATGTTGAATCTGAATTTACGCCAGGTCAGGAGTCCTGAATTTATTGCAACGCCAGGGTTAACTGCTTGACGTGACTTTTCCGCTGAGGGCATCAACCGTCAAAATGACCTGATTGCTGCCAAACGACAGCGTTACCGTCCCGCCGTTGGACGGAACCCCCATGGCATCGAACGTTACGGTTTGGCCTCCCCCGAAGGTTGCCGAAGCTATGTCAACGCCGTCGAAACGATCCTCATCGGCAAAGATGATGTTGTAATCTTTCCCGCGGCTGGCCGGGTGGGCTACGGTGGCAAAGGCTCCGCTCTCAATATCGTTTTCAGCAATTTCAGCGGCGCCGCCCGTAATGTCGCCGCTGATCGTAAAGCGCTCCACAAGAATCGTATCATTGGCAGCATCGATGGTCACACGCGTCTGACTGCCGGATGTCATAGCGACCAACTGGGCGTACTCCAGGGCCACGGTAATCTCGCCGGAGGCCCCCGCAAGTTTGGATTCCGCTAACCCCGATTGGAGTGTCGGGATAGCCAGGGCGGTAACAATGCCCAAAATAAAAATAATAACAAGGGCTTCAACCAGCGTAAAACCACCATGCAGCCCCCGCTTGGATTTCGTAAATAAGTCGATCGAATAGAACATCATCTCTTGCTTTAACCTCTAAAGTAAAAAGTATATAGGCGTTCAAAGGTTCAGGGTTCAAAGGTTCAGGGGTTCAAAGGTTCAGGGGTTCAAAGGTTCAGCGTTCAAAGGTTCAAAGGTTCAAAGGTTGAACCTCTCAACTCTGGACCTCTGACCTCCAACCTCCGACCTCCAACCTCCGACCTCCAACCTCCGACCCTTGCTCCCAGCTCCCAGCTCTCTGCTCCCAGCTCCCAGCTCTCTGCTCCCTGAACCCTATTGGCTGATAATAACATCATCGATCAGGATCTCGACAATCTCATCATTGAGGGTCTTTTTATTGTTATACCCGCCGATGATAATCGTGTGGTCTCCTGATGAGAGGGTACCGATGTTCTTGGTGAAGAGCCGCCAGCCCGAGGTGTCCGGACTGCCGCCGTTTCCGTTCCCGTTGATCTGAGTCACATAGTCGTTGGGGTTTTCGCCGTAGAGAGTGCCGTCCACGCTGACCAGTGCCTGACCGTACTCGTCGTCTTCATACTCGGAAGAAAGTGTCAACTGATATCGAAAAGAAATCGTCACTTCCGCATCCGCGACCAGGTTGAAGGTTTGCTGCCAGCCCCCTGACATGCCAAAGATGTCGTCGTCGTTGATGCCGCCCAGGAGCACTCTCAGGCCACCTCCATTGAACCCTCCGGCGGCCTCGTAGTTGCCGGAGGCATACGCGGACGCGTCTGTGCCCCTGAATGCGTCGTCCAGATAGGCAAATCCCTCTTCGTTCGTATCGAAGTTGGCTTCCAGGATGATCTCGGGCAAGTCCCAGTAGCCGAGCAGGTGGTAGTCATGGGGGTCGCTGCAATCCTCATGATACCACTTGATGACGGAGTTTTCATCCGCATTCACGTGCATCACGGCAATGTCGCCTCCTCCGTCTTCGGGTTCGTGCAGATCAATGAACCTCGACAGCGATGATCCCTGTCTTTGGACCCCCATTTTATTTTCTTCACTGAGATCCTCGTTTGACAAGGCGATCTGCAACACGGTTTCGGCAGGCACCCCGAAGCCGCTCAGATCCTTTTCCTGCCAGCCATTCGCGGTGGAGTTTCCCAAATCTGTGAAGGCTTCGGTAAACGTCCCGGGCGGGTCGCTCCAGTATCCCGCCAGGTAAAAGTAGATTTCGCTTGTCCAGTCCGACCACACCTCGATAAGGGCAGAGGCAGTGCTTCCGGCCTTTACCATCATGCCGGCCGCGTCCACCCCGCCTGATTCTGCATTTTGAAGGTACAGTTTCCGATTCAGGCTCGATCCGTCCGTGCGCACCCCGCCGTACAGTGGGGAATAATCATTTTTGTTGACGATAGTCATTTCGGCCAGTTGGTCGGCCCTGACGCCGAAGGGCGCGAGGCTCCGGTCTTCCCAGGTCCCGGGGTTGACGGCGTTAAACAGATCCCAGCGCTCCACGTAGGTCCCGTCGGTCCAGAAGCCCAGCAGAACAAATGTGATATCGCCTGTTATCTGCGCGTAGCACTGGATTTGGGAGTTGGCGTCGGCCTGCACATGCAACACCACCGCATCCACGCCCCCTGACTCTGCTTCATGAAGCAACAGCCGCCGCTCCAGGGTCGAACCCACGGCCCGAACGCCGCCCCACCACTCGTATCCACCGGCGGCGTTGATGACGGCCACCTCCACGACGGCGTTTGGCGGCACAAGGAAGGGGTCCCCGCTCAGGTCCTTCAGCTCCCAGGAGCCTGCAACCCCGATCTGCCACTCTTCGTAGCGCTCGACATATTCGCCGATTTTGACAGTGACGGTAACATCGTCAAAGGCCGTCAGCTCGCTGTCATCCGCCGTCAGGCGCAGGACATATTCACCGTATGCCGAGAAATCTGCCGTGGTGTCGACCTGGGAGGCGTCCCCGAAGGTGACATTCCCGGGTCCCGACACCTTGCTCCAGGTGGTGGTAAAGGCTCCGGGGGGTATGGGCAGCCCGTCATCGACCGCCGTTCCGTCCAGGTTCGCCTGTGTAGACAGTCCGACGGTCTGATCGTCCCCGGCGCCGACCACCGGTGCTTGATTCGGCGGGGGGGGCAGGTAATCTGAAAAAGCGAGGTCAAAGGCCATATGCTGTGCGGTGGGCTGGTTTGAGGTCAGGAGGAGGGCCGGGTCGCCCAAAAACCGGTCGCCTGTCCACAGGCTGTAGCGGAGCTCCATTGATTCGTTGTTGCCGGCCATGACGATACGGTCGCTTCCGGGGAGCGGTGACATGCGCATGGCCCTGAGATCACTGTTAAAATCCGGACCTACTTCCACTATGGCGCTTGACAGGGCGGTGCCCTTGCTCCACCTGAGATACTGAACGTTTGATTGGGCGGACTTTCCCCAGGCCGCAATCACCTCGCTCCCGGATTCCTCCCAGGCCGCATCGAAGTTCAGGTAATCATTGTCAGATCCCTGCTCTGCGCTTGATTCCAACAGGCGGGAGTCGGTCCAGCTTGTGCCGTCCCACACCGCCCCATAGATATCATTATTTTCTGTATTGCCTAACAGAAAGATGGTATCGCTGGTCGGGTCCGCAGCGGCGCGGATGTTGAAGATTGCCGTCAGAAATGAAGGCAGAGATGCAGTTGAACTCAGCGCGGAACCATCCCAGACGGCGTATTTACACGATGCTGAACTGTCGGCCCAGACGATCAGGGCATCCCCGGACTGCCGCTCATAGGTGATGCTCACGACCCAGGTAATTGTGCTTGGTGGGCTATAACTCAGGATTGCAAGCTGGGTGAAAGTGGCTCCATCCCAACGGTACAACTTCGTCTCCCACCACTCACCCACCACGGCGATGAGAATCTCGCTGTCGACCGGGCTTGCCTCTGCCAGTATGAATCGAATCTTCTGCCCGCTACCGATGTCAAAAGCCTGCGCAGGATTCGTAAAGGCCGTTCCGTCCCAGATCGTATACATCACGATTCCCGGTGAATTTATGTCATAGCCCAGGACCAGCGCATCGCCGGAGGAAGAGTTGTAAGCGATGTCGAACCGATGATATTGCAGTTCCGCATTGTCGATGAATTTCAGCCAATTTCCCCAGGAGCTGCCGTCCCAGACGCCCAGCTCGATATCCGGATCCTGGTCAGTGAAGCCGGCCACGAACTCGTTTTTGAAAGGGTGGCCCACGAGCTCCACCCAATGTACAGTGTTGTTGCCGATATCGAATGTGGGATTGGGCGAGTCGAAGCTGGCCCCCACCATGCGCCGGTATGGGTGGCTGGTTCCGGTTGTGTCGCTGTAGACGGTCATCAGGTTTGAGGGTATATACTGAATGTAACTCTGATTGACCGCTTGGTTTGCGACCGCACCGACGGTGGCCACGGCTGCGAATGTTGTGGCTGTCGGCTTTTTGACCTTGTAGCCGTATCTGCCGTTTCCCAGGTCGTGCATGTAGTAAACGCTTTCGGATGCCGGAAAGCCGGGTTCGTTGAGCTGGCGCCACAGGGCGTGATTGGCGGCGGCTTCGGCCAGGTACTGGGCCTGGATGGAATTGGAGCGGCTCCCGGTGGTGGATAGCCCGATGCTGACCTTCTGGAGAAAGGCCAGGCTCAGGGCGCTGGTAACAGCCACAATCATCAGCACCCAGATCAGGGCCAGGCCAGTTTCATTGCTACTCTTTATTTTTTTGGCAAATCTTGACATTTGGTTATTTAGTCCTGAAAAACCTGGTCCTTCCCCGCATGGCCGGATCAGAGTTTTCCGGCCCTTCCTTGGAGTCTTGTGTCTAAAATCACAAATTTCAAGCACCAAATTTCAAATAAATCACAAATTCCAAGCATCAAATTTCAAATAAATCACAAACTCCAAGCACCAAATTCCAAATAAATTACAAATTCCAAGTCTCCCACCAAAAAGACGGCGGACAGGCAAATTCCAAACAAGGGCTAAAACTATTTTTTTATTCTTTTGTTTGTTATTTGTTTTTTCGGTCATTGGAATTTATTTGTTATTTGTATTTTGTTATTTGGGATTTCCCCTTTTGGTCATTGATATTTATTTGTAATTTGATGCTTGTTATTTGGAGTTTCATTTACTCCCTTTGAGCTTAGGTGCACCACTATGGGGTGAAATCAAAGCCGGGTCCTTTAGGCCCGGATTCTTTACACCTACCTTACCCGTTTGCCTGTTTTCTGGTAGCGGTTGCGAGGGCTGACGTACTCGGAAAACACAGCCGTTTTCCCATCTGCATTCGTAAGGGTCAGTTCGATCAGAATCTTATCCGGGTCCAAATATGTCGTCTGGAAGAAGGTCACGCGGTTGGATATGGTTGCATAAACAGCGCTGGTCATACCATCATCGGAGTCCGGTGTAACCTTGTAAAGCGTCGTGTTGGGCGCGTCGAAAGAATAAAGGATTAAATTCGGCGGATCTTCATTCATAGTGCCATCCTCGTCATCATCTTGATAATTGCCCTCGTCCACCGCCAGGTCGCCATCGTCATCCATTCCCGATATGCCCGGGGATGCGTCCCCGTTGCTATCATTTGTAAGATCCTCGTCAATATCGCCGTCACCGTCATCATCAAGACCGTCTAAAATTTCTTCATCAACAACCCCGTCTTCATCATCATCATTCTTACCTGATCCTATTTCATCAACAGTTCCGTCACCGTCATCATCAAGGCCGGGAATGCCGTAACCATTGAAGAAAAGCAGGTTATCACTGTCCTCGTCGATGCGGGGGAACAGGGCATCGCCGAAGTAGCTGTCGCCATCCTCATTTATGTTGGCTGAAAAGGCCAGGATGGTTCTTATCGGCGTGTGGTTGTTGGGGATATGCAGCAGCGTGGTGGTTTTGACCTCGCTGGTCAGGCGCTCCATGATGATGAGCCCCTCCTGGTAGAGCTTGTAGTTAGCCTCACCCTGGGCCTGGGCCCCTAATGAGGCTGAAAGCAGGGTTGTAGCGCCCGTGGCAATCAGCCCGAAAATAGCGATGGCCATAAGCAGTTCCACCAGGGTGAGGCCTTCTTCCGTAAACATTTTCATGATATCTTGCCCACCAGGTCCTGGTTGTCCACCCGGATGGTTGTCAAAGAATTGCCGGACATGCCGGTAACGGAGACGGTCACCTGTTTGGCGGTAGCCTCGGGAGTGCTGTCCCCGTCCAGATCGATCAGCACCACCGTCCAGACAATCTGGTAGTTGTTTCCATTGATCGTCACGTTCTCCTGGCCGCCGATGAGGGTACCGAATGGCGTTCCAATGAGGTCCTCCATTTGACTGCGGAGCTTGCTGTCGAGGAGCATGTGGTCGGTCTGCACAGCCAGGGACTGGTTTGCGGATGAGTAGACGGTCCCCATCGTGGCTGCCAAAAGTCCTAAAATAGCTACGGACAGCAAGGCCTCGACAAGGGTGAAGCCGTCGGACCTTTTGCTTGTTTTTAATGTTTTTCGAAGCATCATATACTTTTATAGGCGTTCAAAGGTTCAAAGGTTCAAAGGTTCAGGGTTCAGGGGTCAGGAAATAATGGTTAATAATCAATAGTTAATAATTAACAATTAATTATTGATTATTATATTCGTCCTTTTTTTTTCATTCACCATTCGATGTTGAACGTTCGATGTTCGATGTTCATCCCTCCGGCCTCCGGCCTCCGACCCCTGAACCCTGAACCTCACCTTCATAATTATGTCATTTTCAAAAGAATTTGCAACAATTTTGACGCGTTTCGTTATCACATCAAAGGTCTCATCCCATTAGAGTGAAGCAAAATGCATGCCAGATCGGTCCGCCGGAGGTTTATTATTCCGCCAACCAGTAATCAGCAACCCGCAACCCGCACCCCGCAACGAGTAACCAGTGACTAATGACAAATGACCAATGACAAATGACCAGCCGCCTACGCTAAAGCTACGGCGCGCCAAGGTGACAAATGACAAATGACCAGCCCCACTTGGCATGAGTATTGCTTAATATTTGATAAGATTGAAGCCGGAGAGGTGCATGCGTGCCCGGATAACGGGGCGCAACTGCGCTTGGTTGTTGACAACCCTTTTAAATCTTTGACATTTTGCTGAGAATATATTATTTATTAATCTTATGCTGAACTTTAAATCCAACTATCCCATCGGGATCGACATCAGCAGTCGGAATATCTACGCCGTCCAGCTCAAAAAGACCCGCCAAGGCTTTGCAGTCAGGGCTTTGGCGCATAGAGAAATTGAAACGGAAATCGATTCAAGTCCTGATGCAAACCCCGGCTTAGTGTACGCTGTCAAAAAAATGACAAAAAATAGAAACTTTCGGGGCAAAAGTGCCGTACTCCACATTCCCGTCAAAAACCTGTCGGTTTTGCCCATACGGTTTCAAGTCGGTAAGACCGAAACCCTGGAAGAAGCGATCCTGCGGGAATCCGAAAAGTACCTGTCGTTTCCTCTGGAAGAAGCCGCAATCGATTATCCTTCGCTCACACCAGACGTCAATGGTGACGGCAATGCTTATAGAGCCACCGTCATCGCAGTTCAACGGAAGTATATCGAACAGTATCTGCAACTGATGAAAAAGGCGGGCCTGGTTGTCGATGTGGTGGATTACCGCGTCTCTTCATTGATTCGTCTGCATAAACATTTTTACAAAGTCACTCAGCATCCTGTAATTTTGTGTAACATAGGCTACTTTGGAAGCATGCTTGCCGTTGTTAACGAAGAGAGCATTCTTGGTCAGCGCTATATCCCCTGGGGGGTACACACGCTAATTGAAAAAATATTAGCGAATCTTGAACTTTTAGATTCAAAAGATAATGCCAAGCTCCTTTTAAAAACACACGGTCTTGCATATGACGATCTCAAAAGCGCCGACAGTGCTGATGATAGTCTCCCTGATGCGACCATGGTGAATATGCGCCGGGCTATTTTCCAGGTCATAACTCCTTCTATTGACGAGCTGGTTTTCGAGTTTCAGAAAATGATCAGCGGTGTGATGTCCGAGCAGCAACATACGGCTTTCGAAGGTATGTACATGTATGGCCACGCCGCTTTGATTCACCATCTTGACCGTTATTTTGAAAGACGGCTCAGTATCCCTACCAGAGGCATAAACCCTATGACGATGGTGGCTTTATCCGGTGGCAATAAATTTTCCGATATAGATGAAGGCGCTCCATTCGCGCTGGCCTTGGGCCTGGCGATGCGAGAAATTAAATGACTATAAGAGAAATAAATCTGGTTGATCCCGGCACCCTGGTTCGCCGCCATATGCTGCAGCATCTTATGTTTTGGGGCGGAGGCCTGATCGTCGCCCTTGCTATGATCGGCGGGTTCTATCTATTTCAATCCCAGGTCGTCTTTGCCAAAAAGAGCAAGCGCGGGTCGCTGCAACAGATGCATAGGGATCTGGAATTAAAGATCGAGGAAATCAATCGCCTGCAGGCACAAATGCAAACCCTGCGCAATCAGCAAAACGCTCTGGGAGCCGTAATTCCAAAACAGCCTTTTTATCGAATTTTAACAAAACTGGCTGATATTATGAATGCATACACCTGGATTACGCAACTGGCCCTGGATGTTGGACCAGGGCACGGCTCCGGCAGTATGCTGAAACTTACCGGGCTCTCCCGTTCCAATGAGGATCTGGGGGATTTTATGAACCGTCTGGCAAATGAGTCCATGTTCAATAGTGTTGTATTGAAATTGGCCAAAGAGGGTGCCGGGGCGCAATCAACACAAAACAATGGTGAGGCCGTGCAGCAGATCCAGTTCCAGATAGAGTGCAGCATTGATAGTTCGTAAAAAGCCAAAAAAACGACTTTTTACGAGAGTATTTTGTGTTTGGTGTTTAGTGTTTGGTTATTTAACAAGCTGGTATGTCCGCATATATTTGAAACAAAACACTAAATACTAAACACCAAACACCTGATGAATTGGACGTTTTACGAATTCGTCAATATTGCAAAACGAGAACCACGTTAAGGCCTAAATACATACAAAGGAAATCATCACGGATGAGGCTGAGTTTGAAAAATCTGGACCGCATATGCCTTTTCACCATCATTATTGTTGTGGGGATGTGCGGATTCTGGGTCGCAAAGCAGGGTGTTAAGCAAAAGACTCAAATCCGGCAAGAAAAGGCCCTGTATGCCAGAGGTGTAGAGAATCTGAACCTGGCTGCATCGAATCTGCAACTCCTTAATTCCGGCTTAGAGGCCGTCAAGAGCGAATCAAAGGCCATCAAGGAGCAGATTCCGGAAACTGTCGAAATTGGAAAGTTTTTAAAACAGCTTGATTCTTTGGTTAAACGCAGAAATATCGTGTTGATAACGCTACAGCCGCTGCCTGAAAAGCAAGAGAAATATTTTACCAAAATTCCGATTCGCCTGATGTTTCAAGGGGCCTTTAGTGACATTTGCCATCTGCTCTATGAGTTAGAGACAATGAAGCGCCTGCTGGTGACGGAAAAGATAAATATTTCGAAATCCGGTATCGGTGGGCAATGCCGGGTTGATCTAACCCTTAATATATTTGAACAGTAATGATTCAGTTTTATTGGTTAAATTGGTTCCATTGGTTTGGTTGGTTAACAAATAAAACTAATTAAACCAATAAAACCAATAAAACCAATCGGACAATTTAAATTAGTACTATAACCTTAGTGCCTTAGTGCCTTTGTGGCTGAACGATTACAGTTAAGGAAATTTGTTTTATGGCTTTGATGCCGGAAAAAAAGAGCGAGCGGATAAAAATGTTTATTCTGATTTTAGGCTCGGTGGTGTTTGTGATTGTAGGATATTTTCGGTTCATACATAAGAAGCCCTCAGCGGTTAAGGCTCGAACCTCATCCAACGCGCCCCTTAGTCAACTTCAAGTGCCCGGGGTTGATATAAAAATACAGCAAACTATTCGAAGAGCCCAGCCGGCTGCGGAAGTATTCCCGCCGGCGTTTATCCGCGACATTTTTTCACCTGTAAAATCGAGCTTGGCAGAAAAAAGTCCGGCCGAACTACGGCAGGCAGCTATACCGTTGTCTGAGATGGAACTTAAAGGCACGATTGTAGGTAGTGGAAAACCGCTGGCTATTATTAATGATCAATTCGTCGGGACGGGCGATTGGATCGGTGAATACCGGGTGATTCGTATCGGCAACAAAGCAGTTCTGTTAAATTCGGGGCATCATCAAATAGAATTGGAGATGATAAAAGATGAATAGCAAGAGAGTCTTTTTGGTCAGCTTGTTTATGGCTTTCGGTATTTTCAGCGGCCTGGTTCTGGCACAACCTACTGTCAAAAAAGACGTTCAGGATGCCGCCCCTTCCGATTCTGAATTATCCGCAACAGAACCGGCCCAATTGGAAAATCCTGAGGGTGAAAATGAGACCGAGGCCCCCGGGATTTTAATCCCCCCGGCGGACAACGATCTGCTGAGCCTTAATTTCCGCGAAATCGATGTCCGAGGACTTATTTCAGCCCTGGCCATGCAGCGTGAAATAAACGTCGTGATGTCCAAAGATGTATCCGGTGAGGTTTCCGTGCATCTTTATAAGGTGACCCTGGAGGAAGCCCTGGTTGCCATCACCCTGGCGGGCGGATTTGCCTATCAGAAATACGGAGGCCTGTATTATATTTATAAGCCCCCTAAAGTCAAAGATCCGCAGCAGGAAAAGCTGAAGATGTGGGTCTATAAGCTCAAATACATAAAAGTTGAAAAGGTCCAGGAGATCTTGGAGGCTTTTCCGGAAATGGGCCTGATTAAAATTCATGAGCCTTCCAAGACCATCATCGTTCAAGATCTGCCGGAGAATATCGAAAAGCTCGAAGCCCTTATCGGTCATCTGGATACAGCCCCTAAACAGGTGCTTATCGAAGCCAAAATTCTGGAAATTACCCTGACCGATGATATGCTCCTGGGAGTTAACTGGGCAAAGCTATTAGGTGATGTCAGCTTAGGAACCGGAGGGTTTAGCAGGGCTATAATACCCACAACCGTACCAGTCTCGCCGGTGCCCGCCACCGGTGCAGGGGTTTTTGGAAACATCATCACCGCTACCGGTACCACCAAACAGTTTACGGCCGCCGTGGATGCCCTGCAAACCATGACCAAGGTAAACACACTCTCTACGCCCAAGATACTGGCTATTCACGGTGAAAAAGCGCGGGTGCAGGTGGGCGGCCAACAGGGATATCGAGTCACTACGGTGAACCAGGGCATCTCCACCGAAGATATTGCGTTTATCGATACGGGCACCATTCTGGAAATCACCCCTTATATTAATGAGGAAGGATTCATACTCCTCAATGTGCATCCCAATATTACTACAGCCGAGATTCAGTTAGGAATTCCGGTCACTAAAACTACCGAGGTTACCACGTGGCTGATAGCTAAAGACAGAGAGACCGCTTTTATCGGCGGTCTGATCCAGGATATCAAAACCCGCGAAAAGTCGATGATCCCGTGTTTGGGCAGTATCCCCACACTCGGAGTGCTTTTCGGGAAAACCTATAACAAAATCAATAAGACGGAACTGGTTGTGTTGATTACCACACAGATCGTGGACACCGAGGAAAAGCAAGAGAACCGGGAAACCCGGGACAGGATCAGGGATATGGAAGAAAAAATCAAAAAGGATGTAGAGCAACCTCATAAAGATTTTTTTAAATAGCTCACCGCAGAGTCGCAGAGGACGCAAAGACAATGAATATTTTTCTTTCTGCTGAGAGGGCAGAAAAAAACTATTGTTTAAAGCTCATAGAGTACTAATCGGCATGGGATGGATCTTTTTGCTTTCCGGCGTCTCTGTCCCGCTGTAGTTTGCGGGGTCAGCGGAAAGCAAAAAAAAGATAACCCTTTGCGCTCTCTGCGACTCTGCGGTGAACTATTACGAACAGGAAAGAATATTAGATGCCGTTTAATACAACCAAAGAGGAAAAGCCCGCAAAGCGACCCCGCATAATGGTGGTGGATGATGAAAGAATTACCCGGCGGGCACTGGAGCTTATTTTAGGCTCGGAGTTTGATGTAAAAATGCTGGAAAGCGGCAATAAAGCGGTCGATCATATCCGGCAAGATATGGATTTTGACGTTGTCTCCCTGGATCTGAATATGCCCGGACTGTCGGGTATTGAAACTCTCAAAGTGATTAAACAACATAGCCCGACGACCGAGGTTTTATTAGTTACAGCTTTCCAGGATATCGAATCAGCAAAACAGGCTCTGAAATTAGGGGCTTATGATTACATTGAAAAACCGATCAACAAAGATGCTTACCGTCAATCGATTCGCCAAGGCGTCCGGCGCAGACAGAAGGCGCTTGCATCGGAAAAAGCTCAACAACAGCTTAAAATCGTCAAAGCCCAGTTGGTGCATTCGGAAAAACTATCTGCTATCGGAGAACTGCTGGCCGGGGTCGTTCATGAAATCAACAACCCTTTAGCAGGCATTCTGGGCTACTCAGAACTTCTCCTCTTCAGAGAACAATCTCCTGAAAAAACTCATAAATATATAAAAAATATACAACATTCTGCCGTTCTATGCCAGAAGATCGTTCAAAAACTGCTGGCCTTTTCCAGAAAACAGAAACCAAAAAAAGAATACGTGCAGGTAAAAGACATTGTGGAAAGCACCCTTGATCTGTTGCAGCATGAAATCACGAAAAATGCTGTTCAGGTGGTCAATCAATTCGCCGATAATGTGCCGTGTACCATCGCAGATTCCTATCAGCTTCAGCAGGTGTTTCTGAATATCATCAATAACGCTGTGCAGGCGATGAAGGAACAAACCCGCTTAGGCACCTTAACGCTTAAAAGTGAATTCGATGATAAATCGATTCGTATAAGTATTTATGATAACGGTCCGGGGATACCCGGGGAGAATCTCCAGAAAATCTTTGAGCCTTTTTTCACGACCAAGCCGGAAGGCCAGGGCACCGGTCTCGGTTTGAGTATCTGTTATGAAATTATCCAGGAACATGGGGGGAATATTTACGTCTCCAGTGAATTGGGAAGCGGTACGCATTTTTTTGTTGAGCTTCCAATTGCAGAGCCGGACAAGCCGTTGTCCACAGTTGCATCTCCCGATAAAGCAGAGCAGATGCCGGGTTCCAAAAAGATCCTGGTGATCGACGAAAAAGAGACCGGATACGATCTTTTAGAGAACATGATCTCCGCTTTGGAACATCACGCGGATGTTGCCCATGATGCTTTTTCAGCTAAACTAAAATTGAAAAGCGAAAATTATGATGTCATCATCAGCAACATGAATATGCCGGAGTTGAGTGGGCAGCAGCTATATGAACACTTAAATCAGGTTAAACCTGAACTGCTTTCAAAGATTCTTTTTATCACGAGTGGAGTTATTTCCGAAGAAGTCAGGCGTTTTATCGAGCAAAGCGGCATACCTTGCATTAGCAAGCCGTTTGGACTCAATGAAATTCAAGAGGCCGTCCAGAATATTGAGAAATTTGTAACAGTTCAGCCCCTAAGCCACAAAGGCACAAAAAAAGAGTATGGGTTATAAAGCTTAATGATTCAGTTTTATTCGTTAAATTGGTTCCATTGGTTTGGTTGGTTAACAAATAAAACTAATTGAACCAATAAAACCAATCGAACAATTTAAATTAGTACTATAATCTTAGTGTCTTAGTGCCTTTGTGGCTGAAATATTACCTGAAAGTAATAAAAGTTTATAAATGACTGAAACGCAAGCAAAAAAAATTCTGGTCATTGACGATGAGGCCCACAT
>JACNIG010000133.1 GCA_014383215.1 Candidatus Desulfatibia vada | reverse complement strand
GTAGATTTTGAAAAACTTGAAGAAGTTTTAGTTGTATTGAGTCCTCCCAAGCATTGAATTTGAACCCTAATCGAGCCAAACTCGATTAGACGTCAGTGGTCAGTTGTCCGTAGTCAGTGGTTTTACAGGTTCGTAGAGCCTCTTTTTATATTTCACCTGTAGTTGAAATATAAACTCGCTTCTTATTGCTTAGCAACGGACGACGGACAAAGGACAACGGACACCCAATTGGGCGTTTACGCTCAATTGGGGTTGAAGTGAGCCGGCAATGACGTACTTTCTTTATATTGGCACATTTGTGTTGTTGCTTATTTTCCAGACAACCATTATGCCTTGTTTTCTGCTGTTCGATAGGTTTTATGATCTGCTTGCTCCCTTTGTTATTTACCTTGGTCTTTTCAGATCTACCCGTGAAAGCATACCAATAGTAATTGTCTTTGGATTCATAATGGACAACCTCTCCGGAGGTCCTTTGGGCCTGTATTTAACGACGTACCTATGGTTGTTTGCAGGTGTAAAGGGAGTCATTACCATATTACGTGTGAGGGATAATGTTCTTTTGCCGTTTGTTGTTGCCGCAGGCGTGCTGCTGGAGAATATCATTTTTATGGGGACCATTACTATGTTTGAGTCGGGTTCACGTTTCTCTAAAGCTGACTTCAGTACGGTTGCTGTCCAGGTGTTATGGGCTCTGGGCACAGGTCCGATTTTCCTTATTTTGTTTAATTATTTGCATCAAAGATGGGACCAATACTTCAAAGAGATGTTTAGCCCCCAGAAAGGCTAGCACTTAACTTTTCTTTTTTGCGGAACTATAAACCTTGACTAAATACTTAAATGTTGCCGATACGGATTGGTACAGACAACGATTAATCCGGGTCACGTATTGCGTTGCAGCGGCTTTTTGTCTCCTTTTTGTCCGTCTGCTCCACCTGCAGGTGATTCAAGGAGAGGAGCTAAGGCGACTCTCGGAAAACAACAGTGTCCGTTTGGAGCGTACTGATCCTTCACGAGGATTGATTTTTGACCGCGATGGAAAAACACTGGTGGATAATCGGCCTTCGTTCGACTTGAGTATAATTTTGAAAGACGCCAGGCCCGTTGCTGATACCATTGAAAAATTGGCGAGAGTGATAAATGTTCCGGCGTCCGAACTGATGTTGAAGATTAATCGCAGCAAGGGGGTTGCAGCTTACAAGCCGATTCTTTTGAAGCAGGATTTTGGTCGTGACGCCCTTGCGGCGGTTGAGGTTCGGAAATTCGATCTGGCCGGTGTGGTGGTGGGTGTCAGGCCTCTCAGGCATTCGCTCAACAAGCAGAGCGCTGCCCATCTTATAGGATATTTGAGCGAAATCAATGCAGGAGAGCTTAAATCCGGAAAATATCCAGGAACCAAAAGCGGTGATTTTATTGGAAAGTTTGGTGTGGAAAAGGCCTTCGAGTCGTTTTTAAGGGGTAAACGCGGCGGTCGTCAGGTCGAGGTCAATGCCACCGGTCAGGTGGTTGACATTTTGAAAACCGTTGATGCCCAGCCGGGACATAATATTTATCTAACCATTGATCAGATGTTGCAGAAAAGGACTGAAGCGCTTTTAAAAGGACTAGCAGGTGCTGCCGTGGCCATGGACCCTGCGACCGGGCATATTCTTGCCATGGCCAGTTCACCTTCATTTGATCAGAATGATTTTGTCAGCGGGATGTCCCATGCAAAATGGAGTACTCTTATCTCCAACCCTTTCAGACCGATGGAAAACAAGGCCATCCAGGCGGAGTATCCGCCGGCATCTGCTTATAAGATTGTAACCGCCATGGCCGGTCTCGAAGAAGGTGTTATCGATGAAACGACCAGTTTTCATTGTCCGGGATATTATAAATATGGAGATCGCGTTTTTAGGTGCTGGGAAAAGAAGGGTCACGGTAACGTAAATGTTGTCCAGGCATTAATTGTATCATGTGATGTGTTTTTTTATCAGGTGGGTCAAAAGCTGGGCGCAGACCGCCTGGCATGGTATGCTAAAGCCAGCGGTTTGGGATCAACAACCGGTATAAACCTGGATCAAGAAGCAGAAGGTTTAATTCCTACCACAGCCTGGAAGAAAGAGCGCACCGGCAGAGCCTGGCAGGGGGGAGAAACACTTTCGGTGGCTATTGGACAGGGGTACGATCTTGTGACGCCCATTCAGATGCTGGTCTTGACTTCGGCGGTTGCCAATGGCGGCACAATCTATAAACCATTGATATTAAAAATGATAAATACGGCTGAAGGTAAAATTGTCGTTCAAGCTCAAAGCCAGGTTAAAGGTAAGTTGCCGGCCGGTAGCCAGACATTGGAGCTTATTAAAAAAGGCCTGTGGGGGGTGGTGAACGACAGTAGGGGAACTGCGAAGGCTGTCCGCATTAAAGGCATCGATGTCAGTGGGAAAACAGGCACGGTACAGGTGGTTGGCCGCAAAGATGACGAAGAGGCCAGCGAAACTGAAAAACCGGACCATTTGAAAGCACATGCCTGGTTTGTGGCTTATGCACCATCAGTTGACCCGCAAATCGCTGTTGCAGTTATTGTCGAGCATGGGGAATCCGGATCTAAAGCAGCGGCTCCGATTGCCAGGGAGATGATCAGAACCTATTTGAAAAAAACCGGGCCCGGCAAGCAGCTAAAGGCTGAAGGCTCAACACTCGAAGCTGTAAAGGTAGTGAATGACGGCTAATCAGAG
>JACNIG010000330.1 GCA_014383215.1 Candidatus Desulfatibia vada | reverse complement strand
CGGGGTTCAAAAAACAAAAACGAAACGCGCAATTTCAACCCCGTCCCCCTTTTCCTCTAACACCTTCTTCATGGCCGCCCAAATAGGTTTCGTCAACCTCAATTCGTCCAGACAATCGATCCCGTCCTGGCCTGACCATGGCACGTCTGAGTTTATGAAGCCAAGTCCATGCCGTTTGATAACTTCCAAGTCCAAGGACACGTTTAAGCCCGAGAGCACTTGCGCCATTCTTCTGGGAGACAACCCACCATATGGCTCTAAACCAAATCACCAGCGGTTTTCGAGTGCCCTCAAAGATTGTTCGAGCGATTACAGACGTTTGATATCCGCAAATGGAACATTGATACAGCATTTTTCTAACTGGCCAAGCTTTTGCTCCACCACAACGAAAACAACGAAACCCATTTGGCCAGCGCAAGCTAAACAAGTATTCGCGGCACGCCTCCTCAGAAGAAAAGCGTGTCTCAAGTTCAGCAAGTGTGCGGGGATAGTCTTCCATACCCCGACATACTACATGTAGGAGGTACCTGAGTCAAGTGGATACCCCTATAAAGTTATTCAACATAGTAAGGGGTCTGGGGGTCGGGCCACAGCAACATATAGAAATAATTTATAAAACGTTAAAAATTTGCGTCAGATAAGGCCTTAAATAACCCATTTTAGGGCCAAAAATACACTTTTAAAAAAGAGCACGGGCAGATGGCAAGAGCAAAACGGCATTTCCTTCCAGGTCACGTTTGGCATATAACGCATCGGTGTCATAAAAAAGAATTTCTGCTTAAATTTGCTAGAGATCGACGCCGATGGTTGCAATGGCTGTTTGAGGCAAAGAAGCGTTACGGAATCCGTATATTGAATTATATGGTTACTTCAAACCATATCCATCTTCTAATCGTTGACGGTGGTGGACGAGATGTCATTCCAAAATCTATTAAGTTGGTTGCCGGTCGAACCGGGCAGGAGTACAACAAAAGAAAAAATCGAAACGGTGCGTTTTGGGAAGACCGTTATTTTGATGGAACTTCTGCATATTTCAACACTTGGCGAACTCAGAAACTCTCACAAAAAATGGGTTGAAGAAATCCTCAAGGCAAAAAATTGTGTCAGAGAAAGCAAATGGTCTCAAAGCATCGCTGTTGGAAGTAAGAGTTTTGTAGAAGTAATAAAAGAGAAACTCGGCATTCGGGCAAAGGGCCGAAAGGTTGGGAGGTCGGGAGAATTATATCATCTTCGTGAAGCACAGGTTCCTTACAATAGTGATTTTACCCCTGAAAATAGCGATTTAAGAGCAATAAACACCTATTATTGGATCGATAATCCATAAATATTAATAAGATAGCGTGGCCCGACCCTCATTCCAAATCCAAATAAAGCGCAAAATCCTCGATAAGAAGTGAATGCCGTTAGGCGATTGCAATGCCATAAAAATCCGTGAAATCCGTGAAATCCGTGTCAAAAACCCAAAAAAACCAAATCCATGATTTTTGTTCTTGACTAAACCCCCCGTTCAACATAAAAAGTCTGTTCAATACTGAACAGCCATCTTTAAATAACTACAGCAACCAACATGCTCCTTACGGAAAAGCACTTTCAAATATTAGAGACCTTAGGCGGGCAGGAGATTTCCACTCAGCGCCAATTAGCCGATTCTACGGGAATCAGCCTAGGGCAGATCAATTATGTCCTCAAGTATCTTCTGTCAAAAGGCCTTGTCAAAATCGGCAACTTCCATAAAAATCCTCACAAGATAGGTTATGTCTATCTTTTAACCCCAAAAGGAATTGAAACAAAAGCAAAGTTGGCGGCACGTTTTGTAGTATCCAAACTAAAAGAGTACAATAACATCCGGAGTAAACTGGCGGAAAGGTTAACTTCCATTGCCAAAAACGGCCCTAACCGCATTATTTTTATCGGACCTGAAATAATAAAAGAGCTTATTGCTTCCATCATATATGAAAAAGCTTTAGCGCTGGTTCTGGTAGCTCACTGCGAAGACTGGCAGGATTTGAAAAAACATGATGACGATTCCTTTGATTTTGTTGTTGATTTTACCGCAAATCAAGATGCAAACACAGCAAAACCCACTGGAATTTCTTCTGACAGGGTAATATCCCTCTGGTAATTTTCCATGCCATTGCAAGAAACATGGCATCGCAACAACTGCAACATATTTATAACAAATTAAATCATTTAAGCAACACACCTTACTGTAATCCAGAAGGCGGAGCTGTTTCAACAGCTTTGCCCAAACCCTGAACCTTTACCCCGTTAAATGCTGTATCATATTTAACCGGGGCTGAACCCTTAAGTTTTTTTCTTTTGCCGGGATACCTGTCCCGCTTAACAAGCGGGGTCAGCGGAAAGAAAAATATCTCTGCGATCTCTGTGAACTCTGCGAGAGATATAAACAAACTGCGAGCTCTGCGAGAGATAACCCGTACGCAGCGCTATAATCACTAATCAAGATGTGACCCCAATTATGTGAGACCTTTGAAAATCTCGCTGGATCACCAATTTTATCATTTTGTCAATTTTTTTGAAAACTGGAGGTTAAAGTTACAACAATTTATTCTTAAAATAAGGACAATGGCCGATAATCAGGGTGGATATTAGCCAGCGAGTGACTGAGTTTGAGGTGAACAACCCGGATTTTACACACCGGGCGCACCTCACCACCCTATACTGTGGCTACCCTCAGGATTTTAAGCCCCCTTGCGATATTAAA
>JACNIG010000175.1 GCA_014383215.1 Candidatus Desulfatibia vada | reverse complement strand
AAAATGGGAATCTTTACTAAATCTGGTCGGTCATCGGCTAATTCCTCCAACACGACGATCATTGCCGCCGGCACAAAAATAAGAGGGGAACTTCAAGTTGGATGCAGAATGTACGTTGATGGTGAATTTTCTGGGCCCATCGATTCGACCAGCATCATTACAGTGGGAAAAAACGGGTATATCGAGGGTGATGTGGCCGCAGAAAAGCTTATTATTGCCGGAGGCTTTTCAGGAACTGCCGATTGCGGGGAGATCCGGATATTAGCCGGTGGAAGAGTGGCCGGCCGGATCACCTGTAAAACATTGATGATCGAAAGGGGAGGGATCTTTAATGGGCAAAACAGAACCAAAAAACTCCCCATAGAAATCAGCGATCGCTCCCAGATAGAAACTCCCATAAGAGCAATCAACAACACGTCTGACAATGTAACCTGTTTTTCGGAATCCTCAAAGGTAGTCAAGAGCGGATCTTGAGCACATATTTTTTTGCAAGCTCCTTGTAATGCGTCGCTTCTTCCCGACGCCCCCGTTTGCGGCAGCCGGCCGCATAAATCGCACATTTTTCATTTAGTGCGTTCACTCCTGCATTGTACTGCACCGGCGACAGCAGATTGCTATCGATGATGTTTTTAAGGGACTGTATTCGAAATTTGTCAAGCCCCGGCAAGCGGGAGAGCTGATCAGCATGCCCGCCACGTTTGATAGCCATAGGTGTATCGATCAGGTGTATCGGATACCTGCAGCTTATCCTGAGCCACAGGTCATAGTCTTCGCAGGCCGGAAGACTTTCGTCAAACAGGCCCACCGTTTCAAAAAGTGAGCCCTTAATCATTACTGCCGACGGGCTGACCAGACACAGCTCCAGCGAGGGCTCGAATATCATTCCTGAAACTTTTTTGTGTCGCTTTTTGGGATTGACTCTGACACTGTTTCGGATCCATATCTCTTCGGTCTGGCAAATCAGTGCCTCCGGGTTTGCATTGAAAAACTCTATTTGCTTCGACAGTTTTTGCGGCATCCAGAGATCATCCGAATCTAAAAAAGCGATGAGTTGTCCTGATGCTGCCTTAATTCCGGCATTGCGGGCACTGCTAACTCCCAGATTGTTCCGGCGGATGACGGTGATATCGTCTTGGTATGTATTTAGAATTTCGGGCGTGGAGTCAGTCGACCCGTCATCGACAACAATGAGTTCAAAATCCCGGTAATCCTGAGCCAGGACTGAATCGACGGCCTCTTTGAGCATCGCACCCCGATTGTAAGTCGGGATGATGACGCTTACCTGCGGATTTTTCCTGTTTTCCATATCTTAAATACTTAAATAAATTTATTACGAAAATACGAAAGCACGAAAATACGAAAGTGGAACATTCCATATAAAAACCGCTATAACCTTTAGAAGAGATTTTTTCAATAGGTTGCAGAAATTTCGATATGTATAAATGGTAACTCCAATGATGCAACATCTCATGGGATTTTAAAATCAGAATAACGAAGGGTTTTTAGTGTCGCAAAACCAATTTGGTATGAAATTGTTACGTTTAAGAACTTGACTTATTATGAGTATTCGTTAATAAATGTATTGAATTCATTTATTACGCTATATTTAGAATTTGAGATGGATTGCAAGGAAAGGAGGTAAGGCAAAGATCCGAGAAATCAAGGTGTTAGGTTTTTAATCGTAACAGTTATTACAAATTAAAGGAGGGACATATGAGGAAAATATTGATTTTTGGAGTTGTATTAGTGTTCGGCATGGCGCTTTTTATGGGCGCTGCCCCGACGACTGTACAGGCTAAAACAACGTTTATCACCATTGGGACCGGTGGTATTACCGGTGTCTACTATCCAACCGGCGGTGCCATTGCCAAAATCGTAAACAAAAAACGTAAAGAGTATGGAATTCGCTGTACCGTTGAATCCACCGGCGGATCGGTGTTCAACGTCAATGCCATTATGGCCGGCGATCTGGAGTTCGGTGTGGTCCAGTCCGATCGCCAGTTTCAGGCGATTAACGGTTCTCCTGATTCTGAGTGGGCCGGCAATCCGCAAAAAGATCTGCGTGCCGTTTTCAGCATCCATCCGGAATCAATCACTCTGATTGCTGCTGTTGATGCCGGCATCAAAGCTATCAAAGACCTAAAAGGCAAAAAAGTAAACATCGGCAACCCCGGTTCCGGTCAGCGGCAGAATTCCATTGATGCACTTGAGGCAGTGGGCCTCGATTACGAAAAAGACTTGCAGGCCGAAGGTATTAAGGCTTCAGAATCGGCCGGACTTCTCCAGGACGGCAGAATCGATGCCTTCTTTTACACGGTGGGTCATCCTAACGGGTCGATAAAAGAAGCAACCTCCGGTAAAAGAAAGGTCCGCTTTGCTTCCATTACCGGAGTTGAGAAACTGCTGGCAAAATACCCTTACTATGCCAAAGCTTTTATACCGGTTGAGCTTTATCCGGGCGCTGTAAATACAGAGGACGTCGAGACCTTCGGCGTCAAGGCTACTTTTGTCACGTCAGCAAAAGTACCTGATAGCGTGGTTTACGCCATTACCAAAGAGGTTTTTGATAACTTCGAGGACTTTAAAAAGTTGCATCCTGCATACCAGGTCTTAACTAAAAAAGGTATGTTAGAGGGTCTGTCGGCACCGATCCATCCCGGTGCAATGAAATACTACAAGGAAGCCGGTCTAAAATAATCTAAACCGGATCCTTAGAAAACTATCGGGCGGCGGAGCC
>JACNIG010000121.1 GCA_014383215.1 Candidatus Desulfatibia vada | reverse complement strand
CTTTTGAACCAGATATCATTGCTGTAATGAAATTTCGATATATTGAGGAGTGCTTTTTCGCACAATTCTATACATTCTTCATAAACCCCATTTTTTTCCAATGCTTTTGTCTTAATTGCAAACCATTTTTCTTGATCTGATTGAATTTCCCTGTGCTTTTGGTCATCGCCAATAAAGGTAAATGGTTCTTGGGAGAGGCCATTCATATCCAGTTTATCAACCCAATTAATAATGTCATTTGCGGGATAAGAAGCTCTTGATTTAATAATGTAATCAATAACTCTAAAAATTGTTTTCACATAAGGGGAATACTGGTCTTGTGACGTAAGCACCAAAATAGCGTTTACGGCATCGAAAAACTTCTTTTCTTCCCTTCCTATCTGGTCATCGTCCTTTTTAATTTCTGTATCATAAATACACCAAGCGTAAAGATTGTTACCATTCTCAAAATGTGGACTAGTGTCATGTCAAGCTTGACATGACGTATAATATGTGGTATATTTCTTCATAAACTACCAAAGGAGGGGTTGGATATGAAGAAATACACGGTGACCTTAACCAAAGACGAGCGAGATTTTTTAAAAGAAATTACTTCCAAGGGTAGGCATAAATCACAGAAGGTCATAAATGCCTTGATATTACTTGGTTGTGACAAAGGGGAGTTTCAAGAAAAACGATCGACAAACGAAGAAATTTCCCGTGTGCTGAAGATCGGCATGAGAAAAATAGACCGCATAAAAAAACGGTTTGTCGAATTAGGGATGGACATTACCTTAAATGGCCTGAAAGGTAGTCGTATTTATGCCAAAAAAGCTGACGGTGATTTTGAAGCCCATCTTATTGCACTGAGTTGCAGTGACCCTCCCGAAGGTTTTGCAAAATGGTCCTTGCGGTTGTTGGCTGATCAGGTTGTTGAGCTTGAATATATTGATAGTGTTTCTCACGAAACAATTCGTCAAGTGTTAAAAAAAACGAACTTAAACCTTGGCGTCGCCAAGGATGGGTGATTCCACCAGAACAGAATGGGAATTTTGTAGCCTGTATGGAAAAGGTTTTGGAGGTCTACAAGCGTCCCTATAATCCAAGGTTTCCGGTGGTCTGCATGGATGAATCCCCCAAACAGCTAATAGGGGAGACTAAAATTCCAATTACTACAGCTCCAGGGAAAATTGCCAAATATGATTATGAATACAAACGTCACGGGGTATGCAATATTTTCATGGCCAGTGAGCCATTGGCTGGGAAGCGTCTTGTCAAAATAACAGAGAGAAAAACTATGACAGACTGGGCATATTTTCTTGAGAACATAGCTACGCTTTACAGCGATGCTGAAAAAATAACATTAGTGATGGACAATCTTAATACTCATACTCCTGGGTCGTTTTACGAAGCCTTCCGGCCACTCCAAGCAAAACAGCTTTGGGATAGATTTGATTTTGTGTTTACTCCGAAGCATGGGAGTTGGTTGAATATGGCAGAGATAGAATTGAATGTGCTCACGGGGCAGTGCCTGAACAGAAGGATTGATAACATAGAAGATGTCAGGAGGGAGACCACCGCCTGGCAGGAATATCGCAATAAGCATAAATCGAATGTGAATTGGCAGTTTACTGCAGATGATGCCAGAATCAAATTAGCACGGCTATATCCGTCAATTGATACTTGACATGACACTAGTCTGATACACGTTTCGGCATATCTCAAGAGCCTTCTCGGGCTCTCCAAGTTTCCGGAGGCAAGTGGCAAGGCCCCAACCTTCCCACTCATTGCAAGCATCCCTATGATTATACCACAATTCTTGGTATAAATTTAGGGCCTCAGGGTACCGCTTTTTTTTCCTGAGTTCTAATGCTGCCTTTTTGGTTTCTAAAACGTCTTTCATAGCGATGTTCAATCCGGACTATGGCCCAAAAACACTCATTGACAACTGTACCTGCGACTCTGATTCCATTCTTACGGCCACTCGGTCAAGACTCGGGCTTGACTCATCATGAATTAGTTTCACCAAAAAATTTACAACCAGAAAATGGCTTCAATTTCTAATGTGACCCGCTATCCTTTGCTAAATCTCTGTTGATAGGAGCCATAAGTTCAAATGCTTTCCCCCATAGGTGCAACTTGACCGATTCCGGTATATAGGAGACCGACATGCTTTCAGTCCTCCAATTCCCTATCAAGGCAAGCCGCAAGTTCAATGCATACTTTTACAGCCGAAACTGCAACTCCGACATGAATTTCTATCCCGTCGATGTGCTGGCCAAAGTCACCGAACCCATGGGCAGCACTTGCCAGCGCCCAGGTATTCTTTGAAACCCGATTTGCCTTTGGTGCGCTGTTCATTGTTCCGGTCAGGAGTTGCAGAAGACGGATCTGGTGGCCTCGTTTCTTGGGAAATTGAATGTTCCAATAGCTCTCAGGACCTTTCTCACCGTTGTACCGCCAGTCCGAGAACCAGTCCGCCGGGATTGTCCTTCCCGGTCCCAACTCAGCATCCCAAATCAGATCAAGAGCTCGATCCACAATACCGCGCATATTGGAAAGGCAAACTTCTGGATAGTCCGGGATATCTTCAATGCTCTGCTGAATAAATCTGTGGAGTCTTGAGTCCAGCGAAGTCAGTTGGTTAAGGCGGAGTTCAAGCAGACTGCGGATATTGCTGCGATATTCCTCCCAAGGACCGAAAAGGCGCACCATGCTGCCGGAATCATCTCCAAGACTCTTGATATGCTGCTCCAGGAGTCGGCATCCCTTTGATATCCTGCTGCCCGATATTTTAATGAAGCCTTTTTCTACAAGTTGCATGCACTCTGAATTGCCAACATCCGAAGCAGCTAATTTTTCGTGTTCCATCAGATGCCTGTAAAGATCCTTTGCCGTCTCAGGACAGTCTTTCCAGAGGAAATCCAGCATGCTGCTTATTTCTTCAAGGGCTTGCCCTGCGGCCTCATTAACCACCTGATTCTCGATCTCGCCAGCAGCCCCGCTTGCAATAATGCGGTTGAGCACTGTTATATAAAAAGGCGGATATCCCGCCGACCAATTCTCCAATTCGCTCTTAGCTCCAGGCTTCAAGCTTAAGCCTGAAATTGTCGATAGGATGTCATCACGGTCATCCTCATTGAAAATACCCAGCCGTACCGGCGTCATATCAAAAATATTCCAGAAATCACTGGTGACGGATTCTTCGCTACGGATCAACTCATGTAGTGGCCGGCGCGTAGCCGTGACCAGGCGTAAACTCGGACTGGATGCAAGCTCACGCAACTGATCCCATAGGTTCCGAGTGAGCTTGCCGGTGCTGAGCGGCTTATCAAAGCCATCCCACAGCATCAGAACTTTGAAGTCATCGTCATAAAGAGCTTCGATAACCTCCTGTAGTTCACCATATTCATCTGTTTCCACGGCCAGTAGATGATCGCCGTATTCGTTGCCCCCGGCTTTTAGTCCCTCGCCCAGCTTTCGACAAAGGGCTTTAAGGAAAGCCTCATTTGAATCTGGAGTCTGGTGTCCGAGATCCCAGATGATAACCGCACCATAAGGTGAACTATCCTGGCTCATTCGTTTGGCGAGCCCGTGCATTAAAACGGTCTTGCCGGAGTAACGCGGTCCCACAACCGAGAGATGGCTTGGCGTTGCCTTGGTGAGATCATTCCACAGTCGCTGCATGATGCCGGCTCGGCCAAGCATTGGCGGTATAGTCGTTCCCATAATCGGAAAAATTCTGTCAGACATCGTGCTCCTCCGTTTCCATTTGTGCTCGCTTTTGCAATACAACAAAATCATGTTGCCGATCAATCCATCTGCCCATGAGGGGGATAGATAAGGTGTAATGGCCGCTGCCTGCTTTGCCTTCCAATTCGATAAGTTCCAGTTCCCGCAGGAACTCAAGATCCGAGATGAGGGTTTCATCACTTACCTCAATGCCATTATTGGAGAGCAGTTCCAGAAGAACCCCGAAACGCAGTGGATCCGGTCCGGTGGTTTCTTTATGGATGAGCCCGAGAACAAACCGGCGGCGGTCTGACCGGGCATAACTCCAGAGATCGGAAAAATGAGAATTGTCTTCGGATAATAGATCAGCACCCTGTTCGACAAAATCCAAGGTTACTGAATGGTTTTTAAGTTGGGCCGCCATATCAAAAATTCGGTTACAAAGACTTTGCAACAAAAATGGCTGACAGTTGGTAAGTAACATACACCTCTCGACAGCCTCTCTGGAATAAGTCAAACGTCCTTTAACCGGCTCAGTAACCAGCTTTTTGGCCGCTTCTAAGGGTAGCGATGTTACGCCAAATCGTGTGCCAAGGCCGAAGAGAGCAGACCAGTATTCCTCACGCAGCCTTTTGAGGCGGCGTGAGCCGGTGAGGATTGCAGAAAGCCTTGGATAATTCATGACAAGAAAACGTATGTTTTCAGGAACTTGAGGTGAAGTGACACCATTGTCAATGCCTTCCTGCAGTTTGTCGAATTCATCGAGCATCATTAGGATGCCGAGGTTGGAATTCTCCGTAACATCAAGGACTACTTCAATGTAATCAAGAAAATCATCAAATGGTGAACTATCGCTAATACCTCCCCTGCAGGCCGCTCTGATACCAAGTTTCTGACCAACCGGCAAAACCTTGCCATTCGGAAGTGGCGTTTCATTACCAATACATACAAGCCCTTTGGCTATATTTGTTGCAATATTTCGGAATATTTCAACGGTGGAAACTCCTGCTAATTTTTCACTTCCACTGCTACCTTGGAAACTACAAAAGACGCCCAGCCAACCAGGTATTGGATCGATCCCTTCCAAATGACGTAAGATTGACGATTTACCAGAGCGGCGATTTCCTTCAAGAAGAATAACATTACCGCTACGAATTACTTGACGGCGAATTTGGCCAATAAGTTCTTCGCGGCCAAAAAATATGTCGTCGCGATCTGGTCGTATCTCAGGACCACAGACATAGGGGCTAGCACCAAGCTCGGCAAAACCGCCCTGACCTTTACTCTTCAAAGGGAGTACCTCGAAAGAGATTTCACGACTACCATGAACGTATTGATCATCCAACGTTCGGGCCTGCCAAAGAGCTTTGATCGCGAAAGTGCCCGTCTTATTCGGGACAAAACCAGACAGGTTAAATTCTGCTGAAGAGTCTTCGGCAAGATAGCTGCATTCAATATCTCCCCAGTCAGGCTCTGTAAAAACGTAAATCTCACGGAGAGGTAAGTGGCTCGCATTTTTCACCTTTAAAACAAGCTCAACATTTTCACCAACATACAGGGCAGCAGATTCAGTGCTGAGAATAAGTTTGGTTTCACTAAGCATCTTTACGCATACTTCAGAAACCCATTCTTTGATTGTATTACTCAATTTTCGTGCTTTGACTTCCTTTGGCAGATCCGTACCTAAAGTATTCGCGGCCTGCTGGAGTCCATGTATGGATTCTTGCAAGACACTCAGCAGACCAGCGCCAAGTGGCATATCGTGCACACCTTGAAGGGGTGATATCGCCTTATAAAATATCATAATCCAGGACTCCAGAGTGGTCTCCGGAAAGCCCCCATCAATCCTATTGTACGCTTCTTGAAAGAGAGACTTACCTTCGATCGCCAAATGGTCTAAAGGTGTTAAGTCCATTATATCGGCCAATTTCTCTGCGCTATCAGGGAAGCTCTTCAGCTTTTTCTCTACCCACTCAGAGATAGGATCTCTCTCACCTTGTGTGAGAAGCTGAGCCAAAAACGACAACATGTCTACGCCGCGTTCCCGGTGTTCATTGGCGACACGATGCTGAATTTGCAGAGGTGGCAGAGGCACAGGTAGTTCATAAAGCACGCTTTTTGACAGGCGCTGGATAGAAGTCCCACGTGCTCTTTCGCCAAGCCACGTCCTGCATTCGTTGCTGTTGAGGTATGCCATAAGGAAGTGAGGATCAAGGCTCTCCTGAATCGGACGTAGGATAAAAAAGCCGCTGGCAGCGATAGCACCGACCGCACCATTGCGCACAATGCCTGCTTTGCCAATGGTGCCCGACTTGGAGACAAGCACATCACCCGCACGCAGTTTAGTCTCTGGATTTACATAAGCAGTCGCCTCCTGACTTAACCATCGTGAGCCTTTTGTAACCTGACCGTGCTGTACATCTTTTATTCGGACATATGGGATAGCTGAATTGTCAAACATTGAAGTTTGGCGAAGCGTCTGTTTTTCTTCAGGAAACGGGATAGCTGAGTTGCCAAACATTGAAGTTTGGCTAAGTGTTTGTTTCTTTTCAGGAAAAAGAGTCGGCTGCTCAGGGGCTTTCCCATAACCTGGTAGAGTACTTAACAGGTGTTCCCGCTTAATGGTTTGGCCGCCATCAATACTGCAGCATGATCGGAGCGGGCTCACGATGGTTTTTGACCGTAGTGCATCCATTACACCAATGAGCCCGCTCTGATCCCTTCTGCGGGGCGTGAAGTCCCACTCGAATTCTGCCAGGGATTCAGCATCCACGTCCCAGCAGTAATTGTCTGCCTTAGGCGACCAAAGGTTCCGTCCAAAAGCCCTGGCTTTATCTTCATGAAGAGCAGCCGGTTGTTTACCTTTACCCTTCTTGAAAAGGGGCGTTGTATCTGCCATTCTGATGCGTTTGGTCGGGCCGGTTCGCCGCAGGACAAGCAGACTGGCGCGAATGGATGTGTATGGTAAAAAGGTTTTTTCCGGCAAGGCAATGATCGCCTCAACCCTATGTTGCTCAAGCAGATGACGGCGCAAGCGTTGTTCGGGACCACCACGAAACAGAAATCCCTGCGGAACGACAATCACGGCACGACCTTCAGGGCGGAGCTGGGATAATGCATGCTGGATGAACAGTCCGGTAGCATCTGTAGTTTTTACCGGGAAATGATCCAGACCCGTTGGATCTGCGCGCATACCCCAGGGGGGATTTGTCAATACCACATCGAATCCGTCTCGTTGTGGATTATTTGAGCCTGTACGTTCAAGGCTGTTGCCCAGTTCAAGTTGAGGATCATCAACTCCAGCAAGTGCCAACCTGGTAAGCCCGATAACGTAGGCATCCCGATTCAACTCGACACCTGAGATGCTTATGGGTGGAGCGCCGCTGCGGCTGAAGCGATCCTTTCCGGTTCTCAAGGCGTAGTGGCATGCAGCGGTAAGCAGCCCCGCTGATCCGAAGCACGGGTCATAGACTCGTTCGCCTTCAATGGGCGCGGCCAACTCAACCATCAGTCGGGCGACCGCGCCAGGGGTGCGGAACTCACCTGCATATTTATCACGCGTTTTTTCGAATACAGCATCGAAAACATCCAGCATTGCCCGTCGGTCGGTAGGAGTCTCGAAAGGCTGCTCGGCCAGCCAATGGAGAAGTGCATGCAGAGAACGGGGGGATAGGGTCTCCAATTTCTTTACCGCTGGCGCGATGTGGTGCAGATGCGTTGCGAGCTTGTTGTGGCGAGAATTGTTAAGCCGTTCCAATGCCGGCGAAAGCTGTTTTCCGAAGAATCTTTGCAGCTGTTGTGGAGGAAGCACATGCCAGGTCCGCCAATGCAGCCCGGTGGGCAGCACCGGTTCATAATCAGCCTCGTCAAAGGCCGCGATGGCCTCCAGTTCGGCTTCCTGAAAGTCTGCCCAACGCAGGTAGATCAAGACGGCCAAGGCCACGGGCATATCTCGAGTGGGTAACTCGGACCGTAGGCTGTCGAGCACCGGCCAGACCTGAGATTGTGATATTTCCTCAGCCACCTTGATCATTATTCCTTTCTGAAGTTATCCGGCAATTGGCTACGATGCATCAAAGCTCTCCTGCAAAGGCTTTGCGGAGGATAGAGTCCCGAAGCTCTTGAACTTCATTCTTTTTCCCTTCGATTTCCGACCGAATCTGTGAGGAGAATGCTTCGATCGCGTCAAGCTGGTCAGCGATGGCTTCTTGATCATCTTTTGTTGGCGGTATTCGAATTGGGAATGCCGAAAATTCCTTTGCGTTAAGCTTATGATTGATCTGCATTCTGCTTTTTCCAGTAAACACTCCTTCGGCACGCATGAAATTCAATACGTGCCTAAGGTAACGATTGTTGCTGTCGCTAGGATACGATCTAATGCGAAGAATAAAACTTGCACAGGTATACAGGTCACTTTCTAGAAATATCGCAGTTTTTCCGACATGCTTAGCACTTCCACTTCGCCAGTTCAGGAGTAAATCTCCAGGTTTGAGAGCGAATTGTGTTTTCTTTCCTTTTGGGATCGGGAGATATCGCAGATCAGAAAGGTCCAATTGCCCGTCAATCGATATATTGGCCATGCGGACAATTGGGGGACCCAACTTTGGGTCCTTATTCTTGCTAATTGCAGCACTAATTCCATATATCACATCAGCTAAACCATCCATACGCACCTCCGACCATCCAACAGGTAGTTCCATTGGACTTCCAAGGAGTTCTCTCCTAGCTGCTCTAAGAACTTGGTTTGCTGCTTTGGTCTGATTAACATTTAGATTCTCAATCTCCTCCAGCCGTTCCATGCACTCCTTGATGCGGGCGACGATGCGGCGTTGCTCGGTGATGTCTATCTCAGGAATTGGAAGACCGGCAATGTCCTTCTTTGATATTTGCTTAAATATGGCCCCCCGACCAAGGTTTAACAGATGCTCTTTGCACGTTGCCAGCCAGTACCAAACGAACTCTGAATCAACATCCCCGTTGACCCGGATCGCGGCAACCCCACGTCCATAGCAATATTCTGCGTCAGCCCAGTTGAGATCGCCAATAGTGGCACGAACGCAAAGGATAATGTCACCCTTCTTGCCCAGCTTGGTGGGTGCACTTGTCCATTTCTTGGGTTTGGGTGTTACAGGTCCTAAATCAGCTGCCCCTGCAATAAGCATCACGCCGGCGCCGTCTTCGTTATACGTGTCTCCCTTAGGCGCTTGCCCCATAATGAGATCGCACATTTCTCCCAACGGGCGCGTTTTCCAGCTATTAGCTAATTCAGGAAGCATGCTCATTTCTCCAATATCTCTTCCAACTCACCCAACAAATCCATAATTCGTTCTTCCTTAGCTTTGATCGACTGCACCAATTCCAGCGCCGGACGGTGCTTATAGTCGTCCTTGCGGTTCGGGTTTTTGGCCGACAGGTCGTAACCCCGCTCGACGATCTCTTCCACGGGCAGCGTCCAAGCGTTGTCGCCCTTGGTGCGCTTTTTCCACTTTTTTAGAAAATCGGGTATTTGGCTGCCGTCGATAGGTTTGCGCGTCTGCTTCAGTTCGAAGCCCTCGTTGGTCAGTTCGTAGAACCAGACACGTTCGGTGGCCATCTTGTCTCTCTTGGGCTGCGTCTTCGGGCGATCGAAAAAGATGACATTGGTCTTGACGCCGGTGTAAGGCAGGAAACAGCCTGCCGGCAGCGACAGTATGGTGTGAACGCTGAACTGCTCCAGCAACTCCACACGGACTTTCTGGTCCGGGCCGCCGCGAAAGAGTACGCCTTCGGGAATGACCACACCGGCTCTGCCGCCCTTTGAGAGATTGGCCATGATGTGCTGCACGAACAGGCACTCGGTGGCAGCGGATTTTACACGAAAATTATTCTGCATTGACTGGGCCATCTTCCCGCCATAGGGAGGATTGGACAGGATCACATCGTACCTGGCCTTTTCACCCACGTTTTGGCTGTGAATTTCAAGCGTGTTGGCCAGTTCCAGATTCGCCCCTTCGATCCCGTGCAGGATCATATTCATGGTCCCCAACAGGTAGGTAAGCGGCTTGTTTTCAATGCCGTAAAGCGTGTGACGCTGCAGGTTATCAAGCTGCTTGCCGCTAAGATTGGCGTTGTCACGGATATGGTCGGCGGCTTCGGCCAGAAAACCGGCCGTGCCGAAACACGGGTCGTAAATGCGTTCGCCCGTCTTGGGTTTAACAACCTCGACCATGGCGCGGATGATATGGCGCTGGGTGTAGAACTCGCCGGCGTATCCGGCTGAGTCGGCGGCCACGCGATTCAGAAGGTCTTCGTAAATCTCCGAGAGTACGATGACATCGGTCTCACTGGAAAAATGCAGTTTGTCGACCTGTTGAACTACCTTTGCAAAGGACGCCCCCCGGCGGCAGTAATTGCGCACGTTATCGAAGATGCGACGAAAACGTTGCGCCAGCAGGTCATCACCCAGTCCCTTTTTAGGGTCGGGACTGGTGAGCCTGGTCCAGAGCTTACCCTGCACGAATTTCAGCATCCGGTCCGGATGATCGGTGTCTTTGGCCCAACTTGACCAGGCATATGCACCGGACAAGCGACGCTCGTAAGGTGTATCGTCGAAAGCGGCTTCCTCTTCTTTTCGCGTTTCAGCTTCGTCGAAGGCTTTGAGGAAGAACAGCCAGGCCAGCTGCTCGACATAGTTACGGGCATCCACACCTTCCTGGTTGAGTTGGTCACAAGCGTTCTTGACGATCTGTTGGACTTCCTGCCTGCGGTGGTCATTATTGTTACGCATTGATTTGATTCACTCCTGAGTGCTTTACCATTTAATAAGCTTCTTCTCGTTCAAGTCCACCGTTGAAGCACCAAACCCTACTTCCCTTTCTCATTGTATTTAGGTTGGCTGAGTTTGATGATCCGGGTTTCTTTTTCCCGAGCCTTGTCGATAGAATCAAACTGTTCGATACGAACCGTCGCGCCCGGGATCTCGCCGATGTGTTCGGCAAGGCGTTCCTGAACCCGGCCGCGTTTGGCTGTTCCGACATAATTTAAATTGCCGCCGTCGGTTTCAATCTTGTACAGGACAGGTTTGTTTTTGGGCAGTTGGTTGAGATCAGTCTTGTTGAATTTTACTTTTTTGGTTCCCATTGAAAATCCCTCCTAAAAAAATATTAGGTTTTAATTAGCTGTCATCGACACATAGAGGTGCTGTTTTACCTCCTCAAGATCCGCCTTGAGGTTTTGCGCACCGCCGTAACTCCGTGTCAGTGTCTGGAAGCTGCCGAACTGTTCGACGAACTGCGGGGCGCCATAGGTGCGGGCTTGTTCCAGATCATCGATGCCGAATAGCGCATAGTGGTCCAGTCCGGTTTGCCAGAAATGTAACCTTAGGGAATCCTGATCCTGAAATCGGCCCTCTCCTTCAGCAGCTTTCAGGAAAGGCACATCCTCCTCAAATGTATAGGGTTCTGGAGTTGGGAAAGGAATGACCGTAGCCTTTTGTTGGGAAGCAAACCCCAACTTTGAGAGTAACCACGGTGTTTCATCCTGCCAGAATCGGTCCACCCGCTGAGGGCGCGTGGGTACGCGGACCAACTGAAAACCAACCTTGGCGAGGATGTCTACGTCATCGGTGTGCGGCAGATCGAGGTAATGTTTGAAAGCAGCGGGATAGATATCGTGGTCTCGCAACTCCTCACGCAGTTCTTTGCGGCTCTTCTTGTCTATCCATATGGCCAGAAGCTCATCGAGACTCTCGGTGGAAACGTTGAGGATGAGTTCGCGGGACTGCTCGGTGTATTCCTCAAATGGTATTTTACGTCCATCAGCCAGACAAACGTAACGATTGGTGGCCGAGATAATTACGGAAACGCCTTCGCCGACCGGTTTGGGCATGGCGTCTTCGCCCGCCTTTTTCTTGGACTTGGTCTTGGATTGCGCTCCTTTCTGCCGATTAGCGGGATGCCCGTCGAACTCGGCGTCTTCGAGTTGGCTCGCACCGGAGTAGTCAAATAGTGTAAAGTAGCGCTTGTTGATATCCTCACAGAGGCGCGTGCCTCGCCCCTTCATCTGTTTGTAGAGAATCGCGCTGCGCAAGGGCCGAACAAAAACAATGTTTCTGACGTCAGGGGCATCATACCCGGTCGTTAACAGGTCTACAGTCACGGCAAGGCGCGGTTTGCTGGGGCCGACAATGGCAAAATTCCGCTCCAGTTGGTGGCTGTTGCGCTCGGCACGAGTGATTCGGGCAGCGTAATCGTTATCGCCGGCAAGACGTCGCAACTCCTGGGCCATGAAAGCCGCATGTGTGTCGTCCACACAGAAAACGATGGTCTTCTCATCGCGCAATCCATACTTGCCCAAGATATCCCACAGATCCTCTGCGATGGCTCGGGTGCGATCCGGCATGCGGATATCACGCTCGAAATTTGAAGTCGTGTAATGCGTCCCATCAGGGCTCGTGTACCCGCTCTCGTCAAGATTGGTGATCCGTTCCTCCAGCAGATACGGCACGAGATAGCCGTCCTCAATGGCCTGCCTGAGGCTGTAAGTGTAGATCGGCTCGCCGAAGTAATGATACGTATCGCGGCGTTTCTCCTCGTCCGTCAGCGCTCGTGCACTTTCTTCAAGCTCGCGCGGGGTGGCGGTAAGACCGAGTTGCAGCGCAGACTCAAAATGCTCAAGTACACCAAACCAGTCCCCGAATCCGGAGCGATGGCACTCATCGACCACAAGGAGATCGAAAAAGTCCGGGTCGTAGTGCTCGTAGACCTTTTTGCCGTTCAGTTCTTCGTCGAGAGTCTGGTAATTGGCGAAGAACACTTTACCGACCAGGTGCTGCCCCTTGGCCACGGTACCTTTGTCAATGGTCAATCGTTCGTCCGCAGTGAAGGCGGCAAAAGCGCGATAGGCCTGATCCTTGAGACTGTTACGATCGGTGAGGAACAACACATGCTGTCGCTTGAGCGCATTGCCGTTCATCAGCTTCCAGACAAGCTGAAACACCGCAAAGGTTTTACCGGTGCCGGTGGCCATGAGCAGCAACACGCGGGAGATTCCCTGTGCAAATTGCCAAAGCGTTTTTGAGATGGCCATTTCCTGGTAGGGACGGACCTTTTTATGTGTGATTTGATCGACATGGTATCCCGCCGCGAAGGCTTCTTCCCATCGATCCCAGTCGATGGTAACCCCAAGCCGGGCAACGATGTCCTCGGGCGATGGCGTTGAGGAAAGGGTTTCAAATTTGCCGGTATCGTTGTCCGTGAGGATCCAGTCCTTACCGTTGGAAGCAATAGAGAAACGAATAAGCAAACGTTGGGCATAGCGTGAGGCTTGCTGCATACCATCAGCAGCGCTCTCGGATTCGGCTTTGGCTTCAAGGATGGCCAGGGGTATGCCGCGGTAACGCAGGAGATAATCAGCGACGATCTCCTGCGTCTCGTCATACATCGATTCAGGAGAATCACCTGTGAGATTGACACGACCCCTACCGATACGCAGCTGCTCATCCCAGTCCCACCCAACATTTGTGAGGGCTGGTTCGATCAGTTCTTTGCAGGTTGTACGTTCGTTTCGTGACATCAATGTTCCCCTTTTGCATGAGATCTATAGCAATCTCCGTGCCACTTTTCACGTTAACCGATATTTTTTCATCCAGTTTGAAAAGGTCTGATAGCTTGGCAGGCCCACCAGCTCGGCAGCCTTTGTCTTGTTGCCATGGGCTTCATCCATGGCTTTGTTCAGGTAGTGACGAGCCAATTTTTCTACCAATTCCGGTAGGTTGACGCCATCTTTGATGGACCTGTCAAGGAGACCGTCATCCCCGGAACGAGAGATCGGAATCATGGCCTCCCCCATATCCTGTGCGTCTATGGTCGAACGATTTG
>JACNIG010000461.1 GCA_014383215.1 Candidatus Desulfatibia vada | reverse complement strand
ACCTGTCCGATATTCTCATGCTTGAATTTCGGATAAATTGCGCCGAATCCGATTCCTAATGCCACGATTCCGAAAGTCATAAAGCCGATGGTTATAGAAGACAGAATCATCATGAACAGGGTCACTTCGAGGAGGTAATTGGTAGCTACAATCAGAACTTCAGCGAGGATGAATATGGGAAAAAGGAAGAAGATAAATTTTCCCCACAGGTATCTCTTGATCTTCAGGGGAGATGAACGAATGATCCAGTATGCCTCGCCCTCAGCGCTCACTGCTGTAAAAACAAAACGGGCGCAAAGGGCAGAAAGGACAAACCCGGCCAACCCCATATTAAGGAAGGCTAATTCATTTTGGAGGAAATCCAAACGAATAGGGCTCTTATCTAAAGGCAATACACTAAAATTGTATAGGTAAACTACTATGAGGGCCGCTAACAACAGCAATTGAGACCACTGGGTATTATCCCTGAAAAATACCCGGATGTCTTTGCTGATAATTGCAGACAGATCCTTCCCAAAGGGCTTTGAGACAGACATGATCATCAGATCAAGGAGCCTCTTTCCCCCTGCGCGTCTTTTCTTGGCCTCCTGAGATTTGGAAAATCCGTCAAAATAGATGAAGTGGGCGATCCAGACATTTATAACCACTGCCGACGCGGCGGTAGCCCATGTAAGAAGGATTTCAATCCCGCTTTCAGAGGGACGCCCCTCAGATACATTTAGATTGGCCCAGAGTGTCTCAGTGACCCAGTGGGTTGGTAGAAAAGGGGAGTCAGGCACCTTCAGGGCGCTTACGTATTGGGCGACGCTGAAAAAGGCCTCAGGGTTGACCAGCCTCTCCGGTCTGAGAAATCGAAAGAGGAGATAGAGCGCCACAACCATAAATATTGTCAGGAGAAGTATAATGTCCTTTGTCCGCTGCGCAGGAAAGATATGAACAAGAACCATTGTAAAAAAGATGCCTATGCATGATGCAATAATCGCCATTGCCACATTCATGTGAATGAGAGATATATAAAACCCAGGACCCGGTCCGTACACATATCCGTAGGACAAAAAAATCGGCAGCGCAAAGATGATGACCATCCACGAGCTGTCTATAAAGGTATAAAAAGACCTGGATATGAAAAGCTCCTCAACAGAAACAGGGGTTGAATGGCAAAACTCGAGATCTTTTGAGAGGTAGAGATTGGAGAGTGCGGTGATGATATTACTGAAAATAAGCATCGAAAAAAAGGTGAGCAGCACCATTGAGAGTAGCTGTTGCGCCAAAAGATTGCCGATCATCTCAACAGACTGGAAGTAGATCAGGACACGAGACGAAAGGACAAACATCCCTCCGCAAAAGGCGAGACCCAACCCGCCCATTATCCATACCCGTTTTTTCCCCGGACTCCCGGAACGGATCAGCTGGTTCCTGAAACCGAGAAGTCTGGGTCTGATAAGGAGAAAAAGATCCTGCATCTATTACCTCTCTTGTGTCAGCCGCAGAAATACATCTTCTAATTTACCGCCCATCCCTGCCTGTTCTCTCAACTCCCCTGCCGTACCACGGACGATAATTCTGCCTTTCTGAATAATGGCGATCTCGTCACATACCTCTTCGGCAACCTCTAAGGAATGCGTTGACATAAAGAGGGTTGTCCCTTTTTCAGCCTGTTCCCTGAATATATTCTTGACAAGTCTTGCCCCCTTGGGATCCAGTCCTACCATCGGCTCATCCACAATAAGGACCTTTGGCTGGTGAACCAGGGCCGCGCACATTATCAGACGCTGTTTCATACCGTGGGAATAGCTTTCGATCAACTCTTCTTCCCAGTGTCTCAGCTCGAAAAGCTCCAATAGATCCCCGATTCTCCGGCTCAACATGGGTGTAGAATCAAGGCTATAGAGATCTGCCACAAAATAAAGGAATTCCAGGCCTGTTAACTTTTCATACATGAAGGGTCTATCAGGGATGAACCCGACACATTGTTTAGCAGCGGAGGGGTCCTTTGCAAGATCATGACCATCGATTATGATTTGCCCTTTGGTGGGTTTAAGGACCCCGGCTATCATCTTGATGGTTGTGGTCTTTCCAGCGCCATTCGGTCCCAAAAATCCGAAGCATACCCCTTTTCTTATCTCTAAATTGATCTGATCAACGGCCCGGAGGCCCCTATAAAATTTAGTCAAATTAATTAACTTGATCATATCCATAATCCAGTATTTTCAGTTTGAGTTTACCTATGAGTGCAATGATATCCGCCTGTTTTTCCAAGCCCCCGTGTACCAGCTTAATATGGGTCGCGTCGGTCGGCATCTGGTTGAGGGTTGCATCCATGGATATCCATCTGCCGAGATAGGCCTCTGTCCACGCATGATAAAAAAACCTACCATTGGCATAAACAAGGCCAACGCATTCACGGGCAGGTATTTTGGAGGCCCGCAATAGGGCCGTAAGCAGCACGGCATGCTCGTTACAGTCCCCTACTCTTGTCTTCAAAACTTCCACGGCGCTCGGCACATTAAGTACAGGTTTTTTTTCCACGTTATTATAAACCCACGCCATCAGTTTTCCGGCCACGGCAGCAGGATCTTTTTGATTTCCAGCAATCTCCCGGGCCTTTTCCATTATTCCCTTGTCATCACTCTGAATGTTGAATTCAGCTTTGAGATAAGGTTTCATCTCTTCTGATGGATCGAGGAAAGGCAAACTGTATGCGGCTTTCAGCGATCTCTTCTCCGTGTTGATCTTTAGAATTCCGTCCCGGAAACGCTGTCTACCCCGGTTCAGGACGTCAAGATCAAAATGGGTATCTCGTAGGCCTTTAACTTCGAGTTTCAGGGATGTCAACTTATCAGCGTCTGTCAATTTTTGTTTTACATCAATGGAGGCCATTTCGTAAAAATCATAGGTCTTTCCCTCCTCAAGATTCCGGGGGGCGGTTGCAGCGTTGGCCCTGATTAGGGTAAGCCCCATAAATCCCTTCTCCTTCAACACCTCTCCATTTTTATTAAGCCAGAATATCAGCTTCTGGCCCCACATCTCCGTTTCCAGCCGATATGTTCTGTACTTCAGGCGATTTATGACGAGAGGCTCTTTTGCAGCAACCCTTATAACCACTGCCTTTTGCGCCATGGTTGAAGGATCAAATAAGAAAAATTTGAATGATTCTCCTATCTCCAATGGACGGCCTCTAAAAAACTGCGATATCCCCGAACCTATCACAGGTGGGCCAGAAAGGCTTATAGTGTGGGTCTTTTTTCTCTCCCCCTCTCCAACCTCTATCAGCATGCTCTGGCCCTCAACTTTGCCCGAGACCCGGAAGTTGACAACCCCGGAATCGATCCGGAGCATAAAACTTTTCAACAAAAACCCCTGGTCCACAATAGAACGTGTGGAGGTGCGCATCAGGGTTGCCTGGCCCATGAGATTGAAGTTTAGTACAATTTCTTCATATATGAGGTAGTTTTTCCCCAAGGGACTTATTCTGGTTGTTGAGTAGCCGATCTTTTGGTCCTTGAGATAGATTTCGATCCATTCGTCCTGGACATTTCTAATCGTAGATATGTTTACAGGTGTAATGTCAGAGTGTTGAGTATTATGTTTAAAGTAATTCTTCTTGATCAACAGGCCTATCATAACCAACCACAAGAGGATAACTCCTCCTCCTAAGAGGTTGAAAAGCTGTCTTTTTTTGATTCTGTTCATGGTCTGCAGCCTGTGCTCGGTCGAATCCCGCGAATTGCGGGACCGGATTATCAACTTAGACCGCCGAAAAATTCAATCTTATATGTAGATTCGAATGAATGGATGATTGGTTGGATGAGGTTCTATCTCGATGATTTGCGAATTCGGAAAAGAAATTAAGGACTTGCGACTTCAGGAATAGAAGAATTTAATGCGATATTCATTTTTAATTCCTAAATTCCTTACTCCCTGAATTCGCAATTGCCCGTAAAAAGGACTTTTTGCGGACTCATCAAAGCTACATCTTATATTTTCCAAAATCTTCCTGATTGAGGCTCTCTAAAATCTCCTGCCACTTCTTACCTTTCTCTGATTTGTCCTGAGGTTCCGCCTTCAGGTCTATCTGGCTGGACTTGTTGATTACCTCCTTGGCCACAAAAATAGGAGTTTTCAGCCTGAGAGAAAGTGCGATCGCATCGCTTGGTCTGGCGTCAATCGCCATTTCCTTGCCGTCGAATTTGAAATGAATAAGGGCATAATAGGTGTTGTCCCTGAGATCGCAAACCTCGACTTTGCTGACCTCGATATTGATCATATCCATCATATTCTTTAGCAAATCATGGGTCATCGGCCTGGAAAATCTAACGCCTTCAAGCTCACTGGCAATGGCAGTGGCCTCCAGCAATCCTATCCATATGGGTAATGTTCCGTCGCCGTCGACTTCCTTGAGGATTACGATGGGACTGTTTGTTATTGGATCTACGGTTAATCCGGATATGGTCATGGGTGTATACATAATTCCCCCCCCCCTGATTTATCAAACAAAACAGATACACAATGGATCTTACATCTATTCTTAACCATAACAATTGCTTTTGTCAACAAGAGTTCCTCTTCGCAGTGATTACCAGAGAGTAAATGAAAGAGAATGAACTGAGAATTGTCATTATCGTTTAACGCCTGATGATTTGTTACTTGCCAGAATTGGCTTGTGGATGTAAGATCTCATAAACAGATAGAGATAAACTACCCAAGGAATACCGTTATGCCTGAAAAAGAATCCTTTTATCCATTTATACTCGATCATAAGCCTCGCATTTTTTTGAACTGGCTGCTCTACAGGCTCTTCAAGCGTGTGCATTTTAATGAAAATATGAGCGAGACTCTCAAACGGATGCACCGTGAAGGAACAGTGGTCTATGCCATCAAATATAGAGGGCACTTAGATTATCTTCTGTATCATTACCGTTTCCGAAGGAGCCGTCTTCCCTATCCCAAAATCGCTTTTGACCTGAACATGTCACTGGTGTTACCCCTGGGACAGCTTTTCAAAATTCTTAAATTTAATATAGCCTTCTTCTTGAAGCACCACAGGCTGCCAGATCCTTATAGCACCGGCTTTTATGAAGAGGCCCTTGAGCAGGGAACGTCCTCTCTTGTATGTCTTGTAGATCCCAAGGGGTTTACCGGACGCTATATCTATGCCAAAAAGGACCCTATTCAACTCCTCCTCGAAACACAGAAAAAGATGGAGCGACCTATCTATCTTATCCCCCAGCTTGTCCTTTACAAGAAGACCCCTGAGAAGGACCATCCGAGTCTGTTTGACATATTTTTTGGATTCAAAGACAAACCTGGAGTCCTCAGGAAGATCATTCTCTTTTTCAGGCACAATCGTCGCGCCTTCATTGATTTTGGAACACCCCTCAATTTGAAGAGTTATCTGGCAGGCCAGGATAATGTGCGGTCTTTGGAAGATATGGCCATGGAGCTAAGGCATATGCTCCTTGAAAGCATAGACCAGCAAAAAAGGGTTATCTTAGGGCCTGTTATTAAATCGAGGCAGCAATTCAAGGAAAAAGTGCTTAAAGATCCAGCCGTTATCCAGACTATTGAAAACAGATCGTCAAGGAACAATATCAAGCTGAAGCAGGTCAGGAAAGAGGCTTCTAAATACTTTGACGAAATTGCAGCGGATTATAATATCGCCTATGTCCAATTTTCCAGCGTCGTGTTAACCTGGCTCTGGAAAAAGCTGTTTCAGGGGATTGACGTAAAATTGGATGAGCTGGCAAAGGTGAGGGAATGTGCCAGAAAAGGCCCTGTGGTATATGTTCCTTCCCATAAGAGCCATATCGACTATCTTGTTCTCAACCATATACTATACCAGCACCACATGCATATCCCCAGAATTGCCGCGGGCAAGAATCTTGACTTTTGGCCGATCGGACCTTTTTTCAGAAAATCAGGTGCATTTTTTATCCGCCGGACTTTCAAAGGGGCTACTCTTTATGCAGCAGTTTTTGTCAGATATATGAAGGCCCTCTTAGAAGAAAGGCACCCGTTGGAATTCTACATCGAAGGGGGAAGAAGCAGGAGCGGCAAACTGGTCCTCCCGAAAATTGGATTTCTCTCTATCTTAGTTCAGGCCTTCAGAGAGGGGTATTGTGATGACCTCGTGTTTGTCCCCGCTTCCATTACTTATGACCGGGTCTTAGAAGGACGGGCATACCTCAAGGAACTCGGTGGGGGAGAAAAAGAAAAGGAGAGCATCCGGCAGGTTGTCGGTACCAGGCGGTTTTTTAAGAAAAAATATGGAAAGATATACATCCGGTTCGGCCAACCTCTTTTGTTAAAGGAGTACCTGGCCCAAAACGAAGAATCGTCGAGCGGGACACAGAAGCTTCTGGCCTTTGATCTGATCCGTTCCATCAACCGGGTGAGCCTGGTAACGCCTATGGCGCTTTTAGCAACTGCCATTTTGACCAAGCATCGCCGAGGTTTTAACCTTTCCGAATTGACTGATACGGCGGAGACACTCTTGGCTTTCCTTGAGAAGTACCGGTTACCTACTGCCACATCTCTCGAACGATGTGATCTGGCAATGGAGAAGAGCTTAGATGTCCTCATCAAGAGCAATGTCGTAAAATCATTAGAAGATGCAGAAGGGACAGAACCTTTTTATTATGTGGATGAAGAAAAAAAGCGTGAACTGGAATATTACAAGAACAACATTATTCATTGCTTTGTATCGCATGCCTTTGTTGCCCTCTCCCTGCTGACCGGAAAGGAGGAGATAAAGACCGGTGAAGATATCCTGAAGGACTATGATTTTGTCAAGAAACTTTTCAGGTATGAGTTTATTTATGATGCAGAGACCACCTCGCAGGAAGAGATCGACGACGTTACCGCCTATTTCACAGATGTATTATATATAACCTGGGACCATGCCGATGCCGGGTACCGTCTTACAAAACTTGGCTTTGATAAGCTACCCACCTGGGCGGCCTTAATAAAGACATTTCTCGAATCCTACTGGATAGCCACGCGGTCAATCATTGCTAAGGAAAAAGGGGGTAAGAAGCAATCAGACCTTTTAAAGAATATGAATTATTTAGGGCTAAGATTCCATAAATTAGGCGTCATAGAGCACTTGGAAGCAGTCTCCCGACTCAGCTTCAAGAATGCCATTCGTGTTGTAAATGAAGATGTCTTGGCGGGTGAGGAAAAATCAGAAGAAGACCGTAGCCAGGCTAGGGAAAGGCTGTCGAAATTCAGTCAGCGATTGCACGACCTGTCCCACTATAAAAAATAATGGTCTATCTTAGCGCTTTAAAAAATTTGGCTTTGAGTTTGCGCCTAAGAAACACGTCACCGAATTTATGAACTGGAGCCCTTACTTTCCCAGTCTCTTGATTCGAACTGCACAGACCTTTGTTGCAGGCGTTTTTGCCACAGGATCCAACTCGCAGCACGTCAGCACATTGGTGGGGGTTTCGGCAAAATGAAAAGTCATTGACACCGTACCCGAAGGGCAAATGTCCGTAACTTTGACCTTTACCTCCACCTCTCCTCGGCGAGATTCCACCTTCACCATCTGACCGTCTTCTATCCCCAAACGGGAAGCATCCTCCGGGTGAATCTTCAACAGCTCTTCTTTTTCCAAGACATTGAGGCCGTATACCCTGCGTGTCATGGTGCCGTGAAAATGATACAAACTGCGATCGGTCGTCAGGAGCAGGGGATACTCCTCATCCGGTTCTTCGGCAGACTTCCGATAGGTCAGAGGCATAAACTTCCCCTTTCCTCTGACAAAGCTCTCGGTGTGTAGAATCTGTGTCCCGGGATGCTCTTTGGATGGGCAGGGCCATTGCAGGCCGCCGCGTTCCAATCGTTCATAGGAAATGCCAGTGTAAGCGGGAACAAGTGAAGATATCTCTTCCATCACCTCCATGGGGTTTGAAAAATCAAATCCCTTGCCATTTATACGTTTGGCGATCTGGCATGTGATCCACCAGTCCGGTTTAGCACCGCCTACAGGCTCAATGACCTTACGCAACCGTTGGACCCTGCGTTCGGTGTTTGTAAACGTACCGTCCTTTTCGGCAAAACTCGCTGCTGGCAGAACGACATGGGCCAATTCTGCGGTTTCCGTTAGAAAAATATCTTGCACCACCAGAAAATCAGCTCTTTTCATGGCTTCTACGGCATGGTTGGCGTTGGCTTCACTCAGAAACGGGTTTTCACCTATTAGGTAGAGCGCATTGATCTTGCCCGAATGGACGGCGTCGAATATTTCGGTGTGTGTCAACCCTGGTGAGTCACTTAATTCACAATCCCAGGCCGACTCAAATTTGGTTTTGTTCTCGGGGAGGCTTACCGACTGGTATCCTGGATAGACATTGGGCAGGCACCCCATGTCGCATGCTCCCTGAACATTACTTTGTCCCCTAAGGGGGTTAACGCCCGAGGATGGTTTGCCTATATTGCCGGTAAGCATTGCCAGGTTGGCGGTGGCCAGCACATTGTCAGTGCCCTGCACATGCTGGGTAATACCCATACAGTAAATGATGGAGGCCGGTTTTTCGGAAGCATAGCACCGGGCGGCATCAACAAGTTTTTCCCGGGGTACACCGGTAATCTTTTCTACAAAATCCAAATCGAAATCAGACAGGGATTCCACAAAAGCTTCAAAATTCTCACAGCGACTTTCAATAAAGGATTTATCGTAGAGCCCTTCTTCATAGATCACCCGCATCATCCCCATAAGCAACGACACATCTGTTCCGGGTTTATGCTGCAAGAAATGATCGGCAATACGGCACAGCTCAATCTCTTTAGGATTGGCAACAATGAGTTTTGAGCCGTTTCGAACGGCGTCCCTTACCTGTTGCCCGACGATGGGATGTGCTGAGGTGGTGTTGGTGCCGATAGCGAGAATTGCAGAAGCGCCGCCAAGTTCGCTGATGGAGTTTGTCATGGCTCCACTCCCCATTGAGGTGGCCAGACCGGCCACAGTGGGAGCATGTCAGAGACGTGCGCAATGATCGATATTGTTGGTTCCCATTACGGCTCTTGTGAACTTCTGAAGAAGATAGTTTTCCTCATTTGTACATTTGGCAGAGGCTATGGCAGCAAAACTGTTTCCATTGTATTGTGAGAATTTTTCTGTCAGTATGTCCAGGGCCTCCTCCCATTCTACCTCAACAAACTCACCGTTGCGTCTTACAAGCGGGGCCTTCAGGCGATCGGGGTGATTGACGAACCTGAAACCGAATCGGCCCTTGACACAAAGCCTGCCTTTGCTGGCGGGGTTGTTCAGATCCCCCTTTGCACTGACGATCCGATTGTCGCGTACGCCCAGCAACAGGCCGCAGCCGCAGCCGCAAAAAGTGCAAACGGTCTTTACCTGGTGTGTCGGCTTCAGGTAGTCTTTTTCGGTCAACGCACCCACCGGGCACCTGACTATGCACTCACCACATGATTCACAACTGGATTCTATTCGCGGCTTATCTCCAAAACCGGCGATTTTTGTCCCCAGTCCCCGATAGGCATAATCAATGGCCTGAACCTTTTGAAGCTCGTCGCAGGTGCGCACACATATACCGCATAGCACGCAACGGTTGGGGTCAAAGCTAAAAAACGGGTTGGAGTCATCAATGGGCAATTTTTCTTCCCGGTGTTTCAGCCGTTGCAGCCGCTTTTTATTTATACCCACATGATCGGCCACACGCTGCAACGCGCATCTGGTGTCCTGGGCACAAGCAAGACAGTCTGTATCGTGGTCGGCAATCAGCAGTTCAACTGCTATCTGCCGCATTTCATTGATTTCAGGGGTTTCGGTTCGGACAATCATTCCGTCCTTGACCTGGGTTTTGCAGGCAATCACCGTTTTTTTCCACTTACCGTCGATTTCCACCTGACAAAGCCGACAGGCGCCCACCGGCTCCAATTCACTATGATGGCACAAATGCGGAATGTAAATTCCTTTCCTGAGCGCCGCTTCTAATATGGTCATGCCTTTGTCGGCCATAACCGACTGGTCGTTTATTGTGAGTTCGATTTTGTCCGCCACTATTTACCTCCTTCATTTAAACGTCCCGGGACGCATTCCACTGCGCGAAATTTCTTCGGGCATTTTTCCAAACACATACCGCATCGGATACATTTGGATTGGTCAAGCACGTGCACCTCTTTCTTTTCTCCGGTAATGGCATCAACCGGACAGGCCTTGGCGCAGATCATGCAACCCTTGCATTTTTCAGCATCGATACGGTATGAAATGAGCGCTTTGCATGCCAGGGCAGGGCAACGTTTCTCGTTGATATGGGCCTCATATTCTTCTCGGAAATATTTAATAGTGGTCAACACAGGATTCGCCGCGCTCTGTCCCAGACCGCAAAGCGAGCCGGAGTTCACCGCTTCGCCGATCTCCAACAGTAAGTCGATGTCTCCGGGTTGGCCTTTTCCTTCAGTAATCTCCTCGAGAAGATTCAGCATCTGTTTTGTGCCGAGTTTGCAGAGTGTACATTGGCCGCACGATTCCTTTTGGGTGAAGTCAAGAAAATAGCGGGCGATGTCCACCATGCAGGTGCTTTCATCCATAACCACCATGCCGCCGGAGCCCATCATGGAACCGGCGGCTTTCAGCGAATCGTAATCCACAGGCGTATCCAGGAATTTGGCCGGCAAACAGCCACCCGAAGGTCCACCGGTCTGGACAGCCTTGAACTTTTTATCATTGGAAATGCCGCCACCGATATCATAGATGATCTCCCGGATTGTGAGCCCCATGGGAACCTCAATCAAGCCGCAATTGTTCACCATGCCTGTCAGAGCAAAGACCGCTGTTCCCCTGCTCTCTTTGGTACCCATGCCAGACAGCCACGCGCCTCCTCGATTGATGATCTGGGGGATATACGAAAAGGTTTTCACGTTGTTCAACAGGGTGGGCTTATCAAAAAGACCGACCTCCGTTGTGCGGGGCCTCGGAGCTGCCTTAGGCATACCCCTTTTGCCTTCGATGGACAAGGTCAGGGCGGTTGATTCTCCGCAGACAAAGGCACCGGCACCCTGAAAAATAAAAATTTCAAAACTGAATCCGCTGCCCATGATGTTCTCGCCAAGAAATCCCATATCAGTGGCCTGTTGGATGGCGCCCTGAAGACGTTTAACGGCGAGAGGGTATTCGGCTCGCACATAAATATACCCCTTTTGTGCCCCGATGGTGTAGCCGGCGATAATCATTCCTTCCAGAACAGAATGGGGCTCGCCTTCCAACACGGAGCGGTCCATAAATGCGCCGGGGTCGCCTTCATCGGCGTTGCAGACGACGTATTTTTCATTTTCCTCGGCCTGCAGCCCAGCCTCCCATTTGCGCCCGGTGGGAAATCCGCCACCGCCTCTTCCGCGCAAGCCGGATATTTTTATCTCCTCGATCACCTCGGTCGGTTTCATGGATAAAACCTTATCCAGGCCGCTATAGCCGTCATTGGCGATGTAATGGTTTATATTGGTTGGATCGATAAATCCGAAGTTGCGAAAAAGTACTCTTTCCTGGGACTTGAAATTAGGTATATCCCACAGCAAAGGAATGGCGTAATCCCCTTTATCCCCAACAAGTCCTAACGCATATTCAGGCAATGGGTCATCCGTAACAATGAATTTTTCAACCAGTTCAGTCGCCCGTTTGCTGGTAACGTTTTTGTAGAAAATATTCGGGCCGCCGGGTTTCACAATACTGATAAGCGGTTCGGCCCAACATGGACCAAGGCAGCCCACCTCGATGATATTCGCACTGATCCCTCTTTTTTCAAATTCATCTTGAAATGTCTTCTTGACCTCTAAAGCGCCTGCAGAGCGACCACAGGTAGCAGCTCCAATGAAAAGCTTGGGTTCTTTGCTTTGTTGCAATTGATTCCATTCATCGTCTGCCTGCTTCTTGATCTCGTTAAATTTCATCGGCTGTCTCCTTGGTAAAATACTCCGCCACCTTTTTCGGGGTCAATTTGGCCTCTACCGTATCATTGATCATCACGCACGGCGCTAACGCACAACACCCGATGCAAGCAGCAGTTCCTAATGTATATTCCAAATCTTCAGACGTTTCCCCTTCCTTTATATTTAACTTTTCTTCAAATTCTTCAAGAATTCGCCTGGCGCCACGAACATGGCAGGCCGTCCCCCTGCAAACGGTCACCTTGTTTCTGCCCTGAGGGGTTAATTTGAATTGCTCATAAAATGTTGCCACCCCATAGACGCGGCTTTCAGGCAGGCCGGTAAATTTGGCGACCTCGCGCATCTCCGGCTCTGGAAGGTAACCGAATTTATGTTGAACTTCCTGCAAAATCGGAATCAATTCGATGCTTTTGCCATCGTAGCATTCTAATATGTTTTCCAGATTTTCTTCCATGTTGTCTCCTTTCTTACCATCTATTCTGCTCAAGTCTGCATCTAAGGGCTCCATCCGAATGATAAAAGAAATATTTCTTCAGGACCGAGTTGTCAAGGGAATTTACGTCGAGTAGACCGGGTCTCAGGCTGACGTTTGTTTTCTCCGTTTGCCGCCACATGGAAAAAACTTGACGGAGTGGGTCGTTTATCGATAATTATGAAGAAACCTCTGTGAACTCTGTGGGCTCTGTGAGAGAAGAAGAAAAGGAGAAATTATGAAAGATAAAGAAAGTCCGGGATGTGCAAAATGCTCTTTAAAGGATCGAATTTGCCGTGTGGAGAATGGAAAGGGTCCAGAATTCTGCCCCACTGAAAACTACAGGGATGTCATCAAAGAGACGGGTAAAGAGTACGAAAGACCCGAGATTCACGAATTTGCCAGGATGGCATCGATTCAGGAATCCGAATGTTACTCAAACAGGCATATCCGGCCCTATGTATATCATCCTGTCAAACCGAGGGTGCAGGAGATCTGTGAATTTGCAGAGAAAATGGGATATCAGAAATTAGGAGTTGCCTTTTGCGCGGGTCTCCATCAGGAGGCAAGGGTGCTCACAAAGATCTTAGAAGCGCAAGGTTTCGAGGTTGTCTCTGTTATATGCAAGGTCGGGGGCACGCCCAAGGAGACCATAGGGATCAAAGAGGAGGAAAAGATACAAAGCGGCAAGTTTGAGCCCATGTGCAGCCCCGTTGTTCAGGCAGATATCCTTAACCGGGAAAAAACCGATTTTAATGTCCTGGTCGGGCTCTGTGTAGGCCACGACTCGCTATTCTTCAAATACAGCGAGGCCTTTACAACGGTACTGGTTGCAAAGGACCGCGTCCTTGGTCACAACCCGGCCGCAGCCCTCTATACCACTGGCACCTATTATGCCCGGATGCTTCGTAAGGGGTTTTGACAGAGGGTGCGTTCACAGATTCCCGGGTTTTTTGTGAACCCCTGAATCGGTGATCGGTTACTGAAAGACAGACCTAAAGAAGATCTTAAAAGATCAGATGGGTTCCTCAGTTCTCTGTACATACTGTTTTGAAATTAGGTCAAAGCCCAAATTTCAAATGTATTTCAGATAACAAATGCTAGCCTGAGTTTACGAATTAGCAAAATTCAACCCTGTAACAAGTTGTTATAAAAGGAATATCTGGCCATCAATTGTACCCCCTAACTTGACAGATATTGTTCCATTTTGAATAAATCGAAAA
>JACNIG010000128.1 GCA_014383215.1 Candidatus Desulfatibia vada | reverse complement strand
ATGTTAACGTCAAAATAAGTGGCGCCGCCAAGGCAAAAGCCATGGCTCATTTTCCCGGAACGCATTGAGATTGATGATTGAAGAACTGAGAATTCTTTGTTACTTGGTACCGTGAACGTATAGGTGCCATGGCGCATATAGAAATGACTACCACCAGGTTCAGGGGGGCGTCTGTCCATCCAAGATCAGGTTCAGGGCTTCCTTCTTAATCTGTTTTTCGTCAATTTTTGTAGCAAGCTCTAATTCGTCGTATTGGCCTTCGAACGCTTCAAGTGATGCCATATCCAAAGCTGTCTGATAGATTTCATCTATAGCCTCTTGTAACTCATCCTTAGTCAAATAGCATCCTCCCGCCTTTCTTCGTTTGTTAGAACGTTCTATCGCTCTTATAGAATTCCGTATTGAAATCTCCCAGGAGCGTACTGAGCGCTTTTCAGCATGTTGTTTGATCAAATGTATCAGGAGTATCTCGACATAACTCATAATCTTATTAATCTTGTCGTCTCTGCTCATCTCATCCATCTCTCCGACCAAGGTTAATGCGTCTGAATATCGCCCCTGTTCTAAATAAGTCCTCAATTCGGCTATCTCTTCCATAATATAACCTCCTTAAAATACAGGAAAGTTCAAAGCTCACCCCAGTGAAATGAGCGACAAGTTAAATGCTATACGCTATGGCTCCGTTTCAACCCGCTTTTTCCACGGTATAGATAGTAAAAACCGCAGGGCACCTACATTTCCAAGCTCCCAGAAATAGTATAATAGTAATAGGGGACGTTGTTTCAGGAGGGAATTGCGATCTTTGTCATCTTTAAAGATTTCTCTTCTTTCTATTCCCCGGGCCATTACATGTTGTAAAAGGCCGGGGGCCTGCCCGCCATCGGCTTCGCCGTCAGGCGAGGCGGGCGGGCATCTAATCTTGGTTGGCGTGGCATGGTTTATCTTTTCTTGGAGCGGATTACACCCCGGTTGAACACCCATAGGGTACCCGGTTCAACGGGGCACCGCATAGCGGCATCTTCGACAGGCGCATTTCACTGTTCTTGTTGTTGCAATAAAATTCAGGGGGCTGAGTTTTTATTACGAGCAATCCTTCGGAGGGGAAGGGGGCATTGAATATTGATTATTGTCGATTGAAAAGATAAAAAAAGTATCTCACAGAGCACACAAAGTTCACAGAGATTATTATTGAAGCAGCTAAGACGCGAAGGCGCAAAGGTTTTTTTGGGGATAAGGCCAAGCCCTGACGGGCGACTACTGCTTCAAATTGTGGCATGCTTAATGAGTGGGGTATTTTAGGGATTATTATTTGTGCTTATAGCGTTTCTATCTTCACCATTATTCAACCCAGTTTTCCAGATGCAGACTACCAACCCTTTCAAATTCTTTGATATTGTTGGTCACCAATGTCATGTCTCGTGATCGGGCCAAACCTGCTATGAGGAGATCATAAGGACCAATTGGCATTCCTTTCTTTTCAAGTTGAGCACGAATAATTGCGGCTTCTATGGCAGAGGAACGATCCAGGTTAATAAGGTTCAATGGCAAAAGGAATTTGGCAAGGGCATCCTTGGAACGTTGCGGATATTGACTTTTTTCGACTCCATATTGAAGTTCGAATAGGGTAATTGTCGAGATTGCAACATCCTGTGGTGAATGTTGCCTGAATCGCTCGAGAACCTCCGGTGGACGTTTTTTAATAAGGTATATGCAAATATTGGTATCAAGCAGATAGTGCATTAGAAAGACTCTCTCTTCTGCATGGCAGGCTGATTACGTCCGTCTTTCATAAAGTCTTCTGGAAATTCACTGAGAGAGTCGAACAACGAGTCCCATGTCGTTTCTATCGGCTCAAGTACAACCTGATTGCCGTTTTTGAATATTTTCACCTCATTACCAGGAATTCTAAATGCCTTGGGTAGCCTTACTGCTTGAGAACTGCCATTCTGAAATAATTTTGCTGTTTCCATTTTATCATCCCTCCTCATCGTATATATGTTTAGTATATACACCAATATCCTCAAAGTCAACCGAGAAAAAAGCGGGTAAAGGGGGACTCGTTCGGATTGATGATTGAATATTGAACCGTGAAGGCACCCCAGTACCATTTTCCGAAGCTACAGGGTAAACGAGGCAGACAGGATTATCAGGATTTTGAGGATTTTCTTGTTCTATTTGAAATTTCCAGAAGAAATTCCAAATGAACAATCGGCTACGCCGAGAAGGGAATATTGGGGGTCAGGATTTCTTTGGCACGGATTTCGCGGATTTCACGGTTTTTTCAATAGGCATTCAGCAAGCGGGGACCTTTGCAAAAACACTACTTTGACGAAATTTGTCAATCATTCGAAAAATGTCATTGAGTAAATTTATCAATAATGATGTTAATTTAATGATCAGATTTGTCCTTGCCAAGAATTGGTAGGTTATGCAAAGGTCTTGTTGTGAAAGGCACAGCTCCGCCCCTTCGGTTACACCTGATAACAATGATTAACTTATTGATTTAGTGATATTTTTTATTGTTTTAGTACGATGTTCAGTGCTGGCTACCAGAGGCTAAACAGCTTGTTGAACGGGATTCCATCAGCCTCCGCTGCATCCCTTAGTTTTTTTCCATTTCCATCAAAAAGGAGCGCCACATCAAAGGATTCCTGGTCATAGCTTTTCAAGTCCTTGAAATCTCCACATTCACCGACCAGCATCATATTCAGGCTTTTCTCCCTTATTATGGAGTCTAGAAGTCCGCTCACGACTGAAGGGCCTACGAAAAAAACCCGGCATTGCTCCTTCTTCGAAATGTCGACTAATTTCTCTGCCAATCTCTCTCTAACGTCATGATATTCCTGCAACTTCAACATGACAAATTTGCCAGTTAAAGAAGCCTTGGCCTCAATGCCCTTTGGCGTCAAGTGGTAAACGTATTTAATTTTACTGGAACTCCTGCGGAAATTTCCTATCTTAACAAACCCTCTTTCCAGGAGGCTTTTGAGGACATAATTCACCTGCCCAAGGCTTACACCGGCGTGTTCGGCCAACTCTCGCTGTGTGGTGATTTGTTGGCTATCTAAGGCATCTAAGATATGATAATCTTTTTCTGAGAGTTCCATAAGAGCGCGTTTGTTAGGGGTAATGAGTCAATCGTTCAAGGTTGAACAAGGTTCATACTCTGAACAAGCGCTTTTGTCAAGAAAAAAATATAGATAGGGGTGCTCAAGCACTCGCCCAAGATTAGGGAGTGCGCGGGAGGATAACGTCAATGATGTCTCTTTTCACGGGTTTGACATCTGCTGTATAGATCAGCAACCCTCTGCCAAAGCAGTGGGCCAGACGACAGAGAATCCCTTTGTATTCCTTACCCTCAAACATGAACTTCACCTCGGTTCCACTATAGGCCTTTAGCCATTTTGAGAGTGTTTCCCTGTCGGCGCTGTTGGCGTGATGGAGAAGGATATACCGAACCCCATTAAGGTTCCCCGACGAACTCTTAAGCGCATCGGATGATTCCATGACCTCGCACGGAAGGTTTATCTTGTCCTGACAAAACGCCGGGGATACAGTCAATAACCATGAGAACGATAAGAGGGATAGCAAAATCCAGACACTCTTGCTTTGCCTAATCATAATTCTTCCTCCTTTGGTTACAGGTTCCGAGTCGAAGATCCCGACTTTAGCGGGATTGCGGGTATTGGGTACTGGGTACTGGGTATTGAATTATGGGTTGATTATCTGCCATTTCTTTATCAGGTCCAAAATCCGGTGGGACGCCTCTTTTGCATCCTCTTTGTGAGAGCAAACAATTAGATCAGGACTGTCCGGGGGTTCATAAGGTGCTGAGATACCGGTGAATTCCTTTATGATCCCCGCCTTTGCCTTTTCGTAGATACCTTTCTTATCACGCGCTGCACAGATTTCAACCGGACACTCAATATAGATCTCCATGAAGCGGTCCTTTCCTACCAGATCCCGGATCCTTTCTCTATCCTTTCTGTAGGGAGAGATAAAAGCAGCAATAGCGATAATCCCTGCGTCAACGTAGAGATTGACCATTTCACCGATGCGGCGGATGTTTTCTTCCCGGTCTTCCAGCGAAAACCCCAGATCACCGCAAAGACCATGCCTGACATTGTCGCCGTCAAACACATAGGTGGAGCAGTCCAGATTATAGAGTTGCTTCTCAAGGTGGCGCGCGATGGTGGATTTACCCGAAGCCGAGAGCCCGGTAAACCATATCACGGCGCCCTTGTGGCCATGCAGTTTTTCGCGGTCATCGCGGGTGAGATATCCATTAAACCAGGTAACGTTGTTTTTTGTTGCAAGCTTATCGTTCATCTTCTTGAAAAAGTAGCAGGTATCTTGTTAGGTGCTCCAATGATAGCAAATTCTATGAACCTGAGTGAATTCTAACGCAACATAGAGGTTAATGAATAAGGTTCAGAAACCGTTTCCAGTGCGGCCATGACCAGTAAATGATGAAGGCCTTTCCCTTTACCGAGTCAATGGGAACAAATCCCCAAAATCTGCTGTCGTAGCTGTGATTGCGGTTATCCCCCATGACAAAAAGGTGGTCTTTTGGCACCTTAACAGGTCCAAAACGGGTTTTCCCTGCTGGATTCACGGCTTTTCTTCCCAAATCCGGGTAATAACCGTATTTATCATCGAAAGGATCCCCGTTAATATGAATTTTGTTGCTGACGATTTCGATCTCATCACCGGGCAGACCTATGACACGTTTGATGAAATCCTTCCTCTTATCCACAGGATATATAAATACAATCACATCATCACGCTTGGGCTCACTGATCGGGATTAATGTCTTGTTTATGAATGGGATCTTAACGCCGTACAGGAATTTGTTGACCAGAATATGGTCACCTACCAAAAGGGTGGGTTCCATAGAGCCGGAGGGAATCTTGAACGCCTGCACCACAAACGTGCGGATAAAAAGCGCCAGGATAATGGCAATGACCGCTGCCTCGGCATATTCACGAAAAACACTCTTCTTTTTCAGGTTGCTTTTTGCTGTTTGAACTTCCAAAAGGACCTCCCAGTACATTTTTTTAGGGAATCTAATCTTTCCTGCTGGCGTTTGTAAAGGAAATTTTTACATCTCTTGTACCCCACACAGGATCGCACAGCCTCCTATGAGGCAGGATTTATGGAATAGACAGGGTCAGTTATGAAATACCTTTGGCAAGTTGATAAATTGACAATGCCCCGCATTATGCTCATGTTTTTGTCATATGACCCTCGGTCTCTTTTTCATCGTATGTTATTCATCGTAAAGAAGGGAGAACCGCATAAAATCATACACGTCCCCCTCTGCCCAGGAGCAGGCTAAGCAAGAGGTACCTGAGGCGGCAAAAAAGGTGGGGGCGAGAGATTTCGGATGCTTGACTTTGGTTTTGCAACCACTTAGAATTGTAATCAGACCATTGAAAAAAATACGGAACATAAACATGGTGATCATTACCGTTCGTTCAGGCGCTAACAGATTAACTTGAAGGACTACTAAAATGCTCAAATCAATTCTTACCGGCTATATCGACATGGCATTAACTCGTGCTGAATATGATAAACTGGAGGATGGGACCTTTTCTGGCCGAATTCCTGGATGCAAAGGAGTCATCGCCTTCGGAAAGACGTTGCGTGAATGTGAGGACGAGTTGCAGTCCACACTTGAGGACTGGATTTTTGTTGGCCTGAAATTAGGACATCCACTACCTGTTATTGATGGATTTGATTTGAATAAGGAACCTGTTTATGAGTCAGTGGCAGCCATGTAAGCGAAGGCTTTTCATCAAACGATTGCGGAACTTGGCTTCGACGGACCCTACTCAGGGACTCGGCATCAGTTTATGGTATACAAAAATCACCGTTTGAGTGTTCCATCGAATCCTGAATATTCCGTCCCCCAGTTGAAAATGATGCTCACAGCAATCGCCGCGGCCGTTTTCGTGATATACCCCTCGGGCTGTTTTTCCTCGTTTATTATTCATCTCAAAGACGGGAGAGAGTTTGCCACTGATCGATATTGAGAGGAAGGGAATCAGAGAAGGGTTATTGTAGCGACTTGAAGAGGAATTACAGATTAATCAAGAGCAGATAATGACACTTACGGATCAATTTTTTGCGAGGTGAAGACAATGCCAACACTACAAGAAGCAGAGGGCCTTATTTCTTCGATGACAGCAGGCGAAAAAGCACAATTGCTTCGATGGATAGCGCGGGATTTCGATGGCGCTTTTCCTGGGATAGAAAGCGATCCCGTGGTAGCAGGTGGAGAGCCCTGCATTCTGCGCACCCGCATCCCAGTATGGGTGCTTGTGCAAACACGGAAATTGGGGGCCAGCGAAGCTGAATTGCTAAGAAATTATCCGACCCTACGGGCTGAAGATTTAGTTAATGCCTGGGGTTATTACCGGCTACACAGAGATGAAATCGATCAACAGATCGTTGAAAACGAGGAAGATTAAGAAATGAGCCGCCTTTTGGCTGATGAGAATTTCCCTCTACCTGTGGTAGAAAAATTGCGGCAACTTGGACATGACGTGCTCACGGTTCAAGAAGCAGGGAGAGGTAATCAACAATTTCCGGACAATGAGGTTTTAAGTCTTGCGAGCGCAGGAGAAAGGGCTGTCATGACGCTCAATCGTAAGCATTTTGTGCGTTTGCATCAAGTGTCTACAAAACACGCAGGTATCATTGTCTGCACCGTGGATCTTGATTATGATGGACAAGCTCATCGAATACATCAAGCCGTTAAATCATACACTACCTTGGAAAGGCTGTTGATTCGAGTTAATCGGCCAGCTTGACATTCAAATTTCAATCTGGAAATTCATGAAATTCCAGTGGTGACACGATTTCCGGAATAAAAGGGCTCGGTTATTTTACAAATGCTTACGGATTCTGTGGGTAGAACACCTATGAAAAAGCTACTGACACTCATCGCCGTAGCCATTTTCATCATATACCCCTCTATCTGTTTTTCCTCGTTTATTATTCATCTCAAAGACGGGAGAGAGTTTGCCACTGATCGATATTGAGAGGAAGGGAATCAGATAAAGTTTAAACGATATGGGGGTGTCGTCGGGATTCAAAACAAACTTATAAAGGAGATTGAAGAGTTCAAGGATTTGCCGGAGGAAAATGATGAGGCGGCTAAGCAAGAGGCACCAAGAGGAACCTGATGCGGCATAAAGAGGCTACGTGAGGAGAAGACATTCAAGGATAAGTATGATCGGCTTAATGCCCTAATCAAAACGTGTGACACCAATTCTCTTACATAGGAGGTAACAATGAATTTAAATGCTGTTTCCATATTCGACCTGAGTCCGCCAGAGAAGCTACAACTGGTGGAAGATCTCTGGGACGATCTGGCGGCTACCCCGTCAGAGGTTCCTGTGCATGAATGGCAAAAGGAGGAGTTGGCTCGTCGAAAGGCCAACTTGATGAGAAATCCGGCTTCGGGGCTTTCGTGGGACGAGGTAAAACGCAGGGCTCGAAGTCGCTATGGCCGCTGAACTAATATTCGCGCCAGAAACACAACAGGACATCGATGAGGCATATTGTTGGTACGAAGATCGTCGGCCTGGTTTGGGGGAAGAGTTTCTCGGCTGTGTGGACGCCTGTCTACAGGCAATTTGTCGCATGCCTGAACTCCACGCCAAAGTCCACGAGGAGTATCGTCGGGCATTGGTGAGGCGATTTCCGTACGCCATCTTTTACGAGTACGACGGTGGGAACCTGACAGCCTACTGCATCTTCCATACATCCCGGGACCCAAAGAAGTGGCGCAATCGCTTAGTGTGACTTGCTAAGCTTCGCCGAATCTGCCAGTCCACCTGACCAATATTCCGCTGTGCTTCAAACCGGCAGACAACTTCCTCGTTCGACATCGAAGTCTTCGCTTACCTGGTGTTTTCATTCGATGTTCGATGTTGGACGTTCGATGTTCGATGTTCATCTTTTAATACCCCCTAAACCCATAAAAGAAACCTCTATGAAAAAGATATTGACACTCATAGTCGCAGCCGCTTTCCTCATATACCCCTGTGTCTGTTTTTCCTCGTATATCATTCATCTCAAAGACGGGAGAGAGTTTGCCACCGAAAATTACTCGGAAGAAGGGGATCAGATAAAGTTTAAGCGGTATGGCGGGGTCATCGGGATTCAAAAAGGGCTTGTAAGAGAGATAGAGGTGGTGGAAGAGGTGGAAGAATTGCCGGCGGAAAAGGAGGGGGCCAAGCTGGGGGCTCCCGCGGAGAAGACCGAAGCGGGTAAGAAAGAGGCGTCTGAGAGCCCAGAAAAGGCGGTAGAGGTCGAGAAACCGAAGGAGCAGGGAGAACCAGAGGATGCCTCTGAAAAGGAGAAGAAAAACCTCATTGATAAATACACGAAGGAATTCAATTTAATTAACGAAAAGTTTAAAGACGTCCAAATGATGACAAAAGAAGATCTTTATAAATTTGCAGATAAACTAATTGCATTTAAGAAAGGGGTGCTTTCAAACCGCTTGGGCGGTATTTTCTCAAAACATCTGCTCGAGATATATTCAATGCTAGACAAGATTGAGGCAATTCTGAAGTTCAGAGGTGACTAAATGGGAGTATCAGACCAGCTTATAGTCTCCAGCGTCTGACCGTTCACAGCATCTTCGATCATACAACTATCATATCTTATATCCAGGCCCCCGTTAATATCAACGGTCTGGTTTGCTAAAACAGCACCGAGAATGTTTACTCCCGAACCTCCACCGTTGAAAGTAAGCGTACCGGTAACAAGGACGATACCATTCCAGTCAAAACCGCCTGCCAATATGAGATCGCCTTCAACCAAGAGCAGCCCGTAACCAGTCACATTTCGAAGGCTTAACCCATTCACATTATTGGGGTCGGATGTGTCCGAGTAGCAGGTGACAAAATCAGTTGAAGTCCCGTAGGATGTGCCATTTTGATCGCTTGTTATTGTTATTGTTGCTGACGCATTTAAACTGCTGACGTAACTAGAAATATCAACATTCGTTGAACCTTCCACAGCACTTGCTGGAGTTCCGGCATAGGTAGGAGCAGGATTTTCAACTACTTTGCTAGGGGGAGGGCTTGGGTTCAGCACATAAATGGGCGGGACCGACGCACCAACACCGCAGTTGTCCTCACCAGAAATATACCCGGAACCACCGTTAATTGTCATAGTGTCTTTCCCATATAATGCAGAAGTTATTGGAGGAGGAGATGGTCGTACAACCTCAATCTCTGTTGTTTTGAAGGCACTACCATCAGGGTCTGTCTTCCCATAAGCTGTTATAATCTCTAGAGGCCTGGCTCCGGCCACAGATCCTCCAGTAAATTGGACGAGTGTTGTGGGTTGGGTGGGGTCCCCGTAGCCATAATAGATTATGTTGCCTGGTGATGCCTGGCTGTTTGTAGTCGTAACGCCGTCACCATCGTAGTAGTGCGGAGTCGCTACTGTATGCCCTGCCTCCTCTGCGTCAAACTCCCTTTTATGTCTAATTTTTGCCATATATGAAATATCGGACTGAAGGCTGTTGGCCGCGACACTTGTATTAGTGTGATCAGCCGCAGTCGGGATGTAGTTCGTATAATTACCATCGTAATTTGGGTCATCAGAAAGCTGAAACGAACTGGAAGTAAGAATATATGCCGACCACCAGGGGTTTGGAGATGCCGCCGGATCCCCTGTATAATTCGCCTCTGAGGCCTGTCCTTTAAGCCTGGCTCGTGCTTCCTCGTATCCTGCCTCCGAAGCGTTCAAAGCCTGCACGCTGGTTTTATAATTAGCTCCGATCTGCATATCTGTTGTTGTCATCACTACGGCGGTGCTCCCCAACAATCCCAGAATAGCCAGAAACATCAATCCAATGACGAGCACAGCGCCGTTTTCATTATTGCACACAGATCGTATGTAAGATAAACTCAATTTTGTTCCCGATGATAGTTTCATAGTACTCAAACCTCCCATCTAAAGGTCGAGATTTGGGGGCGTTACATATGAGCTTAATTTGTACGTCCTGTGGCCGCCATAGTCAGGGTCAGATTTTGAAGTCCGGGCGGTTATTGTTATCTTAATCCGGCGGATATCGGCCGCTGTCGTGGCGGTGTTACCGTCAGCGTCATCGTACTGGAAAGCGCACGATTGGATGTTTTCAGCAAATGGTTGAGGGGTGCCGCTGCTACCTGTAGCCCTGTCAATCTGTTTATTTCCGCTATCTTCTGTGTAGGTTATGATTTCATTAGAACCCACCAAGGTATCACCGTCACCGTTTAAATCTGCCTCGATTCTCAACTGAGTCGCGGTAAATATAGGGATACCAACAATCCCCGCCCCCGTCGGATCATACCCGGCCATCCTGAGTTCTCTGCTGATCATATCCATGGCTGCACGAGCATCCTGAGTCATCGCGGTAATCTGCTCCTGAACGGCATAGGTCTTGCGCTGGCTGATGAATGCACTGGATAAAGATGTTATCACAATCAGCGCGATTGCCATGGCAATGAGCAATTCAATAAGTGTGAACCCTCGGTCCTTGTTTTCTGCAGAATTCCGCATCGGCTTATTTATCATTGCGCAAGTATTGTTTTCAACTCGACCGAATGACCGTCAGAGTCCCAGTAAGTGGTTACTGTTATCGCTTTCATGCCGACTGCCGGGCTGTCAACCGTCGTTACAGTGACCCTCTTGTATGCGGCATACTCCGGAAGAATAGTGCCAGAAGTATCGGCGATAGTACCATAAGCCTCGGTGTCGGTCGTTGTGGTTGCCGACGTACCCGAGTAACCTAATCTTCTGACATCCTCCATCTTGTCTTGGGCTAAGGTCGTAGCGGTGGTAAGATCATTGCTGAGCTTATTGCCTTTAATGATCCCTACTGTCAGAGCGGCCATTCCCAGGAGGCCTACTGAGAGGATTACAATCGCAATCAAAACTTCGATCAGGGTAAATCCGTTTTCCTGATCCTTCTTATTATATCTATGCCATTCTTCACACTTCATTTCCGAATCCAATTCAATTGATTTTCACACGGCCGGCAATACTAATCGTGATGCTCTTGGAACCGCTGGGATTTTCCAGGGTGATAGTACGGTTAGTAGCAGTTCCTCTGGGAGAGAAGACCGGGTCGGCGGTGTTCTCTAAATCAAAACTCACATCGTGGTAATTAGTCTGGAGGGTCCTTTCCTTATCATCACCCTCGTTATCGGCAACTGTCCCACTATTATCTGCATCGTTCCATATTTCATAGCTGTTTGCGTTGAAAGAGACTTTTGTTCTCTGGTTCAGCTTCACCGCCTTCATCCTCGCAGCCATCAGGTCTCCCATCACCTGTCTGGCAGCCCCATTCAGGCGCATCCCCGGCAGCAGGGCCATAAAGTTCGGGATGGCAATCGCGGCCATTATGGCTAAGACAGCGATGACTATCATCATTTCAATCAGGGTGAATCCCGATTCTCTTTTCCTTAGCATCTGAGATACTCTAATGTCCCGTCAACTCATCAGTTTATTAACATTTTTAAGCAAATTTTATGCCGCGCCTGCTCAGATCAAGGTATGTTGTTGTTATTAAAAAGAAAAGTGGTTTCACAAGTCAAGTTACATCTCGTTTTCAATATAATTATTCGTCAAGTTATTTGTCAACTGTAAAATTATTTTACAGCAAATGTCTCGCGCAAAGGCGCAAAGCTCGCAAAGATAAGGAGAAAATGATGGTTGAAAATCGTGAAACCAAAAATCTTAATGCTCACAATTTCTGACAGGATCTACTGGATCTACAAGATTATGTCATCCTGAACCCCGCGGAACGCGGGGTTAAAGATGTCAAAATATGTCTCCGTTAACCCGACGCCGATAAGGGCGTAATCTCCCTGTCGATTTGCGACTCAATCTCATCCTCAGCCACATCAAGCTCATAGTCCATTTGGAGGCCGAGCCAAAACTGTGGAGACATCCCAAAATATCGCGCTAACCGTAATGCGGTATCCGCAGTAACACGCCGCCTGCCCAAGACAATCTCGTTGATTCGCCGTGCTGAAACACGAAGGGCCATTGCAAGCCTATTCTGGCTCAGGCCCATTGGTTTAAGGAACTCTTCCTGTAGGATTTCCCCTGGATGCACGGGACCGAGTTTTTTTCGCTTCATGATTTACCCCTATGATAATCTACTATTTCTACATCGAAAGCATCGTTGCTTCGCCAGATAAAACAAATTCTCCATTGATCGTTGATTCGTATGGAATATTGTCCGGCTCGATCACCTTTGAGCTTTTCCAATCGATTTGCAGGCGGAACTCGCAGATCATTTATGTTTGTAGAACGGTTAAGCATTCGCAATTTCCTCAGGGCCATTCTTTGTAAATCGTTGGGTAACTTTCGTGACAGCTCTCTCTTGAAAACCTTTTCCGCTTCCTTGTCTTTAAATGACCTTATCATATTAAAAGCATATACACCCTTTAACGTTAAACGTCAAGCGTCAATACCCAGGATTGCAGATAAAGTCGCTCCGAATCCTGACACATGGTACAATAAGACCTGGGAACCCTTTCGATAAACTCACCCCTGAAAAAACTTTTTACACGGGCGGCGTAATTGGTATCGGGTATTTGGTACTGGGTACTGGGTACTCGTTACTGGTTGCTCGTTACTCGTTGCTGGTCGAAGATCCCGTTTTTAAGCGGGGGTATTGGGTATTGATACTGCCATCACGCTGTAAGATCTTTTCTTTTCTGGCCCCTCACCAGAAAACAAAAAATAATTTCTCTTTGCGAACTCTGCGTCTGCGAAGCGGGCGGTGATGAGTGCCCTGCAAGAGACCCTTTTAGGTTTATCTTGCAAGCCCGCCTTTTTTCGGGTCGCGGTTGACTGAAACAGAGCCGAGCCGCGGTTTCACATAACACCTGCCCCCCGCATATTGTGCCACAATATTAATTTCATTCTATATATTGTTAATTTATACTAATTTATATAAAAATATCATTAAGTTATTGACAAATATCAAGATTTATGCTTTAATGTTGACGCCCATGTAAAAAGTCTCCACACCCGTCATTCCCGCGCAAGCGGGAATCCAGAACTAGCTGAAAACACTGGATTCCGGATCAAGTCCGGAATGACAAATAAGGTAGATTTTGACTTTTTACGAAACCATCAATATTTAGCATTAATTGACTTAGGCAAAATACATAGCGCACAAGGGCAAAACCGTTGAAAGACGGTGACGCAAAGCCACGGATCTATAGCCTGATGGCCATGACCGCCGGGTTGCTGCACAGCAACTTTAACCGCGCCTTTGGACAAAAACGACCAGGGGCATTTTTTTGGGAGAGGAAATTGGATAAAAACGCTGTAAGAAAAATCAGAGAGAGCCTTCTTGTAAGCAAAGCAGAGCTTGCAAGAAAGGCGGGGCTTTCTCCCATTACCATTGACCGGGTTGAAAATGGAATGGGTTGCCGGATGGAAACCAAGAGGAAAATAATTTTTGCCCTTGGGTTTGATCTGTCTGACAAAACAAAAGTTTTCCCGGGAGGATGACATCATTAGATTCTTACACATTTAATCTAAAGCGGGATACCCGCGACCCAAAGATGAAGTTGTAGGAGTCAGTTATCAGTTGTCAGTTGTCAGCACTGGAGGTTATTTTGAAAT
>JACNIG010000139.1 GCA_014383215.1 Candidatus Desulfatibia vada | reverse complement strand
AGGCAGTGGCATGATGTGCTAGGCGTCATCCAGGTTCAATATGAGACGCTTGATTGCCACTATCTTGAGCAAACAGCCCTAAACCTTGGGGTTGGCGAACTCCTGCACCAAGCCTTCAAAGAAGCTGATATGGGCGAGGCATCCGATTAATTAATACCATTTTCATGTTCTGACTGGTACAAAAATGCAGGCAAATCATCAAGCTTGCCGATGTTTTTGTACCAAAAAACATAAAAGCCATTGATGAGAAAATAGAGCGTGTGGAAAAAGAACTGGCAATCCTTGAAGCAAAGAGGGCTGAGTTGAAAACCAATAGAAAAAGGGTTTAACAGAGACGATGCTTGTTAAACCCTTTGTTTTTCTTATGGTGCCGAAGCCCGGAGTAGCCTAAAGTAGCATAATATCAATAAGTTGGCGAAATCAAAGCGAGTTTTGGCAACATTAAACAAGTTTTTGTACAACCCTGGCCGCATAATCGCATATTTTTGCTTATTTCCTCAAATCTGTAAGTGTCGAGTTTGCCGGATATGCAAGACATCGAGCGTGCAGCTGTAGTTTGCTACCGCAATCGTTCGATAACGCAGCAGATCCGGTGCATCTTTACTGGGATAGCTGGGGTCTTTACAAATAATAACCTAATGACCACTATAGTCATCATTAAATATCATTATAGTTTATAATATTGGTTATAACCATCATAAGTGTTTTTTTTGTTTGACATATTTAAATATTTATAATATTGATTATAGCCATCATAAATAATTAAAATAGCTACCAATGATGGCTATAGGAGGCGTTATGAGCATATATGGCATGAGTGACCTAGCTATCTTGCGAGAGATAGGCCTTCGTCTAAAACGCAAGAGACTTGAGAAGAACTTGCCGCAACAGAGATTGGCCGATTTGGCTGGTTTAAATCGGACAACCATTGGCGAGGCAGAGCGAGGAACTCCCTTTAGTATCCTGACACTTGTTCAAATCCTGCGTGCCTTGAAGGCTCTTGAAGAGTTGGATTCCTTTCTGCCAGATCCAGGTATCAGTCCTCTACAACTGGCCAAAATGAAAGGAAAGGAACGCCGTCGGGCATCACCGCAAACTACAAACAGTAATGAAGGAGAATTCGATTGGTAACACAAGTTGATACTGCATATGTAAATTTATGGGGAATGCTGGTCGGCGCCGTGTCCTGGGATCCAGACAAGGAATACGCAATATTTGAATTTGATAGTAAGTTTCTTGAAAAAGAGCTAGATTTATCCCCTATAAAAATGCCCATAATCGAAGCTCGCAGAGGAACGGCGAAATTCGAGTTTAGGGCACTCTCCAAAGAAACCTATCGGGGGCTCCCTGGAATGCTTGCCGATGCTCTGCCGGACAGGTTCGGTAGTAGCATTATTGATGCTTGGCTGGCACGCCAGGGTCGCACCCCGGAAAGTTTCAGCTCTGTTGAGCGCCTTTGCTATACGGGCAAACGTGCAATGGGTGCCCTGGAGTTTTCACCAATAATAAATCAAGAGATTGAGCGGTCGGTCCCCGTTGAAGTAAGTGAGTTGGTCGAACTGGCTCAAAAAGTAACAATGGAACGTTCTAAGCTTAAAGGTAGGTTCGACCGTGAAGCTTCCGATGCTCTTTTAAATATTATCCGTGTTGGCACTTCTGCGGGGGGGATTCGTCCTAAGGCAGTTATCGCCTTGAATGACAAAACAAAAGAGGTTCGTTCCGGACAGGTTGATGCACCGGATGGTTTCGACTACTGGGTGTTGAAATTCGATGGCATTAAAGACGAATCATTAGGAGATCCTGCCGGATACGGACGTATTGAATATGCTTACCACAAAATGGCCATTTCTTCAGGCATCAAAATGACCGAATGCCGTCTGCTCGAAGAAAATGGGCGAGCACACTTTATGACCAAACGATTTGACAGAACAATGGATAAAGGCAAGCTACATATGCAATCACTCTGCGCTATGGCGCACTTCGACTTTAATGATCCGGGGGCCTATTCATATGAACAAGCATTTCAGATCATGCGCGAATTGAAGCTCCCTTACATAGATGCAGAGCAACAATTTCGACGTATGGTTTTTAATGTGGTTGCCCGTAATCAAGATGATCATACCAAAAATATCACCTTCTTGATGGATAAAAATGGCCAGTGGCGACTTTCTCCAGCTTACGATGTGATCTACTCTTACAACCCACGCGGCGATTATACAAGCAAACATCAAATGTCGATAAACGGAAAACGAGATATTTTTTTGAAAGAAGACCTAATTTCGGTTGGTAAGGAAATGAACATTAAGTCCAGCGATAGAATCATTGACGAAATTGTAGAGGTAGTCTCCAGCTGGCCAAACTTTGCTAAGGATACAGGAGTTGAATTTTCGCAAATCAAATCAATAGGCAAAAGCCACCGCCTTTTATAAAGAGCGTTTAGGATTAACCTCCAAATCGGTATCGATCAATATCTTCGGCACCGATATTCGTTATCAAATATAAAAAATGACAAAAAAGCTGCTCATAACATAAAGTTTATTAAAAACAGACATATATAAAGTTTTCAAATAATTAAAGAACGATTGTGTTTTTAGGAATGGATCTGTTTTTTGCAAAAAATTGAACGAAAATCGCATAAAAACGTATATCAACTCTCGCCAAATAAAAAACGATTCCAGTAAGATTCTGAAATCGTTAATAAAATGGTGCCGAAGCCCGGACTTGAACCGGGACGGGTCTCCCCACTACCCCCTCAAGA
>JACNIG010000010.1 GCA_014383215.1 Candidatus Desulfatibia vada | reverse complement strand
CCAATTCATAAATGAGATATTTTTTCGATGAGCAAGGCCGCACAAGGGTTTTCGCGCGAGGCGTACGGCAGTACGTCGAGGGCGGAAACCCGCGGAGAACGCCGCTCATCGGGAAAATAGCCATTTATGGATGGAAACTAGTTAATCCGGGAAAGTCTCTTTCATTAGAAGTGTACAGATCAGCGATACCACTGAAGCTCCCAGTAGAATGAGAAGGAGCATTTTGTAAGCCTCCAGAGAATACCCTCCTGCGGCTGTTTTAGGATAAGCATCCAGCACCCGGCCCAGTAGCGGCATGAACACGGCCCCCCCCAAAAAAGGGAAAATGTTTACCAATCCGGTTGAGGTTCCGGCAATTTCCACGGGAAAAAGCTCTTTGATCATGGTAAAACCGAAGATAACAACCGATGATGCACATATGGAGAAGATAAAAAAGAAAATGCTCAAAACTGTACGGGAATGGCCGGAAGGAAACATGTAGAGGAATGCAAGATCAACGACCAGCAGGAATGCACAAAAAATGAAAGGTTTTTTGCGGCTTTTCATAACTTTGTCCGACAAATATCCAAGGGGGGGACTGCCCGCAATCATTCCCCAGGCGATCATGCTGAGAACGGCCCCGGCCTGGGCTCTGGTCATGCCGTAGACATGCATCAGATAAGGCCCGCTCCAAAGGGCACCGAAACCGAAAAATATTCCGCAATCGAAAAAAAACCAGATTGCCACCGGCCAGAAGTATTTTTCCGAGACAACCCGTTTGGCCCCTTGAAGCAAAGGAATCTGATGTGAAGTATGCGAGGCGGCCTCATCTGCACGGTCAATTTCAGCCAGGGTGGGCCAGCCTTTATCCTCAGGACGGTCACGGACTACAAGCCATACCAGAACTACGATGATGAAGGTGCAGGCACCGATAAGTTCAAAGGAAAGCCGCCATCCCAGCAACGCGGCCATTATAGCCAGAAGCCAGGTGGCTGCCAGCACACCGACCCCTCCGACGGCATTAAAAATGCCGGTCATAAAGGCAAACTCGTGGGCGCGAAACCACTGGGAAAGAATTTTCATGGTGGGGATAAAAACCATGGAGACTCCCACTCCTACCATGACTCTGCCGATAAAGGCGGCTTTGATAGTCGGCGCAAGACCGAAAACAATACTTCCGGCCGCAGCGACTGTCAAAAAACAGGTCACCGATTTTCTGGGACCCAGGGAGTCTGAAAGGAGTCCGGCCGGAAACTGCATGGCGGCATAACAGTAAAAATAAATGGAACCCAAAAGTCCCATCATGCCGGCGGTAGTCTGAAACTCTTTGATCAGGTCGTCGGCGACGACGGAAAGCGAAAGACGATGAAAATAAACAAAAAAGTAGGCCAGAGCCAGTATCAGAAAAATCAGCCACCTGAAACGCAGTATCTTTCCGGCCAGATCTTGGTTCATAGTTTTACCTTATCAATTGTATGGAATTGTTTGCAATGTGCCAAGCTTCATAACAAATCACCAACTATGGCACAAGAGCTAAACCTGATGGCGTCACAAAAAGTCCCATCTATAGTTGCATTCGTGACTTTTTACGAGATCATCAAAGCGAAAATGTGAAAAAGTAGACGTTTGACTTGCACAGACGGTATGGTTGACTGTTTACACGGTTGACAGACCTTTTAAATTTGGATTTCTCATTTGCATTTATTTATTAAATTTATTAAAATAATGTAAAAATGTAAATAAGATATCGTTAAAGTTAGTTCGCTTTGTTCACAATTGGAATACTGGAATTGTGGAATGATGGATTTAAAGGCATTATACCTATTAGAAAATGATTTTTATCCGCTATTTTGTCCAACATTCCATTATTCCAGTGACTCGACAGAAAATGTTGCTAAAAAACAATTTGATCATCCGCCTTGGCGGGATAGAAATACCGAGATATTAAATTGGAGGGGAGGAATCAAATCATGAACGAATTAGAGCATTTTGAGAAAGACAGCCTTTTTGACCGGATGGATGCGGATGAAGAGAAGCTCGTTATGGAAAAATTCAAAAAATTGGATGTTACATCCGGAGAATATGTTTTCAAGGAAAATGACAGCGGCGATACGCTTTACATAGTTGAGAAAGGAACTGTTTCCTTGAAAAAGCTCATTATTAACGACTATGAAAAGACGCTGTTTGTCGCTACCGAAGGGCTGGTATTTGGAGAATTCAGCTTTATTGATGGTAAAGAGAGGTCCGCTTCTGCTTTTGCGGAAAAAGACTCCGCCCTTTTGAGCTTGAAACGCAAAGATTTTGATGCATTTGTCAAGGAACATCCTTTAACGGGAGCAAAACTTTATAATAACCTGCTTGGCACTATTGCAAGGCGTCTCAGGATGACTAACGATGCTTACCGGGATGCAATTCGCTGGGGGATCGAAGCAACAGGAGCTGAGAACCTGAATTTTCAGAATATCATAACAGAAAATATCAACATTCGTATAGAATTGAATAACAATCGAACCCTTGAAGGCAGAATATTGCAGCTTGAACAGAGTGAGGCCGGGTACGAGTTAATTATTGCGGAACAGTCCGGCGTCCTCACTTTGGTACCCTATCACGCAATCAACTCGGTTTCCGTTGCTTGAGGAAAAGCTGCGCTGTCATAGATGACGGGATAACATCCGGTAATAGATTCTGTATATAAAAAGCAATTTATAAGGCAGTTGAGGAGTTTTCTGAAACGGCCATCCTTGATTCACCATCAAAAAAAATAAAAAACCTCGTTGCGCTTGAAAAATCAAGC
>JACNIG010000138.1 GCA_014383215.1 Candidatus Desulfatibia vada | reverse complement strand
TAAGGCAATCGTAAATATTTTGGACTTCATATTTTCATGGAGGCAGGAACTTTCAATCAGCCTAAATGGAAGATTGGCTTTTTATCCCTTTGGACCTACGAAAGTAAAATGAAAGCAAAAGGCAGATGATAATCACAAGCAGACAGGCCACGAAAGAGTTTTTGAAACCGGACAATGGATAGAGATCACCGACCCGGCGGGCCCGGTCGAGGATGGCACCCGTAAGAACTTGAAGAACCGCGACGCCGAAAAACGGCGCCGGGTTGAGCATCCCGGAGGTCAAACCCATTATTTCAACGGGTGTGGTTTCCCGGACGATTCCCCACAATACACTGATAAAACCACCTGCGACAATACCCATCACCATCAGCATCAGGGAAAGACCGACGATTCCTAGCGCTCTGAAGAAAAAAATGATGCCCACCCATGTCAGGGTATATACCGTCAGGATAGCGATCAGGAGATTTCCCTTGTGGTAAGAAAACCGGTCGGGCAGCCAACCAAAAAGGGGTGCGCCAATGATGACGCCTATGGGGATCAGCATGTTTAGCTTACTGGCAAGAATGTGTTCAATTTCGAGGACCGTCATCAAGAACGGTGTTGCCCAGAGACCCTGAAGCGTTATCAGGGTGCCGTAAATACCGAAAAAAATCATCGCAATGATCCAGAACCGTCCGGATGCGAGCACCTGTGTGGCTTTTGCTCTTGAACCCGGATTGCTCCCAGAGGCTGAAGCAGGATTTACCTTAACCGGTTCAGATGGACGTTCGTAATCCCGGGTGAGCAACAGCGTGACAAACGCTAGCCCCAGTGTGATACCGCCGATCAGGAAAAATGATTTCCGCCATCCCCAAGTAGCAGCCGTCCAAGCAAGGGGCGTGGTGGCAATCACAGCCCCGAAATTGCCCATGGCCATAAGAAGGCCGATCATTGTGGCAAATTCTTTCTCTCTGAACCACAGGGAAATGGCCTTGACCGCCGGCACATACACACCGCCCACGCCGAGTCCGATAAGCGCCCTTCCCACCGAAGCCCAGCCGATGTTCGGCGCCATACCGAAAAGAAAACAACCTGCCGCGGCCGCCATGGACCAGTAGCCGATAACTCGCCGAGGCCCTAGCCGGTCCGAGAGGTATCCAACAAGCGGCTGCTCAAAGGCATAAATATAAAAATACATGGACGACATGAAGCCCAGCGTCGTTGCGTTTGTGTGAAAGGCTTCTAAAAGGTCCGAAACAATAACCGATGTGGACACCCGATGGAAATAGACTAAAAAGTACACCAGACAGATAACAGAAAAAACCACCCAGCGATGGGGATTGCGGTATGGATAGGGGGTGTGGTTGTTCATTTAATATTCTTTAAGCTAATTAACCTTCCCACAACATTTTGCGGAGTATAGGCTAAATTACGTCGAAGCTATCCCTCCTTCGTTCTATGAGCTACGGCACGATTCATCTTTCCACTCACACCTGCATCATGCATGAGAATATTATGGCGAAAGTGAAAAAAAGTCTGCCAGCACTTACATGGCGGGGTATTTATTGTCAATGAAATAAACGATAACCCCCTGGTTGACATGTCTTTATAAAACTATTTTTGCCAGATGAAATTGTTGTGATATTTTCAATTTCAGTTGGGTGGGTGGTTCTGTGATAACCATTTTGTATTACAAAATGCGAGGGTGTCAGGAAAGGTCGTGCCTGCAGTTTGATAATTGTACGGTTAAATCTTGATCAATGCACTTACTTTTTTTTATCCAGTATCAAGGATCCAGCATCCAGAATAACTTTTCACCTTTAACTGCAGTTCAGGGTAGCTCTAAAACCGTGTTGAGAGAGCCGCTGTGAAAGCCGTCCAAATCCAGCGCCACGTAAGTAAACCCTAATTCATGCAATTTCTTGTTGATTTTATCTCGATTTTCCAGAATTTTGGTAAAGTCCTGGGGCAAAACCTCAATCCTGGCGGTAAAGCCGTGATGCCGAACTCTCAGCACACGCAAATCGAGTGTGTAAAGAAAATTTTCTGCTTCTTCAACTTGGCGCAGCTTTTCCAAAGTCACTTCTTCACCGTAGAGAATCCTGCTGGACATACACGGCATGGCGGGTTTGTCGGCAACTTCAAGGTCATAATATGCGCACAGGGCCCGGATGGTATTTTTATTAATGCCCAGTTCGAGATACGGAGACAGGATCGAAGCTTCGCCGGCGGCCTGCATGCCGGGCCGATGATCTCCCAGATCATCCAGGTTGGCGCCGTAAAAGATCGGCCTGGACGCTTCAGAGCCGGATCCCTCCAACTCTTTGCGGAGTTTTTTTAGTTCTTGGAACAGAGTTTTTTTGCAGTGATAGCACCGGTCGGCCTGGTTGGCCCGGTAGAGGGGATCTTCCATTTCCGCGGTTTGAACGATTCTAAGTGGAATACCGTGGGCCCGGGTGAAATTTACGGCGGCATCAAATTCCCGGCGGCTTAAGGAAGGACTGTCGGCCAGGGCGGCCACCATTCTGTTGCCCAGGGTCCGGTGGGCGACATAAGCCAGCAGGGTGCTGTCAACCCCTCCACTGTATGCTATAATCGCATCGCCGTGATCTGAAAAATAGTCTTCCAGATTGCGGGCAGCAACTTCCGGAGCTTTTTCAAGCGGGTATATTTCACTAAATTCTTCCATACTTATTTCCCAATCAAAAATATACCATATGTGGCGCACAGGTTGGGCATAAATTTGATGGTTTTACCAATTTTGCCGTTATTCCGGGTGTTGATGGCCACCTCTTTAATGATTTTAAAATCGACCTCTCTGGCAAACTTCCTGAAATCCTTGATGGTAATGACCCGGATGTTGGGGGTGTCGTACCATTCGTAAGGGAGCTGCCGGGTTATGGGAGCATAGCCGGACAGCAGCAGCTGCAGACGTATGGTCCAATAGCTGAAGTTGGGAAAGCTGACGATTCCTTTTTTACCGATTCTAAGCAAAGATCGGATTAAACCCGCCGGTTCATAGACCTGCTGCAGGGTTTGACTCAAAATGACATAATCAAAGGAGTTGTCCGGGTAATCCAGGACTTCTGCGTTGATGTCGCCCTGGAGAGCTGAAAGCCCCTTTTCGATGCAGCGGGCGACTCTGGATTCACGCCGCTCGATTCCGGTTCCGGCGACCTGCTTTTTTTGCTTTAAAAAGTGCAGCAGATCCCCTTCACCGCAACCAAGATCGAGCACCTTTGATCCCGGTTCAATCCAGGAAGCTATTATCTTAAGATCGTAACGCATTGGGCTGTTTTCGATTTTCCTTATAGACGGATTCTAAAAAGCTTTTGACCAGAGTGAACAGACGCTCACTGGGCAAGAGAAAAGCATCATGCCCCCATTCGGCTTCGACTTCACAAAAGCTTACATCCAGACCGTTCTTTTTCATGGCCTTTACCATTTCTTTGGACTGGTAGGTCGGATAAAGCCAGTCGGACGTAAAGGATACAATCAGAAAGCGGGCTTTGGCTTTGGCAAAGGCTTTGACCGCAGATCCTGATCCGTGCTGTTTTTCCAGATCATAGTAATCGGCAGCCTTGGTAATAAAAAGAAAAGAATTGGCATCAAAACGATCTACAAACTTGGCGCCCTGATAGCGCAGATAGCTCTCCACCTGAAAATCGGCATCGAAATTGAAAGAAAGATCGCTTTTGTCCTGCAAGCGGCGTCCGAATTTAATGCGCATGGACTCGTCTGAAAGGTAGGTGATGTGACCGATCATGCGGGCAACAGCCAGGCCGAGATCCGGCTTGGGTCCGGCATAATAGTTGCCGTTGTTCCAGTTGGGATCGGCCATGATCGCCTGCCGGGCCACCTCGTTAAACGCAATCGCCAGGGCCGAGTGTTTCATGGTAGTGGCAAGGGGGATGGCGGCAACGACCATGTCCGGATATCTGAGACACCATTCCAGAACCTGCATGCCGCCGATGGAACCGCCGATGATCGCCAGGATCTTATTAATTCCCAAATGATCCAGCAGCGCCTTCTGGGCACTGACTATATCACCGATGGTGACCACCGGGAAATCAAGCCCGTAAGGTTCAACAGTTTTAGGGTTGTAGCTGCAGGGACCGGTAGACCCCATACAGCTTCCCAGGATGTTGGAACAGATGACAAAATATTTGTCGGTATCGATACTTTTTTCAGGGCCGACCATGATGTCCCACCAGCCGGGTTTGGGATCATCCTTGCTGTAATAGCCGGCCACGTGGGAATCTCCTGAAAGGGCATGACACACAAGAATAACATTGCTTTTATCTTGGTTTAATTTGCCGTATGTTTCGTAAGAAATCGATATGGGACCTAATTTTTCACCACATTCCAGGATCATTTCATGGGGTGGCTCCGCAAAGGTGTAAACCTGTTTTTCTACAATCCCCACCGAGATTCCGCTTTGATCATGTTCTATATATTCACTCATATTTGGATTGTCGATTTGCGATTGTCGATTTGCGATTGTCGATAAAAGGTCATCTGTATTCTATATTATTTAATTCCTAAAATCGTCAATCATCAATCAACAATCAGCTCTAAATTGTTACATTACTGCCAACTTCAGGATTAAAACTCTAAAAAAGATCAGTTTCAAAGGCTGTCTAAGGCCTGCCCCAGATCCTCACAGATGTCTTCTTGGGCCTCGATACCCACCGAAAGGCGGATCATATCGGGAGTAATGGATAATTTTTCCCGGGTGGGATCGTCAAATGCGACGTACTGGGATGAATAGGGATGAATTACCAGGGTCTTACAGTCACCGAGGTTGGCCAAATGATAGATTAAGCGCAGGTTGTCGATGAGTTTAAAACAGGCGTCCTGATCCTTGAGACCAAAGGTCAACATCCCGCCGAAGCCCTTTTCTTTAAACAAGTTGCGGGCCATGTCATGGGAAGGGTGATCTTCCAGCCCCGGATAATTAACCCACAACACTTCAGGTCTTGCCTGGAGGTAGCGCGCCACCTGGATAGTATTCTCCATGTGCCGTTCCATACGCAAAGCCAGGGTGTCCAGCCCGATCATTGTCAGATAGGAGTGCCAGGGAGCCTGAGTGGTTCCGAAATTAATGTGATGCTCCCGCCAGACTTTATCAAGATAGGCCAGGGGCCCTTTGCGTTCGATAAAAGGCATAAAATCAGGGAAGCGATGTTGTGACCAGTCAAAACTGCCGCCGTCAATAACAACACCGCCGACGGCGTCACCGTGCCCGCTTAAGTATTTGGTAGTGGAATGTATCACCACGTCGACACCTAATTCCAAAGGACGGCAAAGGTAGGGTGTGGCCAGGGTGCTGTCCACCAGCAGAGGGAGCCCATGTCGGTGGGCCATTTCGGCCGCAGCGGCCAGGTCCGGAATATCCATCTTGGGGTTGCCGATGGTTTCCAAATATAAAAAACGTGTTTTAGGATTGATGGCCTTTTCCATGGCCTCCAAGTCCGTCGATTCGACCAGACGCGCGGTAATGTCATACTTTTTAAAGACGTTGGCGAATAAAATATATGTGGACATAAAAAGGGAGTTTCCGGCCACAAACTCATCGCCGGCGCGCAACAGTGCCATGCAGGCATTGGTAATGGCCGCCATGCCCGAAGACATAACCACGGCCCCGAGACCGCTCTCAAGGGCAGTCATTTTCTCTTCCAGGATGCGATTGGTGGGATTTGTAAGCCGCATGTAAATGTGGTCAGTCTTTTTGCCGGAGAAAGTCTGGCTCAGATTATCTGCGGTGATATGGCGATGAGAAGCTGTCTGAAATATGGGCGGCAATGTTGCGCCCTGCCAGTCTTCCGGCGACTGGGCGGCGTGAATAACCCGGGTGTGAAAGCGGCGATCTTTCTTTGGATTCATGTTGAACCTCCAATAAAATTTCTTACAGGTGAATCGTGCTAAAGCGGGACTACAGGGAGCTTCAATTTACAGCAAGTATTTGAAAACGTCACAGGACCGGCAAACTTTCATCTTCTCTTTCCAGTTTTGATGAGCGACGCCGTCACAAATTGTTCCGCAAATGAACCAGCATAATTGGCCCGCCTTAAACTCCCAGGCCGGACATTCTTCTTTAAACTCGGGCGGACATTTTTTTACTTCCCAGCAGGGCCTTTGGTCTCCTTTGTTCTTTACAATCTTGGAGATCAAAAAAAATATCTGCCGTTCCACATGGGGCGGTATGGATCGCCAGCCCTGCTCATAGCTGTGGATCGCCTTAATAGACGTTCCCAGAAGCTGGGCCATCTGCCGCTGGGTCTTTTTCAATTTTTTCCGGAAATGTTTGAATTCCGTGCTGTCCATATGAGTTCACAAGTTGAAATCTTGACTTTTTACGAAACCATCGATGTTAAAGACCAATACTTAAGTGCCACATGGTGGCATAGACTGTCAAGGAAAATCCAAAAAGTGTTACGATTTTATGACACTTTTGCAGTCCCCGCCGAGCGGGATTCTCCAAAGGCGGATAAACCTTCGCTATTTTAAAGTAAAAGTTAAATATCTACCTTATTTCTTTTTTTTCACTAACTTCGTGGGAGAATTTAAACAAAAAGAGGCCATCAGGATCGTGATCTTGTCTTTGCATGTGCTACATGCATTGTTGACATAACAGTCGTCATGGCATATTATATGCTATAAAAGAAGATGGAGGTGTCTATGGGAACAACGAAAACTGCCACAGCCAGGGCATTAATTGATCCACAAATTAAAAAAGAGGCCGAAGCCATTCTTAAAGCATTGGGATTGTCCGTTTCAAAATCATTTGAGCTCTACTATCGGCAGATTATAGCCCAGCGGGGGCTGCCGTTTGAACTTCAGATTCCCAATGAAAAAACAATGAAGGCCATTGAAAATGCAAGGCAGGGCAAAGGAAAAGCCTTTTCTTCCGCTGAAGAATTATTTGATGATCTTGGAATTTGAACGATGCGATCAATCAGACGCGATACTCAGTTCAAACGAGATGTCAAGCGACTAAAAAAACGACACAAGGATTTTGAGAAGCTTAAAACCATTATACAGCTATTGGTTGAAGGGGAAAAACTGCCGGTGGCAACCAGGGACCACAGGTTGAAAGGCACATTAAAGGACTTCCGTGAGTGTCATATTGAACCAGACTGGCTGTTGATCTACCGGATTGAGGGGAGTGAGCTGTGTCTCGTACGAACCGGAAGTCACGCGGATCTATTCCAATGAAAACAGATTCCAGACAATGCTCTCCGGTTGGAATTCCCGTTTTTTTAAGGGGCTGCGGGGATAGGAATTTTACCCTTTTGCTTATTAGATCCCGTAACGCTTTCAGTGGGGCGGGAGTTTCATAAAATCGTGACACGATTTTATTTTTCGATGCTATAGACACTGACCTTGTTGGCAAACATCTCGACAACATAAAGCCGCATCTCTTTGTCTATAAATATACCGACGGGGGTCTGAAATTTTTTTACCGCCTTTTTGGCCGGGTCGCCCACTACCGCAAAAAAGTTGCCGTTCGAATCGAACACCTGAATAACCCCCATGTAGCTGTCACTGACAAAGACTCTGCCCTGCTTGTCAACGGCAACCCCTTTAGGTCTGAAAAATTCTCCCTTTTCAACACCCCAGCCGCCGACAAAGGCCACAAACAGGCCCTCAGGGTTCAGTACTTGCACTCTGGTATTGATGACATCGACGATATAGAGGTATTTATCTTCGTTCAGGGTTATAAAAAAGGGATACCTGAAGGCACGCTTATCCGTGCCGGGCGAGCCGTAGGTGTTGAGCAACTTAAAAGTTGCAAGGTCATAGACCAGGATATGGTGATTATCGTTATCGACGATATAACACCTGTTCCTGGAGTCATCAACGGCGACGTCGGTCGGATCTGCGGGTTTTTTATTGTTGGGGGGGATTTTAATCTGGGCGCTATAGTTGCCCCAGCGGTTGAAAATCTGCAGCCTGTGGTTTCCGGAGTCGGCAATATAAATATTGCCGGCATGGTCAATGTCGATTCCCAGCGGGGATCTGAATTCACCGTTCCCGGAACCCTGGCGTCCAAAAGATGATACTGATTTGCCGTTGCGGTCAAAAACCTTGATTTGGTTGTTGACGCCGTCGACGACATATACCAGTCCATCGGCAGATACGGCAACATCACTGGGGGCGTTGAGTTTTCCGGTAATATCAAAAAGATGTTTTACGTTGACAAGTTTTATCCCGAAAGCAGGGCCTGGGAAGATAAAAAATAGTATCGATAGCAATAAGAAATAAACGCAGGAGTGATTTGTAGATATACCCGGATAAGGCTCAGCGGTCTTTAGTCGGTTGCTTTTCAAAGTAAAATAGTTTTCGTGTTTTTGTATTTTCGTGCTTGCGTGATAAAGATTTATAATGCATGTCCCTTCTTTGTGCCTTAGTGGCTGACCTGTTCCTGAACTATCAAAAAAGCTTCGGGAAGTAAAAGGTTTTATATTTCATCACCAGGCCTTTAATATTCAGGTATATCAGATCTTTGGTCTTTTTCTGATCAAACCCTAATTTGTTAAAATCGAGGATACTGTTGGTAGAATGGCATTCATCACAGGCCACACTGATCTCTTTTTTCTCAATATCCCGGTGAAAATATGTTAATTCATACTTTTTTTCATCAGGATTCAGGTTTTTTTCTTTTAGAACAAACGCTTTGGCCTGGGCAGTGTCCCGGGTGTTCATCAGCGCGTGCCTTTTCCCATTTTTGGTCTCAAAGGCGGCTATTCTGGAAATAAAATGTAAAGAATGCTTCAGGGCTTTCTTGGTCAGCGGATTATAATGCGTTCCGAAAGGTATGCCGCTGAACTCGGCATTTTCAGAGCTTTCCCATTCATAAGACAGATTAGTAAAGTTATTTCTGTTGATATGGCAGACTTCACAGAACATAAACCCGGCATGCAGGTTAAGAAAACCCCTTACCAGAGTATTTTCGCTATGGGGATATAAGGGATGGCAGACCCGGCATGACGATTCATCCTGCAGACTGCTGATATAAGATTGTTCTTGCTTGTGGAAACCCTTTAGCGTTGACCGATAGTTGGCAGGCAGTTTTTTCTCTTTACCGCCTTGATGGCATTTGGTGGTACAGTCGACTTCGGTCTCTCCGGCGTGGGGGACCTTTTCCACGGTAATGTGGCATTCTGCGCAGCGTATTTTGCCATGGGGCGAACTGAAATATTTATCTTCATCAATATGAAGTGCTTTTACCCCGTTCTTTTTTGCAAGTCTTACCAGGCCGGGATACTGGTGACAGGTGAGGCAGCCGCCCTCATCCAGGGCAAAGGCGCTGTTTATTGATAGAGATATTAAGAAAAATGCAATAATCGGCAGAACCGCAAAATGTTTTTTTTTCATTTTCTTCAAGCGCGCCGGCGCGCTTTATAAAATCGAAAAACGATTTTATTTTTCGAAGGATTTTTCAACTCCGAAGTCAATTTCAGAGGGAAGATAAAACGTCTTATATTTTTCGATCATACCGACAACTTCGGTAGAATTCAAGTGATTAATGCGCTGCATGGAAAAGCCTATTTTGGCAAAATCAAGATAGCCGTCTTCTTGATGACAATCGGAACAGAACACCGGTTTTGGTGAAATACCTTCATGGAGCTTTATTTTTACCTGGGCAACCTGGTCGGGAGTATATTGATCCTTATGCAATAAATACTGCTCGGCCATTTTATCATCGACCGGCCTGAAAATCTTTTTTTGGCCTGCGGCCAAGATTTGTACCGGAAAGATTTTGGCCGGATATTTACCGTATCCCCCTTTGACCTTAGTTGCCATATTTCCGGTCTCATGGTCGACCCACATGAAATCAATACTTTTATCCCCTGGTTCTTTGCGGGCATGGCATACCGCGCAGGCGATAAAACCGGTATGAAAATTTAATATGGCCCGCACTTTTTTCTCCTTACTGTGGGGATAGGTTCCATGGCACGTCAGACAAAGCGGCGCATTATGTTCCGGCTCGGTAATATGCTTATCAACCATGTGAAAATGCTCGCGGGATACCGGATCTTTCTGCTGCAAAATCGCCTTGAATATATTTTGGTGGTCTTCTTCTTTATGTGTAACAACCTCAAGTAATTTACTGGCCTCAATCTGGGGGAAGTAAAGCAGTTGCAGCAGCCACAGGCCGAACAATAAAAAGGGCAGGACATAAAGCGTTTTTACCAGCAAAGTCGGCAATAGTATTAGTTTATTAATAACCCTGCCTGCCAATGTGCCCGGTACATCCCGGGGGCTTTTGTTTTTTGAGACCATGGTGTTCGAATCCTTGTCTTATTTTTTAATATAAATTTTCTTAAGTTCAGGGTCATTCATAATTTTTTTATAATGCAGCGGAAATTCTTCTTTCATCTCATCTTCATCAATCACACCGGTTATCCACATGTTATCTATCGGAAATTTATGGGGTCTTAAATGAACTTCATACAGGTGCCATACCATAATAGCCAGGCAGGCCAGGATGGCTTCCATGCCATGAACAAGCGTGGCAATGTCCAGAATAAATTTGTACCACAGATGTTCCGTCCACATCAGCACACCGGTCACGGCCATTAAGGTCGTACCGGCAAACAGGGCACCATATTCCAGTTTGTGCTTATAGCAGAAACGGTCGAATTCCGGATGATTCTCCGCTAAACCCAGATAATAGCGGATATTTCCGATCATATCGGTTAAGTCCTTGACCTTGGGCATCATGTCCTTCAGCCAGAGCCGACCCGCCGGTTTAAAGATAAGATAGTAAAGATGATATATGCTGACCAGTATCATAATGACACCGGCAATGCGATGCATGATGCTCCGGTAGTAAAACACGATCTGGCCGGTCTCCCCCAGTTTCACCACTATGTCTTCGGGGATTTTTATCATAAACCCGGTAATGACCAGCACAACAAAACTGATCACAAAAATCATATGCTGTACCCTTTCAGAAAAATTCAAACGGACAAAGTACAGTTTGTCCTCTGCCCATTCAATCCCGAAGCCGGCTGCAACCTCTTCAACAGTTGTCTCTTTATTCCCCATGTTAATACCCTTTCAAAATAGTAAAGACCCGATCCCAGAGATCTCGGCTTTGGTTTATCCCTGGAAGGGATTAGTATTACATTGCTTTAAGTGTCTAAAGTGAACTAAAGTTTGAAGTGCCTAAAGTTGAGGAAAGCGCTTTCAGCGCAAAGCAGTTTTTATTTAAATTGATAGTGCCAAAGGCACATACATTAACTTTAGCTCACTTTAAACTTTAGTTCACTTTAAACTCTTGCTGTGTTTTTCACGGCAGAGCCGAACAGCTCTGCCATGGTCAAAAGGGCCAGGTTTTTCAGGACTAAATAAATCAATGCTCTCTTTTCTTGGCCCGCATATAATCTAAAAGCTGGTGCACACACATGAAACTGATCACCGCAGCAATTAATATTTTATAAAATAAACGTATTATATTTAATATGTTATAATGCAATATCTCATCTTCCGGAATCTCTGTTTTAGCCCGTTTGGCCATCAGATTTTTGGCTTGATTTTCCATGTTTAGGCCGCTGTTTGCGGCAATAATTTTGGCTTTGGTACCGTATGCATGTACCCTGCCGCTGGCAAATTCGGTCGTGGCACGGGGGTGGCAGGCCTTGATTCCCCCCTGATTGCTACAGGTCATGACTCTATTGGCCATATTAGCCGGGGAGGTCGCATCTGTTTGGGGACGTATGTGATGCGTGGAAAAACCGACCGGAACGTGGCAGTCAATACAATCGGGTGCATTCTCAACACCGTATTTTACCTGGGCCCAATGAAACGTATCTTTGTAAGTCTCAACGCTTTCGAGGCCGTGGCGGTCCATTTTTTCCCGATCTTCATGACAGCTTGTGCATAAGGTTACAATTTCGGCATGACTTCTTCTGCGCCGCATGCGATGGGTAAAATGCGAATAAAATCTACGGGCCCACTGTTCTTCCGTATGGCACCCCATGCATCTGGCCAGAGTCTCTTTAGACAAGGAATCGCTGTTGCCCCACAAGCCCATGAAAGGATTATACATGCGATTATTATGACAATATTTGCAGGTCGGCAGGTCTTCGGCATAGGGTTTCAGCTTGCCGTCAACTTTCTTGCCGTGGACACTTACCTCATATTTTTCTATCATATTTATGTGCGAAAATTCTTTGTTGCTGGACGGTTCTTCGATATGGCATTTTTGAGAGCAATCAACCTTTTTGACGTCGGTATGGGGGATTACATCGAGCCCGTGATGACAGCTTTTGCATCTTAGGTTCCCATGAACGGAATTGGCAAACATCTCTTCATTGACATAGAAAATTCGCTTTTTGCCGGTTTTGTCATAGCGTCCCATAATAGGATATCGATGACAATAGAGGCAATTTTCCGTATCAGGAACCGCTTCTGTTTTTGCAAAGGCAACACCTGAGAGCAGCATCATGAATAATGCAGCGAAAATACAGATTTTCATCAACTTGTTAGTGCCCACAGGCATTCTCCTTTATTTATTCTATATCAACTTGCATTTGCCGGCTTTTCACCCTCACCCTCAACACCGGGTTGCAGTATTCTGGGCATATAGAATTTGGTGTAATTTCTGATCATGCCGACAACTTCGGTACTTACAAAAGCATCTATGCGTCTTTTCGGGTATCCCAAGTCCTCAAACGGCAGTACCGGAGCCTCTTTCTGGTGACAGTCCTCGCACATATATGGTTTTTTACTTACGATTTTATGGATTATTTTTTTGGCCTTGGACTTTTGGAGATCTGAAAGTGTTTTTTCCTGTGTGCTGTATTCTTTTGCAAAATCTATTTTTTCCTGGGTGTCGATTCTCTGAAGCTTTCCGTTTAGGCGCTCAAATGGAATAATTTTGCTTTCATACGCCCCGGGGAACACACCTTCCTTGACAGGGCTGGAAACGATTTCACCGGTTACTCTGTGATGCCATTTGAAGACGCCTGTTTTTGCGTCTCCTTCGAGCCTGACGTGGCATGTCTGGCAGGCGATGTAAGAGGCGTGCATATTCCCGAATGCTCTTAACTCCTTAACTTTGCCGTGGGGCATATCGCCATGGCAGGCGATGCAGTAGGACCTCTTGTCCGGCTTGAAATCAAAATCAATGTGGTGGAAGTGATCCTTTAATCTCACTTCTTCCAGGACTCTGTACCCCAGGTAATGCTTAACCCTCTCTTCGCCTTCAAGGATGGCTTTTTCAAATGAAAGCTCCCCTTTCGGCTTTTCTGCCAGCGTTTGCATTTTTGCTATGGCAACAGCCTTCTTTATGAAACTGTTTTCATCAAACAGGTGCCCGAAAGTCACTTTCCAGATAATGTGCATAAAAAACAGCGTCAGAACCATGAACCCTAAAATGTACAGTTTAGTGATCAACTTTTTCATGCCACAGATCCTCCTTCCACATGCTCATGCGCGTGGGGACCATGAGGCGGGAGAATCTCATGCTCAAGCCCGGCTTCTTTCATTACCTCTTTATAGTATTGGTAATGTTCTTCCACCATCAGTTCCTCTGGTAAATACCCCGTTATAAACACGGTTCCCATGGGAAAAACAGAGGTTGAAAAATGAACATTGTACCAGTGCCAGATAAATAGAAACAGCGCCGCCAGCAGGGCTTCATCGCTGTGCGCAATTAAACAAAAACTGATGACTTCTCCGGGTATAAATTGAGTGGCAAGCTCCTTGTTCCACATAATAAGGCCTGATATGCCCAGTATGGGGATACCCCAAAAAGGACCCCAAAAATCCATCTTTTCCTTCCAGGTCCATTCAGTACCATCAGGGCGCTTGTCCGACAAAAAGAACAAATATTTAAGGTTCTTCTCCAGGTTAGTTGGAGAAAGCCTGGTAAATTTTCAGCGTAAAGTATC
>JACNIG010000214.1 GCA_014383215.1 Candidatus Desulfatibia vada | reverse complement strand
AAATATTTTTCAAATTAACGCCTACAGTACTGTAAGCAGCATCATACAAATAGTTTCAAAATTGAAAAAATCTGATAGAAAGTTCAAACATCAGATAGGGGCAATAAAGAATAATATTACTAAAGGTCAAATGTAGACTTGACCCCTTATATGTTCAAAAGAAACATGGCGTATCTTTTGCGTTGGCGCAGATTGCTTTCCTGGATCATCATCGTGTCATCTTAGAGGATCTGAAACACAGTGATGATGAAAAACGATATTATTGCCTTGGCAGAGTCTCCGATGGAATTATGACTGTAAAATTTGCTTACCGAAAAAACAAAATTAGAATTATTGGCGCCGGATATTGGCGGAAAGGGAAAAAGATATATGAAAGGGAAAATAAAATACACGGATGAGCCTATCGGAAAGGTAAAGGTCATTTCCGACTTTCTTCCTTCACCTGAGGAACTGGCCTTGAAGGATGAAACAGTTAAGGTAACTATCGCCCTTAGCAAGGCCAGCGTAGAATTCTTTAAAAATGAGGCAAAAAAATATAATACTCCGTACCAGAAAATGATTCGCAGACTATTGGATGAATATGCAGCCCATCAATCCTAAGCTGTCCATAACCATGGCATGAACGCTGACTGGATTTTCGCTGGCGCTCAATTCCAGCAGGTTATGCCCACGTTCGATGAATAGAAATATAAAGGAAGCGAAATGGATGAATATGAAATCTACGAAATTGAATGTAAAAAGATAAAAAAAGAAAATCGTAAATTACTCAATAGTTTCAGAAAATATTTAAGCTCAAAAAAATTATCTAAGAAAACAGTCGATAAACATGTTTCAAATATCGATTTTTATATCAATGAATTTCTGTTGTACGAAGAGCCGTCGAAAGCCAAGGAAGGGGTTAACAAACTCGATTACTTTTTGGGTTGTTGGTTTATCCGTAAAGCAATGTGGGCATCTGTTACTTCGATAAAAGAAAACATTACAAGCCTTAAGCATTTTTACACTTACATGCACACAATCGGTGAAATCGACTTTGAAGAATTAAACGCGATGAAAGAAGAAATCAAAGAAAGCAAAGATGAATGGCTTGAAACTATCAGGAAATACGACGATCCTGATACGGATTTTGAAGATATATGGTAGCAAATTCATTGAGATTAAATCGCCGAACATCGCGGTGCAGCTGACTAGGGCCACAGCGGGCCTATTGAAAATCTAAGGTAAGCGCTAAGTCCTTTGCCTTGGCCACATTTTCCTGCAGAGTGGCCCTGTCAACTGACCTTGGCGTTCGGACAATAAAACAAAAGGAGATGATTGGTGAAATCGAAAGTGATATCTTTGAAATTTGTCCCGGAATCTGATGAACCAGTGGGATATTTGATGGTCGAAACGGATGACGAAAAATTTGCAAAGCAAACTGCTCATCAGTGGGGCGAGAGTAAATTGGACACGCCATTCGAAAGAGTGGAACTGCATCAAGGAGTCTTGGATTCGCCCGATTTAGATTCAGACATTTTTAACGGTGTTCGGGTCTGGGAATTGCCATTTTGATTTGACTTGATATCCTCTCCCTATTCGGACCTCAACAAAGAAGATGAAACACATTACAGTCAATACTTACCGGAAGGACAAATACTACCCCCGCGTCGTGAAGGCGGTAGGAAAAATGTTGGCTCATGCAGACGTTGTTGCCCCCTCTGATATCCTTATCGAGATGGGCAATCTTTCCAAGAAAAATTATGAAGCGTGGCGCAAAGGGCAAGTTCCTTATCTTGAACGAGTATTTGAGGGCAGTCTTTCAAAAGCTAACCGAATTCTTCGCATTATAGGCTTCCACGTTCACGATCTCAATATGGTGTCGCGACAAGCGGTCTATCATCAGTGGGGAAAAGGAAAAAAACGAATGCTGAGGTTTTCCAAATCAGGTGATCCAAACATTGAAAAGGCATATTCTCGGCATTACTACTGGAATCAATCACAGCAAAAGAAACAAATAGCCATAAACAACGCCCTGCCCGAACAAGGCGGTGCAGTTGACCAGGGCCATAGCGGGCCTATTAAAAAGTAGTTCAAAATAAAAAAATCAGTTGCTTTTGCATATTATGTGTAATGGCCCTGGCAACTGACCTTTCACGTTATGTGCGAGTAATAAGGATCAATATATGTTTTGGATAATAGTGGTCTTCGCTGTATTACTTTCCGCTTTGACTGGATACACGATGGTAATTCAAGGGACCACATTAGCGCTTGGACGACTTTTAGTTTCTGAATCTGCCTTTATCCGGGGAACTGGTGTTCAAGATGCAATTATACCTAAAATGCAATCTATAAGAAATATAGCGGCAATGATTTTATTCGTGCCGCTATTCATTTTAACGACCTATGCATATGCATGGTACCATGCGCTCTGGGTAATAATTGCAACTTTTTTTGCCAGCACAGCATTTCCTATCATTCTCGGAATGAGAGCCGGTTCAGTTCGTATAGTTTCAATAATTCTTTCAGATATGGAAAAGCGTAGAAAGGCTTATCTTGAATTTGGTGATGAATTACGATCAAATGCTATAAGCGATCTGATGAATCGTATTAAAGAAATTCCTCAAGAAGATATCATGAAGGAAGTCAAACGTTGAAAAGCACATAACAAATCGCTGGAGAATCGACGGGAAAACGCTGGCGCGTTTCCCTCGTCTCAGCTCCAGGCGTTGGGCTTCTTATCCCGTTACCCGATGAGGCAAAACATGGCCAAGACAAAACCAAGGCAGAATACAGACAGGGAGGAACGCATAACGATGGAGATCATCGTTGATGCATACGGCCCTGAAGAACAAGCGATGGGCTGGTTTTATTACCTCGAAGAGACACTTCAGTTTCCATTTACTGCTGTATGCAATACGAAACGTGCTATCTCACCGTTGCACGTTCAAGATGAGGTTGATGTCATTGGGATGGCACCTGAAGAGGAGTGTGAAAAAGAGATGTTCGTCACTATTCGCTGGGAGAGGGATGGTTTGGCGGTTCCGCTGTCACAACTCACTCCCATTCATGCTGCGTCATCACAAACAAAGGAAGCGGTTGAGGATTGGCATTATTGGGTACTGATGGGCTATCAGTTTAGCTAATACTCGACCCAACCTGGCACTTGAGAGGGACCGGGCAAAGCCGTGCCACTTTCAAAAAGCATCTTTTACCGAAAGGCACTGCAATTTACACAGGCGTTCGGTCATCGTTGCCTGGCCCCGCAGTTTATCTGCAAAATGAAAATTGAGAATGAATGAAATTGAAATAAAATTTACTCTTCAAGAAAGAGATTTGATCATACCTTTGCGGACCCAGGACTTACAAAAAAACTAAAAATTAAAGAAATCAGGGAAAGCATTTAATTGCAAGATATTCAATTCATGATCTTGATGATTTGTTAGGATTTATAGCTGCAGAGGCAAATCATACAGAGGATAAGAAATTAGCAAAGAAACTTGATAAATTATTTGACAAAGTGAGCCGTATTCTTGAGAAGGAAATCGATAATCAATAAAATAAATTTCAGATAACATGCTACTGATAGGGACGCACAAACGATTGCGCGTCCTATAGCATCGACGTTACCATGAAGCTGTATCAACTAAATGGAGAAGTTTTATGACTAACCGAAGAGCTAATATCATAGCGGAACTGCAAGAAAGATTGGAAGAATCAATCGCTTTTTTTTCAATCCTTAACGCCTGAGGAGCTTCGAGTGCCGGTTTATCAGGACGGTGCAAAATGGACGGTCAAACAAGTGTTGGCACACTTTATTACCATTGAACGCTCGATGCATTGGCTGTTTAAGGATATTTTATCCGGTGGATCGGGTTCGCCGGAAGATTTTGATGTGGATCGGTTTAATCTCACCCAAACTGCAAAGCTAGACGGACTAAATATAGACGAGCTAATCAAACAGTTTAAGGCTGTACGAGAAGAAACAGTTTCAATAGTAGCAGGAATGTCAGAAGAAGACCTTGACCGTGAAGGACGGCATGCATTCCATGGCCCTGGTAAGCTTGAGCGCTTCATTCGCTGGGCTTACGAACATGCCCGTATTCACAAAAACGACATTCGCAAGGTTTTGCAGTGAACCAATCAGGCTCGCGAGTGATCCGTGTTATTGGCTTTGCTGCGCATGGTCCACAGCAGCACGCCCAGAATGATCACACCGAGCAGGGTCAAAACGGATGCGGCGACAAACGCAATGCGGTAGGCCGTCGCCTCGGCATAGCCCCGGCTGATCATCACGTCGGTTACCGGTCCGGTCATCAGGGTTCCGGCCACTCCCCAGCTTAAAAAGAAGGTGGCGTTGAACCAACCAAAGTAGCGCGCGCGCTTGGCCGGCGGCATGAGCACTGATGCAAATGCGTAGGATGTCGCCAGAATGATGACATCGGAAAACCCACGTAACACATTAAGCCCGAAGATTACTACAAGACTGTCGCTTAGCGCTAAAAGCACAATGGCCACTATAGCGACAATGCTTCCCAAAAGCAGGGACGGTCCGTTGCCTATGCGGTGGCCGAACCAACCGGAAACCAGACCGGTGAGGATGATGGCAGCCGACTGGGTGTTGACGATATAGCTCAGCAATTGGCTGGAAACGGCAAAGCCGGATTCCAGCGTAAGATACTGGGGAATGATAATGGCAATAGAATTTCGTCCAAAATTGATCAAGGTCATTGCCATGAGGAAAACGACAAAAAGTCGGTCGGAGCCACTCTCGGTCCGCTCTCCCAGGTCAACTGCCTCAGGGGCGTTGGTCAGGATGCCGCCTTCGGGCACCAGCAGCATGGGAGCGATTGAGAAGAACATTACACCGGCGGCTACAAAAAACAAAGCACCGTGCTGAAACCCCCAGCCCGCATAGTAGTGCCCCATCCCGTCGTACAAAAGCCCTCCGATCCAAACCCCGGCCAGTCGGCCCATCCCGCCCACACTGGCCAGTCGGCCCTGGATCTTATTGCGGTCCTGGGCGCTATAGATGTCCGAAATCAGGGCGCTCCAACCCACATTGGACATGGACCAGAACAGTTCGACAACGGTCAGGCCGGCGATGAGCACCCAACCGGCATGGGAACGCTGGGCGGTGAAAGTGTGTGCGTACCATACCATTACCGTGCCGATGCCGGCCAGGGCTTCGCCGTAAATAATCAATGTGCGCCGCAACTGGAAGCGGTCTGATATAGTTCCCCACACAAAGGTCTGGCAAAGAACATTGGCAATCATGGGGAAGGTGGCAAACAGAGTGGTTTCCGTGACGCTCATGCCCAGAAAGTGTCGCAGATAAATGGACAGGTAGGCGTAAAACAGCCCGCGCCGGAACATGGCCAGCATTTCAAAGGAAGAAAGACCCCAAAAAACAGCCACAGGGCGATGCTGGTGATTTGTTTGATTATTTGCGATCATTATTTAAAATTAATGCCGGGATATCTCGACTTATGCTCAATTATGGTAATATAATGTGCGTGACTTATTCCAGTTAATTATTGATTTGTCCATCGAAACATTTCATTAAATATTCGGGAAAAATTTTATGCGTTATGAAGGCCCCATATACCGCCCTCCCAGCGAGGCGGATTCACTGCTGATTCAGGCCACGGTGGGCTGTCCTCACAACCGCTGCACCTTTTGTATGATCTATAAGAACGGACCCCGCTACCGGGTGCGGCCGGTGAGTGAGATCAAGGAAGATATTTCAGCGGCCCGCGACACCTGCGGCCCGCACGTCAGCACCCTGTTTTTTCCGGCCGGCAACACCATTGCCATGGGGACCGACGATCTGGTCGCAATTTGTGTGTTTGCAAGAGAAGTGTTTCCCGACCTTGAGCGTATCACCGTTTACGGATCCTCACAGTATATCTTTAAAAAAGGGCCCCAGGGTTTAAAACGCCTGGCGGAAGCCGGTCTGTCAAGGATTCATGTGGGGCTGGAATCCGGGGATGATGTCACTTTAAAGTGCATCAAAAAGGGGAGCAACAGCCAGGAACATGTTCAGGCCGGAAGATGGGTCATGGATGCGGGCATAGAATTGAGCCTTTATGTTATTCTGGGAATCGGCGGGACAGACCGCACCACCTTTCATGCTAAAGAGACGGCTAAAGTGCTGAATGCAGTTGCACCGGATTTCATCAGATTGCGCACCTTTGTGCCCAAAACAAATACGCCGCTGCTGGACGACGTCCACAACGGCTCCTTTCAGATGCTGAGCCCCCATGGGGTTTTGCGCGAAACCGCAATGCTTGTTACAGACCTTGAATGCGCTTCCAATCTTTTCAGCGACCATTACACCAACTATATTAACCTTCAGGGCAGGCTTCCCGGGGATAAGGAAAGAATGCTTCAAGAGATCCGGGCGGCTCTTGAACAGGATGAACGGTCATTCCGGCCTTTTTTTATCGGAACGCAGTAGTGCTTGGCAATGTATCCCCAAAATCTACAGTCGACTTTATATGAAAAATTACATAGCGCTTTTCAATTGGAAAGGCTATTTTCTAAACTGATTTGCCATCTGGAAATTTTTTCTATATGAAGGGAAAAGATCGAGGTTATGGTTTGGATTCCCAATCTTCTATTTTTGGGAATGCATGATTGAGTTATCTTGAATTTCAGCTATTCTTATAACGATCAATATATTGTGCCTTTTCCTATCGTTTACCTTTATTGATCGGAGGATTTTCTAATGTCCAAAAAACCAACCTATAAAGAATTAGAACAAAAGGTTAAAGAGTTAGAGAAAGCATATGATGAACTGGAGTGGCAGATGGAGGGACGGACTGGTGAACTAATGGCCATAAACAAGCAGCTTCATCAGGAAATCATCGAGCGCCAGGAAGTGCAGGAACAACTCGCTCTCTTTCACCAATTTGTCGAAGCATCCCGAGAGGGCATGGGATGGGCAGACCTCGATGGCTGTGTAAGGTACATCAATTCCACGCTTTGCAATATGTTTGGTGAGACAAAGCCGGAAGACAGCTATGGCAGACCCGTCTTGGAATATTATTCTGAGGAGACTCAGCGGCGGCTTCAAGAAGAGATCTTTCCCATTGTTCTACGAGAGGGAACATGGACGGGGGAATTAGTCATCCACTCGTCTACAGGTAGTTTGATACCGACAACGAATAGTCTTATTGTTCTTAGGGACGCGGAGGGAAATCCTTCGTCTTTTGCGAACGTTCTTACAGATCTTACTGAGCGCAAGCAGGCTGAAGACGAATTGAGAAAACACCGAGACCACCTGGAAGAAATAGTTGCTGAACGTACCAGTTCCATGAAACAAAGTAATCAAAAACTGCAGCAGGAGATAACCGAACGCAAGAAGGCCGAGGAAGCGCTGCAGGATAGTGAAAAACTATATCGCCTACTTGCTGATAATGTATCGGATGTCATTTGGGTAAGGGATATGAACTTAAACCTTACTTACATCAGCCCGTCAGTAAAGGATCAGCAAGGCTATACCGTAGAGGAAGCGATGAATAGAACGCCGGAGGAAATTTGGTCTCCGGATTCTCTTAAGTTTATCGGAGAAGTACTCACCGAGGAGTTAGAGATTGAAAAACAGGAGAAAAAGGACCTGGCGAGGTCGCGCACTTTGGAAGTTGAGGTCAAATGTAAGGATGGCTCGACAATCTGGACCGAAGCCAAAATGTCTTTCTTGCGCGATAAGGACAGTCACCCCACAGGAATCATTGGCGTTACTCGTGACATCAGCGAACGTAAGCAAATAGAGGAAGCGCTACGGGAAAGTGAATCAAAGTTTAGGAACCTATTTGATTTATCACCCCAAGCAGTTGCTCTTACCGAGATTAAGAGCGGGAGATTGGTTGATATTAACAACAAATTTTGTGAATTAACGAAATACCATAAAGAAGAGATTATTGGATTAAGCACAACTGAAGCAGGGTTCTATCTTGAGGCAGATAGGAGCAAATTCTTAAAGGAGTTACAAGCATCGGGAGAGGTCAGCGGATTGGACATGAAATTTAAGGCCAAGGATCATTCCATTCTGCAAGCTATTATGTTCGCAAGAATCATTCAGATTGAAGGTAAATCTTTTATTTTGACAATATTTTATGATATTACTGAACAAAAACGCCTCGAAGCTCAACTCCAACAAGCCCAGAAAATAGAAGCTATCGGCACCTTGGCCGGAGGCATTGCCCACGACTTTAATAACCTACTTATGGGTATCCAGGGTCGTACCTCTTTGATGTTGAACGATATAAATTTATCGCATCCTCATCTTGAACATCTCAAAGGTGTTGAGGACTATATTAAAAGCGCAACCGATCTGACCAGGCAGCTCTTGGGGTTTGCCATGGGTGGAAAATATGAAGTTAAGCCGGCGGATTTAAATGAGCTTGTTACGAGAAGCTCTGAATTGTTTGGTCGTACGAAGAAAGAAATCAGCATTCATAAAAAGATTCAGGAAGGTCTCAGAACAGTTGAAGTGGACCAGGGTCAAATAGAGCAGGTTCTCCTGAATCTATACGTCAATGCCTGGCAATCTATGCCTGGCGGTGGGGAGTTATATCTCGAAACGGAAAATGTCCTGCTTGGTGATAGATTTGTAAAACCGTATGAACTTGAACCCGGCAAATATGTGAAAATCTCTATCACAGACACCGGTGTCGGAATGGATAAGGCTACTTTGGAACGGGTATTTGAGCCGTTCTTTACGACCAAGGAAATGGGCAGGGGTACCGGCTTGGGATTAGCCTCTGCCTATGGAATCATCAAGAATCATGGCGGTATCATAATCGTTTCCAGTGAAAAAGGCAAAGGGGCTACGTTTAACATCTATTTGCCGGCTTCTGAAAGGGAAGTCTTCAAAGAAAAGGAATTGTCTGAAGATATACTCAAAGGGGCGGAAACCATTCTTTTGGTCGATGATGAGAAAATGATCCTCGATGTCGGCAAGGAGTTGCTTAAGAAATTAGGGTATAAGGTGTTGGTTGCAAAAGGAGGAAAAGCTGCTGTTGAGCTTTATGAAGCCAATAATGAGGAAATTGACATGGTCATTCTGGACATGATCATGCCGCATATGGGTGGTGGAGATACTTACGATCTGATGAAAACGATCAACCCTAATATAAAAATCCTGCTTTCAAGCGGTTATAGTATAGATGGTCAGGCGACGGAAATAATGAAGCGGGGTTGTAACGGTTTTATACAAAAACCTTTCGATATGAAGGGATTGTCACAAAAAATAAGAGAAATTTTTGACAAAAAATAAAAGGGGGTGTTACTCCATCTGAATCTGACATATCTGCTTTGTTGGGCAGGTGCCGTAAAATTCTTAAACACATTTGATGCGTTAGGAGTATCGTAGCTGAATAGACCCTCCTTTTCCTGTCTGAATGGAAACCGGAAAAATCAATATCTTGGGGCTTTGCCTGATCAGCCTAATGTGATGATAACTGTCATCAATTGTTTTACAGCAAGAGATAAAATATCAAGATAACATTTGCCAATCATATCCTTTAACGATCTTAAAAAATTCAAACCTAAGATACGAAATCTGAACACTAGCGGCTATTAGTGTTCAATTTTGACATCAGGACCGTGCTGAAGAATACCAGTTCCAATGCACACTTTTTAAAGTGCCTATATCCGCTATTTATATTTCATTTTGACTATGGTTCATTGGTTGTGATACCAAACTATGAGGATTGAACTGTCAAGCGGTGCATTGATCCGTTTTACGATTCTGTGAAGTCAGGTGTAGCCCGGGACAGCGTTAACAGATATTGAGGAGAATGAAATGCATTTAGGATTTATTGGACTTGGACATCTTGGTAAAGCAATTGCAGGAAGACTCTTAGACTGCGGCCATGCTCTCACGGTCTGGAACCGAACAGCTTCCAAAGCTGAAGGTATACAGGCCGAAGTAGCTTCATCTCCAATGGCGGTAACAAATAAAGCCGAAATTATATTTTTATGCATGTTTGACAGTAAAGCTGTCCATTCCGTTCTAAGCCGGGAAAACGGTCTTTTATCCGGCGACATTTACGGGAAAAATATTGTAGACCTATCCACGAACCATTTCAGGGAGGTAAAAGTCTTTTATGAACTTTGCGAAAAAGCAGGAGGTCTTTATTTAGAAGCACCTGTATTAGGCAGTGTAGTTCCTGCGTCACAAGGCGCTCTTACAGTTCTAATCAGCGGTGATAAAACAGGGTATGAAAAGGTCAAACCAGTTTTAGAAAATATAGGAAAACATCTTTTCTATCTTGAAGAGCCGGCACTTGCTACCAAAATGAAGCTAATCAACAATCTTACGTTAGGTAGTTTTATGGCTACCATTGCCGAGGCTCTATCAATTGGTGAAAATATTGGCATTGAAAAGGAAGAAATTTTAGAAATTTTATCTGTAGGTGGTGGAAACTCACTCGTGCTTAACGCCAAGAAGAACAAATTGCTCGAAGAAGATTTTTCAACCCACTTTTCAAGTGCCTTAATTTATAAGGATCTCCATTGCCTCCAGGACTTGGCTTATGAACAGAAAAAAACCCTTTTTACGGGAGCTGTAATAAAAGAGCTTTACGCCAGGACCTTTGAAGAAGGCATAGACCAGGAAGACTTCTCGGCAATTTACAAATTATTCAAATAGGCAAAACACAAAGCAATGGGGTCAAGTATATGTTTGACCCCTTTTTACCGTTTCATAGGGTGATATCATGAATAACATTCGATATGTTTGTCTGTCAGACATGCACCTTGGTCAGGACGACAGCATCCTTACCAACCTCAATTCCGACCTGACCGGTATCGATGTGAGCAGGCCGAGTCCGGCGCTCGTTGCGCTGTGCCACAGCCTGCGAGAACTGATCAAAGCCGACAAAGCTCAGGATCCCGCACCTACTCTGATTCTGGCCGGCGACATCTTTGAGATGGCCCTGACCACCATGAACAACGCTATGATGGATTTTGAACGATTCATCGAACTTGTAATGCCTGAGGGCCGGGAATTGTTCGACAAAATTCTGTACATTCCGGGAAACCACGACCATCATATGTGGGAATTGGCACGGGAAACCCAGTATGTGGAGAACTACCTCAAAAAAACCAAACCTAAAGATGAGTTGAACGTTCCATGGCACGACAGCAGAATGTTCGAGAAAGAGAAGAAACCTTTGCCGGTGGGATACATCATTAACAATTTGATCCAGCGCTACGATCATTTGAAAAAGTTAGAAGTGTCGATTGCTTATCCCAATTTCGGCCTTTACCAGGACAAACGTTGCACCATATTTCACCACGGGCATTTTGTGGAAGCAATCTACCATTTGATGAGCGATCTGGCTGTGATGTTGTCCCCGGGCATGAAACCGCCGGCGGATATCGGAACAATTGAGGCGGAAAACTTTGCCTGGATCGATTTTTTCTGGTCAGCCATGGGCCGTTCGGGCGACGTAGGGCCGCTGGTTGAAAATATCTATATCAGTTTGGGCGTTGAAAAAGCCAGGGACAGACTCATTAGCAATCTGGCCGGGAGCCTGATTAAAAAAACCGATCGCAAATGGCTGAAGCTGCTGCGCAAACCGATTGAATATTTATTGAAAAAGATTGCTGATAACATTGTTGATCGTGAACGGTCACGCACAAACGGGCAGCCGCTGAGTGCCCGCGGCGAAAATGGATTAAAAACATACTTAAGCGGTCCGGTTCTTAAACAAATGCAAAACGAACTCAAAACAAAACCCGACAACGTGACGTTCATCTTCGGACACACTCACAAGCCATACGAGAAACAGTATCTGCTCAAGGGTTACCCCCAAAACCGGGTCGACGTTTACAATACCGGAGGGTGGGTTGTCGAAAAGACTTCACCTGAACCCATGCACGGTGCTGCCGCCGTTCTGCTGGACGACAATCTCAACGCCACGTCTCTGCGTCTTTACAACGAAACGAAATATCCGGCACACTACAAGGTGCGGGTACAAGAAGCAGGCGGTGCAAGCACCAAACCCAATGCCCTGACCCGGCATGTCAGGTCCCTGCTTGAAAAGACATCTTCTACCTGGAACGAATTTTCCCGGATCACGACCGAAGAGATCGAGAAACACAAGAAATATTTAAAACATCGCCTTGATAAGTTGGAAAAACAAAGTTAAATCGGATATGCAAATGAAGAGACCGGAATCAGGGGGACATGACTTATTTTTTACAATTTGACAGATCTGTTTTTATCTGGATTAATACGGATTGGACCAATGCTCTCTTTGATTTGATAATGCCATGGATAACCCATTTAGGCGATCCAAATATTGTTTGGGTATGGATTATCGGCATAGGCCTGTTAAGGGTTAAGCAGTTTGCGCCTTCTACCGAAACCGACTTGAGCAGCAGACAAAAATTTAAATTGTATCTGCAAGTCGGTTTATTTTTTTGCCTATTTTTGGTGCTGATCTATGGAGTTAGTGCCGGGGTCTGCAGTAGCCTCAAGTATTTATTTGACCGTCCCAGGCCATTTGAACAGCAGCATGTCATGCTGCGAGTCTCTGCGGGCATTGCGGCTGATCTGAGCGAAAATGGATCGTTTCCCAGCGGGCACACCAGCAATGCCTTTATGGTTGCAGCCTTTTTAGCTGAATGTATTCCAAGAAGACGATATGCTTTTTACGGCATGGCAATAACAGTTGCATTGAGTCGAATCTATCTGGGCGTCCATTTTCCCGGGGAGGTGTTATTTGGCGCTTTTCTGGGCTGGAGCATTGCCCGGTCAATGTTATCATTTCAATGGCTTAGAAACAGGCTCACGCGCGAAAAAGATTATAAGGGAAAATGATGGATAAACCCCCAAGACGCTGGCTGCCATCTTTGTTGATGATAAGCGGCTTTATCATGCTGCTTTTAAGCGCTTCCGCGATTCCTTCCGCTACCGAAGACTCTCGCTATATACCCGTCATATTTGCTTTTGGGAGTATGGGTTTAATTTTGATCGGTATTGTTTTATCTAAATCTAAACCTCGTAATTCGAAGAATGAGTAAATAAAAAACAATTTTTAATATGACTGCATGCAACCATAGCAAGCTTATACAATTGCCTGAGGAGAAAAACAGGCTGCGGTGTCGGCACTGTCATTTGGCCATCAAAGCTGATGAACTGGGAGAGAGCTATTGCCCAGAATGTTTTGAAGTGCACGGCAATAAACGCTATGATTTTGAAGAGCTAGCGGCGACAGACGCAAGAAAACCCCAATTTAAATGCGAAGAATGCGGTATTATGATTTTATGAAACTCCCGCAAGCAAACCTTGCGGGGTCTTATTACTCAAGTTTCGCACCCTGATTTATATGAAAATCCTTAGCGGCCAAGGGTTGGATGATATTTTTTAAAAGGCAAAATATAAACAGAGCGTTTTCGCTTTGTTGACGGCGCCTAGATATAAAATATCATTTTATCATACTGAATAGAATACAAAACTTCGATAAACGCTGTCGTTGCGCCTGGCCTGGTTGGATTGTGAGAACATAACTTTTTGCGCAGTTGTCGAGATATTTTACCTTTTAAAAAACACCATCCAACCTTTACGAGTAAAGAGCATCGTTAGAGTATGGGGTGCGAAACTTGAGTTATTACTAATTCATCATATTTATGTGAGGAGAATTATGGGAAAATCGACCTTTACCGTTCCCGCCGAGCAACGCTACTTCGAGGATTACGTCGCCGGCTCGGTGTACGAATTCGGTTCTGTCACGGTGGAGCAGGATGAGGTGATTGCCTTTGCCCGGCGCTTTGACCCGCAAGTCTTCCACCTTGATCCGGAATCTGCGAAGGGAACCATCTATGGCGGCTTGATCGCCAGCGGCTGGCACACCGCCGGCCTGATGATGCGTCTTTTTGTTGACCACTTCCTTTCGAAGGTGGCGAGTCTGGGCTCGCCCGGCGTTGACGAGTTGCGCTGGAACAAACCGGTACGC
>JACNIG010000211.1 GCA_014383215.1 Candidatus Desulfatibia vada | reverse complement strand
ACAGCCATATGGATAACTGCGATGCCGTTAGTGAGGTTGCGGGTTGTTACCTGTGAAAAACCCACCTGTTCTAACATGGCCGTCAACTCACCGGGCAGGACGAACGTGCGTATCGATTCGACAAGATGCATATAGGCCTTGCGGGACCCCACAATAACTCCGCCAAGCAAGGGCATGACATGGAAAGAATAGATATCATAAAGCTGCCGGAACAGGGGCGCTGTCGGTTTTGAAAATTCCAGGCACATTATTTTGCCCCCGGGCTTCAGTATGCGATACATCTCCTTAAACCCTTGATCCATACGGGGTACATTACGGATTCCGAAACCTACCATGGCGGCTGCAAAAGATTTATCCGCAAAAGAAATGTGTTCCGCATCTCCTATCATAAATCTGATATGTTTTCCGGATGCGCCGCCGCTTACTTTATGCCGGCCTATATCGATCATGGAGCGGTTGATATCATATACAATCACCTGACCGCCCGGCCCCACAACTCTGCCGGCCAAAAGAGCCAGATCGCCGGTGCCGCCGCATACATCCAGAACCCGGTCCCCTGGATTCAACTCCAGCATCTTGACGGCCGTATGCTTCCACAAGTGATGAATTCCGAAACTCAACAGCGTGTTCATCAGATCGTATCTGCGGGCAACCTTATTGAAATGCCGCAAAACATATCGGGCTTTTTCATCCATAGATACTTCCCGATATCCCAGGTAGGTCGTTTCCCGGCGGCTTTGATGCTCACTGAGTCGATTAAGACCGTCATCTTGATCGAGCCATTTTGATTCTTTCATCATCATTTTATCGGCAAACCGGATTCTTGAAATAGGGGTTTTAAGTAAGCGAGGCTTTCCCGGCCGGCAAACTCGGGAACATCTTCATACGGATAAAGCTCCAAACTAATATCGCCTTTATATTTGAGTCTTACCATGGCCCTGAAGGTATCAAGGAATTTAACGGCCCCTAAACCCGGAATCAGATGGTTGTGAACTCTACTTGCAGCAATATCTTCCAGATGAACGTGCCCCACCCATTCAAAAAGTTCTTCAAAGGCCGCTGAAGGGTCTTCGCCGGCACAGAAAAAGTGTCCTATATCAAAATTTAATCCCACTGCGACTGACTTGACATCCTTAATAAAAGACTTGAACTCCACTGAGTTCTCAATCAACAGGTCCGGCTCGGGTTCAACCAGTATTTTTACTCCCAGCTCTTCCGCCAGCGGTATTACCCTTTCCAGGCCCCGGTGAAACAGAGACATCGCCCCATCCCTTGACATACTGCCTAAAGGCCCCCCGGGAGGAACGGATATGTTTTTGCATCCCAGTGTGTCTGCAATTTTCAGGCTTTCCAGGGTATGCTGGATGCGGATTTCACGTCTTTCCTTTTGGGGTTCGATCCAGGAGGGAAGGTAGGTATCCCCGACAGCAAAAAGAGTAAAGCTGTTTAGGTTGGTCACTTTCAGGTTGTGTTGCCCAAGGAATTTTTTGAGCCGAGCTATCTTTTCCGTATCAAAGTCCGGAGGGTAGAGATGGGGACGATCACACATGATTTCAACACCTTGGAAACCCAATCCGGCTATTTTTTCCAGCGATTCGAAAAGTGTGAATTTAACAAATGCATTGGTGCTGTATCCGAAAATCATGATGCATCCCTGTATTTAGTTGAGTGTGCCGAAACAATATATTTAAAAAACACTGATTATTATATGTAAAAGTCATTAGTCACTTGTCATTTGTCATTTGTAACTGAAGAACAACCGAATACCAAATGACAATTGACCATTGACAAATGACAAGTGGCCAATACAACATCCCTTCTTTGTGCCTCCGTGGCTGATTTTTTACGGTAATTCAAGCTTTAACTTTTAGGCACTTTTCATCACATTCTTTTTCAAGTTTGCCAAGACTCAAGACCTGATCTTCAAAGTGCAAGGGAGGATTTTCCCCGACCGGTTTCTTGAAATAAAACCCCAGTTCCGGAATCGGGCCGCAGCGTCCCGCCATCTGCAAAACCGCCATCCAGCGGGCCAAATCCACAACCATTGGAGCGGCCAGAATCGAATCACGGCCCTGAAAGTTTACTCGGATACTCATGGGTAGCCCAAACAGGCCCTGAAAATCGATGACATCCCAGGCTTCCTTGGCGTCGCCACGGGGCGGATAATAATCGATATGGATCTTGTGAGCAGGCGCATCATACCTCTGGCCCACGGAATATCCCAAAATTTCTTCCAGCAGTCCGGTTTTGTTGGCCACCTTGGCGGCCGCCCGTCCGGGATCCATGAGATTTTTTCCATCGGTATTTCCCAGAATATTGAGGCTGTACCAGCCGTCGACAAATAAACTGCGGGCTTTTAAGGCCGAAGCCAGTACTACTTTAAGATAGGTTTGCCCGGTTTTGCCGTCGCATCCGGAGATGGGAACCTTTTGTTTGACCGCTTCTTGAACAACCACCGGGACTTCTAAATGGTTGGGCGTAAAATTGACTACCGGGATTCCTGAAAGGATGGCCGCCAGGACATAGGCCAAATCCGGAAAGTCCACCGGGTCTATTTTCGAACGTAGGTCAGACAGGCTTTTAAAGCGTGCAAGATCTTGCTGTGCACTGGCAGGCAGCAGGTTAATCAGAACCGGCCGGGAATCGGGATACTGTTTTTTGAAAACCCGGATATCCTTTATCAGTTGCTCGATCTGGCCGTTAAGATCAAGATCCGCAGACGGAACCTCGAATATTAAAGTATGTTCGAGATCGGCCTGGTACGGTCTCCAGAGATTTTCAGGAAGCACTCCGTATTTTTTAACACAACCGGTAAGTTCTGCAGGTTGACTATCCCAGCCTGTCATATAGATCGCCTGTGGAAGACCCAGATAGGGAAAACTATTGCCCGTTGTCAGACTGGATAAAACCGCCTCAGGATGCTTTCGCATCACGGCGACAGCGACTGCCACGGTAGATGCAACCGTTCCTTTGGCTCCGGCGATCATTAACAAAAGGGGACGAGGTTTCAAATTATGCGCATTTATCATAGGCCTCTTTACATTTACGGTTTTTTCGGTTTCTGATCATTGCCCCACAGGGGACTGCCGCCAAAGCGATCAAACCACCATTCCTCAACGGAAACATATCTGCTGACCTCTTCTTTGGAAAAAGAGAATTTATAGTTTCTGCAATAATCGTTAATGAGCCTGTAGGCAGCAATAATCCTGGCTGTCATTTCTTGGCACCTTTCTTTATCGCCTTCACAGCGGTCCGGATGCCATTTTTGGACGAGGGCCCTGTAGTTCGCCTTGATTTCTTCCATGGTTGCGTGTTGGGGCAGTTCCAGCAACTTCCTGGCCGCATTAATTTCCTGAAACATGTTCATTAAAAAAGCCCTTATTCCAATCGAAACTCTTCAATCACTTTACTATAATCAAAGCTTTCTTCATTTTGTTTATGCTCACTTGAGGTTTTGCAGTTTATCGCCTAACATAAATGAACATTATTAATAATGCAATATTTTGTGACAATTCAGGGATACTGGATACAGGATACAGGATTCAGGATGCATGATTCAGGATGCATGATTCAGGATGCATGATAGATGATTCATGAAACTGCTTACTGATAACTGATCACTGGTTGCGAGTTGCGAGTTCTGGAATTGTGGGTTCGGGGGTTCAGGGGTTCAGGGGTTGCTGGTTACTGATCACTGGTTACTGATCACTGGATACTGGTTGCTGGTTACTGATAACTGATCACCGATAACTGGTCTCTAACCCCCGCATTGCGGAGGTTAGAGATCAGAGGTTATGCTGAATAGCTATATTAAGCGGCGCAGCCGCGTTTCATAAAATCGCGCAGCGATTTTATTTCTGTGTCCAGGATTTTATCTGTACTCGATTTCCCGGCAGACTGACATCTATGCCGTCCAGGCCCCCGCCGGTAGTGTTTACAAACAATGTATTTTTTAACAGGACCGGGTTTGATGCCTGGCCGTCGCCGACCCGAATGCCGGCCACATTACGCGTGGTGCCGCCGGCATCAGTGACCACGTCATTTTCATCGATAACCCCGTCATCGTTCACGTCAAATACAGGCGAATCCGGTGCCTGTCCGGTGCTAAGGTCTAAAGCAAAGACATAGGAATCTCCGTTGCCGGCACACACGTTTTGATCGGGAATAAAGGTGGAAAAAAAGACGATATTGCCTACTACTAAAGGCTTTTCAATAACCCGCTCACTGCCGATTATGCCGGAGGATGTGTTGTCCAGCGATACGGCCCATGAAAGATTGGAAGGATTGGTTCCGCTGATATATCTGAATACCTCGCCGCTGACCGCATCGGTCACATATCCTGCCGTCAGGGATACAAGATCACTCAGATTATTCTCGGTTGTGGAACCTGAAGAGTCATGGATGCCAAAGAAGTACTGCTGATACATATTGGTCTTGTCTGTCTGGGATTCGTACCTGCCGGTGCCGAAAAGAACCCAGATATATCCATCGCCGTAAGCATAGTCCGCCTGAGCCCTGATGGGGTGCACATCCGGCGACGTCAACCTAGGGTAAAAATCAAACAGCTTTGAAACCGACGGGTTCTCACCCTTGCCGATGCCGGCAATGCGGTACATGGTTCCGTACAGGTTCCCCGCGTAAATTTGATCGTAAATACCGTCAGCGGTAAAATCGACGACCAGCGGAGAGGCCGGCGCGTCATTTTTAAGACTGTCAATAATGGTGCCGTTCACCAAAGCGTCGCCGGGACTTGGATTCTGACCTGTCAGGATTTCATTGTCAACAAACGTTCCGGTGACATTTTGAAGTTCGAAGACCCCGGCAGCTTGATCAATTGCAACAATCGTCGCTGTAGCCCCGGAAGTCCCTCCTTCAATATCCTCACCCACTATAAAGTCGGTGACAACCGTATCAAAACCCAGGTAGTACTTGTCGAAAAACTTGATTCTGTTGATATCACTGGTGCCGTCATTCCACAGGGCCAACCCGTCCTGGGCCACAATACCGTAAAGATAAGACTCTTTGTTGGCCTGGTTGCTGGCGGAATAGCCTGATCCGAAGAATACCGCCCAGGCCGCCGTTGCCGAGCTGTCCAACACCCTTTTGATGCTGGGATCATTCCATGTCTGCCCCAGTTCGGTATCGGTAAACTCCCACAAAAATTTACTCTGTATAGCAGCATCTAAATCATCAAACGCCTTGCCGTAGGTTACATCCAAGGCAAAATACGCCTCACCGCCTTCTCCCTCGCCCACAACCAGGATCGACTTCCACGTGGATGCCGTTGTATCATAGATATCCGCCGCCTTAGGTGAACCGTCCACAAAATACTGATGGCAGTATCCAGCGTCGCACATGTCATATGCGGAATTGCCGGTGGCCAGCATCAATTTTGCCTGGAGATTTTCAGGCACAAAGGCCCATTTTTCTGCACCGGTTGCAAGATCAAAGGCGTGCAGCGCGCCGTCATTGGCCCCGATGTAGATCATGGCAGCCCGCGATACGCCGGCTTTCCAGGCCTCATAACCGTCAAAGGTGTAATAAAAGGGCGGCGTACCGACCACAACCGGAGTTGAGTTGATAATGTCCCCGATGTCCTTGCACAACCAGTTGTCACCTGCTAAAAGAGCGTCCGTATATTCAACCACCGCACTGCTATTGATGGTAAACACGCTGCGTGACACAGGTATTTCACTGCTGGCGCTCCATTCTACATTGTCCCAGTCGCCGTCGGAAGCCTGGGTAACAGCTTCCAGATCACCGGACCAGTCCGAGGCATCGAACTTGGCAATCAGCACGGTATCGCCCAGATCAGCCGAAGTTGTCGGTGCCGGTGCCGCCCCGTAAAAGACGGCGTCTTTAATGCTCTCCGTAATGGTGGAAAGAGCGTCGACCAGTTCCTGCTCGTTGTTGGCTATAAAAGGCTGTCCGACACCACTCGATTCCGCGTGCAGGGCATAGATGTCGTCATCCTCCGAAGCACCGCCAAGCTGGTTGCTGATTTCGGCGATCTTCTGGATTTGGGTGGCGTCATCGATGCCGAAACCTACGGCAAGGGGGGTGACATCGTTATTGAGCAGAGCCGTGGTATACGTTGCCACCGAATCTAAGGTGGTATCCGTGTTGCCCAGACCATCCGTCACGGTAATCAGGAACTTGGGCTGGCAGTCCACACTGGTGGCAAACGTATCTCCGCTGCCTTCCTGATCCGCTTTGTTACCCAGAAAATACTCATCGGCGGCATGCAAAGAGGGTGACAAAGGTGTGTAGCTCAACGGTTCGGGCAGGGCCACGGCAGCCTGCAGGGCCGACTGGTGTGCAGCGTCGTGGGTCTTGCACCCCACGTGAATCTTGGTGTAGTCAATGCTTGATGTGTAGCCGTTGCCGGAGCTGGAGGTCCAGGTGCCGAAGCCCCAGGAGATGCTGCGGTCCGTCACCAGCTGGCTGATGGCGTCTTTGCCGATGTCGATCCGTTCTTTTTTGGTGACCGCGGTCCAGGCGCCCAGCGCCGGACTGGAAGAGGCGTCCCAGACAACCGTTGCCGTGGTTTTGGTTCTTTCCGAAATGTTATTATTGGCAGCGGCAAAGGTCGGCGGATTATCAAAGTCCTCGCCGTAAATGTTCAACGTCGTCGCTCCACTGTCGGTTTCGTCCATCACAAACTGAAGATAGGCGTTATTAATGGTCGCTCCTTGTGGAATCGTCACGTTCTGGAAACGGACGCCGACAGTATTGTAACCACTTTGAAACATGCCCAAATCAGAACCGCTAAGATACGTTGATCCAGTGGTCTTTTGTTCAGCGTCGTCACTGCTTTGCGATATGCGCTTATCGAACGTCCCGGCAGTACCGCTGGTGTATGCAACATGAAGCAAGGGAGCTGCACCGGCAGCCTGATCATAACTAACGGCAACCCTCTCCCCGGAACCTGTGATGATAAAGTTCATGGCATTACCGGAAACCCAGGCATCTCTGTTGACAATCTCCTGGACAATGGTTGACAGATCAGGTGTTTTCGGATCGGTGGTAGTATTGGAAACAGGCATTAAAGCGTCCATGCTTCCGGAAACGTCCAGCAGGATCAGAATGGCCGGACTCACCAGGTTTTCCGTGTAAACCGGTACATTACCGCAGCCTGCACCCGCCGGCAGCGGGGATAAGATTGCGCTGATATTGATATCAAAAGGGCTGTTTGGTGCATTGTCCGGTGTAGTGGTATCGGTAATGGTAATGTTGGCGCTATAGGTTCCCTGGCTCAGGGCGGACGTAGCAAAAGAGACCGTAATCGAGACGGATGCGCCGACTGCAAGTGTACCGCTTGCGGGAGATACAGAGAGCCAGTCAGTCCCGCCGGCATCGGCATCATCTGCAAGGGTGTAAGTCATCGAAGCTGAGCCTGTATTGGTAATTGTAAATGTGGCCTGGGCAGGATTGCTGCCGACATAAGCGGAAGCACCGATACTGTTTTGGTCCACACTGATAAAGGGGACCGGATCATCGGAGTATTCGATATGCAGCAATGGTGCCGTACCGCCACCATCGTAAGATTCGGCCACCCTGGTTCCGGAGCCCTTGGAAATGATAAAGGCCATGTTGTTACCGCTGGCCCATCCGGACCTGCCGATGATTTCCTGAACAATGGCGGAAAGACTCGGTGTCTGATAGCTGCTTCCCGTCGTCCACGAAGGTATGTTGTTCCACTCGATGAACTGTCCGGTCTTTGTCCTGTCGGTGATGTCATCATCCGTATAAGCAAATGCGGAGGCACTGTCACTGGCTTCTCCATTAATCTTCATGCTTGCACTACCGCTGTCCGATTCGTCGGCTTCAAATTGGATGTAGGCATTGGTGATAATGGCGCCTTGCGGAACCTGAACATTCTGGAAACGGATGCCGATTTTTTCCTGACTATCCTGAAACATGTCCAAATCGCCGCTGCTTCTATCCATGTCGCCGTCATTTTCTTCTTCGGCATCGTCATTATCGGAGGAAACACTCACATCTATTACAGTCGATGTATACTCAACGTGCAGCAGGGGAGCTTTTGAAGAACTGCCATCATAGGAATGCGCGGAGCGTGCACCGTTGTTGGTCCCTTGTATAATGAAAAGCATCTGGTTTCCACTCGCCCAGTTGCCGGGATTGCCGCTATAGCCCCGGTTGACAATTTCCTGGACAATGGCGGAAATATCCGGTGTCTGGTATTTGGTGCCTGCCGACCAATTAGCTATGTTATTCCAGGTTACGGGGCTGCTCGTTTTGGTTCGGGCTGAAACGTTCCCGCCAAAGTTGCTCCCGGAGAAATCACCAGGGCTGTCATGGGCCTCCCCCCAAATGGTCAGGTCGGTGCTGCCGGTTTTGGAATTACGACAGGTAAACTCGATATAGGCATTGGTAATGGTCGCACCTTGAGGTATGGCAATGCTTTTGAAACGAATGCCTACTTTTGTGTCATCATCCAAATCGAGTTCGACGCTGGTGTAATTATTAGCGGTCCCGGCATACTCCTCGGAATCTTCATCGCTGTCGCCAACGCGGACATTCACTGTTCCGGTTGCTCCCCATACCTGGATTGGGTCGGCCCACACCAGGCACACCATGGATAAAAGACATAATATAATAATTTGTTTCCAACGCATTTTTATCACCATTTAATCCCCAATCGAATTTCTAAAGAAAACTCTAAAATACAAAAAAAATGATAAAACTTCGTGCTTTCTCGATTTCGCGCTTTCGTGATTGATTTTATTTTTTGTCACATTAAGCACAAACCTTACTATTCGGGCTAATACCCCATCCTATAGACTTTAGTCAGTTTTACGGCAATCTCCTGGGTGCTGTTAGCGTTGCAGGTGGCCTCATAAGTGAACCTGCGGTAATCAGTGCCATAGCCGGCAACACTTTGCATGGACTCATCCGGCAAATTGACAACTTTATACCAGTAGGGAATTCCATTGATGGTTCCGTCCTCGGTACCGGCGGTAAAACTATCGTTTAGAACGTCCGCGCCCCCATTCCCGTAATTTCTAACAATGTTGTCAGAACCGGAATTTACGGTCGAGGGTGGCGCAACTTGGTTTTCTAACCATAAGACAGCCTGCATCCACCCGCTGTCCGCAGCGTAAAAATCATTCTGGTATCTCTTCTCATTATCGGAAATTTGAACTTCAAAAGTTGAGGTCGAAATCGACGACATCCCCATGATCGTAATCAATAATAACAACAAGAGAGTTGCTACCATAACCATGCCGTCTTCATTTTTTGCTAAATGTTTTACTTTCATAACATTGAACCTCAAATCATTATTTTCCTTTTTGTTAAGTCCCGCCCTAAGCGGGACGCTCTATAAAATCGCGCAGCGATTTTATTTCACCAATTATATTTTATAAAGTTAAGCTGGCTGTTTACGCTCATCCCATTGATATTTTTCCACGAAGATGTAACCGCCACCGACTTTGACGACGATGTATTGGCAGCCACGATCCAAGTGATAGTGTAGCCGCTGGGTGGACTGGGATCCGTATGGAGCCCTAAGGACAGGTCGGAGTCGGAAAAAGGCAGTTCCAGCAATTCTTCTAACTTGTCCTGAGCGTTCGTTGTGCCTGCGGTTATGTAATTTGCTGAAGAAATCGTCTTGATCGCCGCGGTCTGCAAAGCACAAACACCTAAAATGCCGATTGCAAAAATGGCCGAGGCCATCACCACCTCCAGGATGGTGAAGCCGTCATTTTTTATGATTACACTTTTTTTCGCATCGGCGGCTGTTTTACAGCTTCGATTTAGTCTCATGGTCCCTTTCCGCGAACCAGGATTAAAGCCTGGTTAATAATGGTTTCGTAAATTATATCCCCAAATTGCGCACCTTAACCGTTAACTCCAGTTGCCTCCTTTTGTAGCGATCTGTGGTTGCACTGGCGGTATGATCCTCTATTGCAGGACGGTTGCTGGTAGTGGTTCCGAAAATCTCTTTGGACGAGCGTCCCAGAATATTGATGCGCACCATCCGGACCTGAAGTTTCTGGGTGTCGTTCAAATCCGCACTAGTTACCCATGAATTAACACTGCCGTCGTCATTGGTATCCAAACCAAAGGCAAACTGGAGGTCTTCGATGTTTTCGGTAATCGTGGCACCGTTGCGCCTCAAATTGCCGCCAACCAGGTCATAGGTCACCTCAACATATGAATTTTCACTAAAAAAGCTGATGGTGCTGCCGGCCGGATAACTGTTCATTACTTTGTTTACAAAACCGTTATAGGCCCCACAACCGAGATTGTCCAAGGAACCCCAGCCGTTGTCGGTCACCTGCTTAATAAAAACGATATCCGATCTGGTGCCGTCCGGTGAGGTAATAATGGCCTTGTATGGTGTTTTTGGCGGAACACCGAATTCGTTGCCGTTGCACCAACAAGATCCATCCCATTTATCATAGGGCGCATTACCGATCTCTTCGTCTACTTCCGCTGTTGCTGATGCTACGGGCATAGTACCGGCAAGAGTCAGCGCGGGCAAATCATCACAGGAGATGGCGGGAAGTGTGGCCGCACCGCAGGCACCGGCGTAATAATCGATATATACAACCGTAAGTTTGTCCGAGCCCGCGTCGCCGGCAGCATTGTCATTGTCATTGGTTATCGGATATAGTAGTGTATTTAGCGTTGTAGTTGGCGAAGGATAGGCAACACCGTCCATGTTAGCACCGGCCATGCGTATGTCGCGTTCAAGAAACATTTTGGCTACCCGCACGTTTTGCTGTAAAGGAGCGATCTGCTCGGCTAATTGAAAAGAGTAAAGCTGGGTCCTGAAAGTCAAATAAACGGCCACCAGAACAACCATCGACATGGTCATCGCCACTAAAAGCTCAACCATCGTAAACCCTTTTTTGTTCAATCCATTAAGTAACTGCTCTTGCATTGGTTTACTCCTTCTACCCCCAGGCACCGGCAAGCCATTGCCGGTAAACGACAGCACCGCCTACTCCCGAACCTATGGCATAGGCCGTACCTTTGCCGTTGGTTAAGTAAATATAACCTTCATCAACGCTGAGGGTGCCTCTTGATCCGAACACAGCGCCACCTGGGAAGGCACCACCGGTCGCCGTGACATTCGCGGTTGCATTGCCCATACCGTAAACGATATCTGAGGCGTAATCGGAAAGCGTCACGGTCTTTTCTTTGGTATTGTTACCAGTAGTTGCCCAGTCACCATCGCCATCATCTGAACAAACATAATAAATTCCATTGACTGTATCGAAAACAACCGCCCACTCCTTATTCTGCTTGACGGCATTTATCCTTGCAAACTGCATGTTGCCGTAAAGTTCGTTGGCTGCGGCTTTAAGATTATAGTTTGCCACCCATCCCAGAAAATTAGGTATGCCGATAGCAGCCATAATGCCCATGATGACCATGGCAATTATAAGCTCTATCAGGGTAAAACCTTTTGAGTTGCGCATTATTTATCTCCCTGCCATAAAATCGTTTTACGATTTTATGAAACTCCCGTCCCGCTAAAAGCGGGACGGGATCTAGTAAACCTCAGCCCTCTGGGCTGCGGCCTGATCCTGAGTCTTGACCTCCGGGATGGAAACAGTACCGGCCACCGGCATACCCGGCAAAACCCGGATTTGGGTCTTGCTCCCCGGAATGAAAGCGGTGCCGACTACCCGTAGATTGGGCAACATTAAATCTGTATCCAAGCCTTCCTTTTCCCTGGGAAAAGTCATTTCCCCGGGAGCCGAAGCCTCCCATGGTACCAATCCAAATACTTTCAAAATCCGGTAGAAACCAATAATAGCGACTCCTCCACAGGCGATAAGAATCAGATTCATCAAAGCAAGTATTGACTGGTAGTTAGGTGCCATGGTCAACCTCTTTGCATATTAGTGCATACAATTTTAATCAATTATTTGTGCTGGTTGTGCTCTATTCTGCATCTTGAGTTGTTTTAGACATTTTAAAGTCTTTTTAAGCCTATACAGTTTTGTTATCGACAAATTCGTAAAAATCTTTAGCTGTTTCCTGATGAAACAGCTAAAAAGCCAAGTAAGATAAATGCGAAGTTTATCTGGAAATTGAACACATCAGTAATAGCGAGCTATTTCGAGGCCAATTTTATAAGATCGGGTGCGAATGAGGATCGGGTAAAGATGATCTGAAGCTGAGATACAAAATGGTAAGTTATTTTTGCGCCGGCCCTAAAGATCAGCGCACTATTAGTTTCAGGATGATTTTTAAAACGCGCCCCGGAATTAAGGCTCTATACGACCAAATTAGGAACTTCCATTTCTCCTTTATGGAAAACTTCTTGAAAAGCGCTGACAACCTTGGGATCGAACTCTGTGCCGGAACCTTTGTTAATGATATCTTTGGCATCAAATGGGGACATCGCTTTGCGGTATGGGCGATCGCTGGTTAAAGAATCATACACATCTGCCACCGAGATAATACGGGCCTCGAACGGTATTGCCTTTCCGCTAGTGGGGTGATACCCGGAACCGTCGAATTTGTCATGGTGGGCCAGTATGATGGGGATAATCCGATTTAGGGGCCCTCCTACCGGCCCCAACACATCGGCACCTTTTTCAACGTGTTTTTTTATCTCGTGAAACTCTTCCTGGGTTAAGCGTGCTGCTTTATAAAGAATCTGCCGGCTTATATCTAACTTGCCGATGTCATGGAGTAAGGCTGCGCTACGGACGTCTTCGATCCGCTCCTGGTTTAATCCAAGGTAGGAAGCAATCTTGGCTGCATATATGGAGACGCGATAGGAGTGGTTTTCGGTGTACTTGTCTTTGGAAATAAATTGGCGCAGGATGTGCAAAAGGCCACGATAAGTCTGCTGCAGTTCCTTTACACGAGCTTCGTGACGCTCGTGGAGTGTTCCCATGGTATAGCCAGTGATAATTAACATGCTTCCCCAAGATATAATATCATACCAGAAAACTTCAAGGTCAAGAAACTGGGGGACCGAGGTCTTGGTGAGCAAAAACGGCTTGTAATACACAAGGAGGCCAATCAAAAACACACTGGCAAAGGCTGTTAAGGTAGCATGCCGTCGACCATAGAAATAAGCGGAAAACAAAGTAGGTAAAGTATAAAAACCGAGTACCATGCTTTGGGCGGTTACCAGATAATTCATGATGGCAGCAAGCATCAACAAGGACAAAATCAGCCACAATTCCTTGTTCACTTTCGCAAACCCGTCTATAATTGATCCTATTTCTGTATTCCCACTGTTTTTGAACAACGATGCCTTAGAGAGGTGAGCTGTGTGTTCGACTAATGGTTGGGGCTCTTTATAAGAAACCTGCTTAAAAGAAGGGATGTTTGCATCTGCTGCGACTAGTTTTTCTGTCAAGTATTCCGAAGACATAGTTTTTTTCCATACGGTAAATTAGTTGTTTCATTTTCTGCCGCCCGGCAAAAAAACTCACACAAACCCGAGAAGCCTTTCTTGATATTATCGGCGTTTATATAAAAAACTTTAGCCCGAATTTCTCATGAAAAACACCAAACAGAATGACAAAATGAACCTCCCCGCAGCAAGCTACGGGGTATCAATCTTTCATTTTAACCTTTTAGCGCAGCAAGCTGCGGGGTATTAGACCCTAAAAGAGAATAACAGGGTAACCGTTCACAGTTTCAGAGCTTCAGGGTTCAAGGTTAGTTAGTACTTGAGCGAATTATCTATAATATGGAACAAAGGCCGTTTCCAGTTTGAGTATTCTTTTTCCAATTGCTTTTTAATTTGTGCATTGCTATCTTTGTTAGGTATGATAAATTCTCTTATGAAGGTAAATTGATTCTGAACCCAAGTTTGTAATTGTTTTGGTTTCCCTCATGGGATTCATCAAACCAATCAGCAAGCCAATTATATATTGTTTGAACATGTTACCGTTATTAATAATTTAAGATGAGTGTGCAACTTGGAACATGATGTCGTTCTGGAATTAGTAAATGGCCAAATGAGAGAAGTGACTCTAGCCCGCCCTTTCAATCCCACCGAGAGTAAAATCCATGTGTTTATGGAGACCAATGGGGATGCTCGCAAGTTTTCCCTATCTAACGTTTGTTGTGTTCTAATGAAGAATATACCGGATGAAATTGCGCTTTCCCGGGAGGATGGGGTACTGGAAGAAGTGGAGACCATAAACGGCAATTATTATTTCGTTCTTGCCATAGAAAAGATAAAAAATCAGGCGGGATTTTACGGTTTCAACTCCGTTAGTATCAATCCTTATAAACTCATTTTTTTTACCTTTCACGGATTAAGGTCACGGCGTCAGGAAGCATCTTTGGGTGAAATCTTGGGACAAAAAGGTCTGATTTCTGATTCCGAAGTCGCTGAGGCGCTCAGTGAGCAGCAAATATTGAAAAGCCGCCGTATAGGTGAAATTGTTGCGGATAGCCAAAATCTGAAGCAAGAAGTGATTGAGAATGCTATTCAACAAGCGCATAAAACAGGGAAGGTGCCGCCAAAGGCCAGGGTCGGGGAAATATTAATTGACGCAGGGTTGATCACCAAAAAACAGCTTGAAGATGCTTTGGCGAGTCAGAAAAGCGGAAAAAGAAAAAAAATCGGCACGCTGCTGATTGAACGAAAATTTGTTACGGAATCCCAAATTCTGTCAGCTCTTGCCACCAAGTTCAAAATGCAGTTTGTCGATCTTGAGGACATTGTTCCAAACGCGAGAGCCTTAACGGCTTTACCAATAGGTATGATAGATCGCCTACAGGTTTTCCCTATAGACGACAACGACGGGCGTCTTGTAGTGGCAACATCCAGACCCACAGACACATCGATTGGCGATGTCTTGCGTTTCTATTTAGGTCGCAGGGTCGAATTAGCTGTCGCTACTGCAGAGCAAATTAAGAAGGCAATTGAAAAATACTACGCCAAATATAAAGATGTTTTGGAAGATCTTATCGATGAAATGCCTGAAGATGATATCGCCGTTGAGGAAGATTTGGACGATTTTGCAGTTGACGAAACCGATTCTCAAATCATCAAGCTCGTTAACAAAATCCTACTTGACGGTTATCAAAGGGGGGTTTCTGATATTCATCTTGAACCCGGACCTGCAGGGCAGCCCCTCCAGGTAAGGCACCGGATTGACGGCAGGTGCGAGAGTACACATAAGATTCCGAGGAGCTTCAATAAAGCGATTATTTCAAGGATAAAAATTTTGTCTAATCTGGATATTTCCGAGCGGAGGAGACCCCAGAGTGGTAAAATTATCGTATCATATAAAAACAAAAAAATTGAGTTCCGGGTAGAAATCACCCCTACCATCGGCGGTAATGAAGATGCCGTGATAAGGGTCTTAACAGCTTCCACACCGTTTGCCTTGGAAGATATGGGTTTTTCACCGTCTAACCTGAAAGATATTAAGGGAATACTCTCCAAACCTTACGGTCTTATCTTGTGCGTAGGCCCAACAGGATCCGGGAAGTCGACAACGCTGCACTCGGCATTAAAACACATCAGTACTCCGGCACTTAAGATATGGACAGTGGAAGACCCCGTGGAAATTACCCAGGACGGTCTTAGACAAGTTCAGGTTCATCAAGCAATCGGGTTTACATTCCATGAGGCGCTTCGTTCCTTTTTAAGAGCCGACCCCGACGTTATTATGGTTGGTGAAATGCGCGATCTGGAAACCGCTAAAATAGGAATCGAAGCATCACTCACCGGGCACTTGGTGTTGAGCACGCTTCACACGAACAGTGCAACGGAAACAGTGATCCGCCTGATAGAGATGGGTCTTGACCCTTTAAGTTTTTCAGATTCTTTATTGGGAGTACTGGCACAAAGACTGGCTCGCAAACTTTGCGAAAAATGCAAAAAAACCTATCATCCCGACATTGAAGAATACGATGAAATTGTGGATGCTTATAATTCCGAGCTGTTCAAAGCACATAACATGGCGACTTATAATGACAATTTTAGTTTGATGAAAGAAGGAGTGTGTGGAGAATGCTATGGTATCGGGTATAAGGGACGCATTGCAATCCATGAATTGCTACTGGGTACAGAAGGTGTTAAAAAAGCCATCAAGCAACGATTGATGGTCGAAGAAATCTTCGACTTGGCGATGCAAGAGGGTATGAAAACCTTGAAAATGGACGGAATTCAAAAAGTCTTCCAGGGCATTACAGATTTAAGCCAGATTTTAAAAGTGTGTCTATAGCACCAAAACTTCTGATTCTTCTAATCCATATTTTGAACATCTCAGATCACGTTTTACTGTCTTTTTCGGAGAGGGTCTCGAGGCTATAAATGTAGTAAGCCGAATCTCTAAAAAAATACTGCAACCCGCCTGAGGCGGACAAGCGCAGTAGATGGGACTTTTTACGACGCCATTAAAGTTGCTTTTGTAAAAATCGTTATTATACTTGATTTGAATGTTGCATAACCGTCAAAACTAATGACAGCAGACATCCCATAAATGTTTTCCCGGCTTAACTTTGCGGGGCAATAGGAGGTGATTTTATGGTTGATGATCATCAAAAAGAAAAGAGTGACAGCACTGATCGCCAAGCAGACGATTCCTGCAAATCTGAGATGGCAGCATCTAATTGCTGCTATGTTATCGATCCCTGCAGCTATTATATAGTTAATTCTCGCGGCTGTTTTGTCGATCCTTGTTGCTGCTAAAATAAAATACGTCAATAGGGGCCGGGGCTGGTCCCCGGCCCTATCTATACGCTAATATGTCCAAAATAGCTGATCTATGAATTTCAAAGACACCTATACAATCAGATGCACCGCGTGCAGTACTAAAAACAGGGTCCCGGCGGAAAAAATAGATGCTAAAGCCAAGTGCGGTAAGTGTGGGGCTCACCTGGAAACGGACACGGTGTTCTCCGGCCGCCCCATTATGGTTAGTGAGCAAGACTTCGACGCCAAAGTTTTAAAATCTCCTTTACCGGTACTGCTTTATTGCTGGGCGACCTGGTGTGCAACCTGTAAAACGACAACTCCTGTTATTGAGGAATTCGCCCGGGACTCCAAAGGACGGGTAAGGGTGGCCAAACTGAACGTTGACTCCAGCCCGATGCTCTCTTCGAAATATAATATTTTGAGCCTTCCTTATATTCTGGTATTTGATAACGGCCAATTGCAGGAAAGTTTTCCAGGTGCTTTACCCAAACATGAAATCATGATAAAAATGGCGCAATATATTTAAATAGCCGAAGATGATTTGACAGTGATCAAAATTAGGATTTACGGTTCTTCTCCAATTTAGTCGGATAAGAATTTAGGGTTTTTACCTGCCGCGAAGCGGCTTAAATGCAAAATTTACAAACCAAATCATCAATGTTATTAATCCGATAGTGTCTATTGGTTTAGGCAAAGAATTAGCGGCTGCAAATCGGATTTAGCGGGAGTGAAAAGTAAGGGAAAAGCTTATGGATCTGAACATGAAAATTCTAATCGCTGATGATCTCCCGGAAGCCAGAATGGTTATAATAAACTTCCTCGAGAATATTGGATTTACAAATATCAAGGAGGCTGATGGCGGCACAGCCGTCCTAAGAGCGCTGAAAAAAGAAAAATATGATCTGATATTATGTGACTGGAATATGCCGGATATGTCAGGTGTGGAAGTATTAAAAAAAATCAGGTCAGATGATAAATTAAAGGACATACCTTTTATCATGGTTACGGCCGAAACTGAGAAAGAAAAAATATTAGCAGCCATCGAGGCCGGGGTAAGCAATTACATATTGAAACCGTTTACTGCAGAGACTATCAGCGCAAAGCTAAAGAAGGTATTTGGTGATTGACTTTCAATTCCTCACTGTTTCTGCATTCTACTTTGTGACCACGGAGTATAGATATACATGTTGTAAGAATGAAAAAGGCACAGTGTAAAACAAGAAGATAAATTCGATAGACCTGCGATGATTCCGTACGCATCAATGGCTCGCGTTTTTTGAGTTACCTCAATACCGTCATGAATTCATCGAGCATCCGATAAAGTTCATAAACGCTCTCAATGTTAACGTGCTCGTTTAAAGTATGCCGGCTGCCGTCGCCGTCCGCCCCCCAGACGATCCCATTAATGCTGAATTGTGCTAAAAATCGAGAGTCATTGGCGCCGTCTTCAAATCCAACTCTGGTTTTTGCTGAAATGCCGGACAGCAACTTTAAATGTGACGATTCACCGCCCGGAAAAAGCGGCTCGACAGCCTCGACAACGATCTGACTGTGCAACTCTTTTTGCATCGTGTCTAAAAGCCGCTCCATATCGTCTTTGCCTGTATACCGAATTTCGACCGATGCCTCTGCGTATTCAGGAATTTGAGCGTGTAAATCTCCGCTATGAACTCTCTTAATAACCACGGCCCTGTCCTGGTGTGCAGGTGCCGATTTGACGAAATATGCTCGCAGCTTTACAAAATCGTCAATCAGCTTTTCCATGGCGTTCTCACCAAGCCAAGGTCTGTCACCGGGAGCCGCCTTTCCCCGTGACATGAGTTTGACAGTGGCAATCCCCTTTTCTTTAACAACAATTTTTTCAACACTGCCGCCGTCAAGAACGATACAAAAGTCTGTTTTAATTTCACCTAATACCTTTTTGGCGCCTTTGAAACCACCGCTTTCTTCATCTGCGGTAATCAAAACGCCGAAGGGCAAATCATTTTGGCTGCGGCCTTGCTTCCGAAGCCGCTGCAGGTGATTTTTTAACAAAACCAGCGAAAGGGCCACAGCATATTTGTCATCAAGGCTTCCGCGGCCGTAAATTTTATGATCTTTTTCCAATGGTTGGAAAAGTTCTGCCGGCGCATCAACCACATCAATGTGACTCATCAAAAGCACCGGTGCAAAACCGTTTTGCGGAAGGACCAGAATGGAGGGGGTGTTTTCGTAATCAAAACGCTTATATACGACCCCGCAGGTGCGCAAATAATTTTCAATAAATGCTGCACACCGTTTGATCTCCTGTGGTTTTGAAGGTACGGTTTGGAATCGCATCAGGTCTTTGGTCAGATCGATAATCTCTCGCATATGCGTTTTATTCCTGTTGAATCATATTAGGTCTTGTATATCTCTCACAGAGCTCACAGAGCTCACAGAGCACACAGAGCACACAGAGCACACAGAGCACACAGAGCACACAGAGAAAGAATATATTTAAACAGTTTATTACAGTTTATCAGGGTCAAGGAAAAGGATTTTTTTCAGATTAATGGCATAAATTTTATGGATTTTCTGTTGTGAAGTGTGTAGAGTGTAATCCTGCTACAGGTTACTCTGTAAAATAATCTAAAAGGAGCTTAATATGTACGAGATAATAGCAAATCCATCAGACTATGACATAGAGGCTTTAGTAGAAGGTATGGGCTACAAACCGGTTGTTTTTCCGGACAACGAACGTCAAAAGTGGGCCGCAGAAATCGATATCTTTGCCGAAGGCTTATATGAATTGGCGGAAAAAGCAAAATATCTTCAAGACCTTTTCAGCAGTGAAGAAAAGATCATGGCGACACCGGCATCCATGAAAACATTCAAATTGCAGCTGTTTAAAATTAATGACGCCATCAAGGCGGCGCTCGATTTGGCGCATAAACTGGAGTCCGAGATTATTGAAAAATGAATTCAAATATACCCACACGGCCGCAAGCTTACAACCTTCTGACCCAACACAATCAAAACGACAGCCTCATCAAACATGCCCTGGCAGTGGAAGGAGTGATGCGCTATGCGGCCCGCAAACGGGGAGAAGATGAAGATAAATGGGGCCTTATCGGACTGATTCATGACCTCGATTATGAACAATTTCCCGAAGAACACTGCCGCAAAACCGAGGAAATTCTCAAGGAAAATCACTGGCCCCAAGAGTATATCCGGGCGGCGATCAGTCACGGATGGGGGATCTGCAGCGATGTTGAACCCCGGTCAGAACTTGAAAAAGTCCTTTATGCCGTCGACGAATTGACCGGTCTGGTGGCTACAACAGCCCTGGTTCGCCCGTCTAAAAGCGTTATGGATCTTAAAGCCAAATCCGTAAAAAAGAAATGGAAGGATAAAAGATTCGCCGCCGGTGTCGACCGCTCCATTATTGAAAAAGGTTGTAATATGCTGGGCATGGAGCTTACCGAATTGATTACGGATACGATTATGGGCATGCGGGAAGTCGCCGCAGAAATCGGCCTGCAGGGAAAAGATCCGTGAAAGTTAAAAACTTCCCATTTTTTTTAGCCACAGACCCACACAGACTTACACGGATTTTTCTCCCTGCGGACTTTGCAGGGAGAAAGGATGTTACCAAACCGGCGTTTGGCAATAAAATAAACAGATAATCATATTGTTTGTCCCTCGCGAAGCGATTGTATTTTTTATCGGCCAGGTCGGCTGATAAAATGTCTGTGTCCGTCTGTGTGTGTCTGTGGCTAATTATATATAAAAGGTGTAATAATATGAAACAGGAAGTAATCGTACGTTTTCCGCCGAGTCCCACCGGATACCTGCATATCGGCGGTGCCCGCACCGCCATTTTCAACTGGCTTTTCGCCCAAAAAACCGGCGGCAAGTTTATTTTGCGAATCGAAGACACCGATGCGGAAAGATCATCGGCCGAATCGATCCAGGGCATTATTGCAAGCCTGAAGTGGCTGGGGATTACCTGGGACCAAGGACCTTATTTTCAATCAGATTTCATCCATGAACATATAGCTGCCGCCCGCAAACTCATCGATAGCGGTCATGCCTATAAATGTTTCTGTCCCCAAGAAGAGATTGAAAAAAAGCGCCAAGCGGCTGTTGAGAAAAAAATCACATTCCAATACGACGGTACCTGCCGCAACTTAACCCCCGAGGAGATTGCCGCCAGGGAAGCGGACGGCACCCCATATTCGATTCGATTGAAGCTGCCCGCCACTGAAGGCTCCATTGTAGTTAACGACATCGTCTATGGAACGGTTGAAAAGAAATACGAAGACTTGGAAGATTTTATAATCGTGCGCACCAATGGGCAGCCGCTCTACCTGCTTTCCAATGCCGTTGATGACATTCGCGACGGAGTCACCCACATTATCCGCGGTCAGGACGGACTGGGCAACACACCCAAGCAGATTCTCATATACAGGGCCCTGGAAGCACCGATTCCTGAATTTGCACACATGTCCCTTACACTGGATCCACAAAAGGCCAAAATCTCCAAGCGGACCCACGGAGAATTGGTAGCGGTGCACTTTTACAAAGAGCACGGATTTTTGCCCTGGGCACTGGTGAACTTTCTGGTCCGGCTGGGATGGTCGACATCCGATTCCAGAGACTTTTTTTCCAAAAAGGAGCTTATTGAAGCATTCTCTCTGGAAGGGATCAGCCGTGCCAATTCAATTTTTGACATCAGAAAAAATGATCCCAAATATTTTACCGATCCCAAAGCAATTAGTATCAATGCCCATTACCTGAGGACGCTGCCGCTGGAAGAGATCGAACCTTATGTCCGGGAGCAACTGGAACAAGCGGGAATCTGGAACCCGGAGTTTGAAACCGCAAAACGCGTCTGGTACCTTGATACCATTGATCTGATTCGCAGCCGCTATCATTTAACCACCGATTTTGTGACCCGCGGTCGCGCCTATTTTTCCGAAGACTATCCCATTGAGCCCAAAGCTTTGAAAAAAAACGTCCTCAAGCATGAGAAACTGCAAGAATGGTTTCCGATTCTGGCCGAGCGCCTGGATACCGTCAAAGTCTTTACCGCCGAAGAAACCGAGAAAACAATCCGCGCCTTGGCGGAAGAATTGGGGATTAAAGTAGGAATCCTGACCAACGGCACGCGCGCAGTAGTTACCGGGCAGCTGGCGGGCCCGGGTCTGTTTGATATTCTCACCGTCCTGGGCCGGGACCGGGTGGTCCGGCGCCTGCACAAAGCCACAGCCCTTTTTGAATAAAGACATAAGAACCGTTCAGGGGTTCAGAGTTCACCGTTCAGCCTGCGATGAGCTCAGCCGAGTCGGGTTACCTTTCGCAGGCGTTCACAGGTTACATTTATGCCGTACGGAATTATTTTGAAAGATGAACGTGAATATCGAACAGACTGAACATCGAACGTCCAACGTTGAACATCGAATAATGATGTCGCTCCGCTCTACAATTTAATTTCATTCGGTTTTTTTATTCATCATTCGATGTTGGGCGTTCGATGTCGATGTTCATCCGTCTTTGGATGTTCATCCGTTGAACCTGTGAACGGTTAATCATCTTTTTTGTAATTGCCTCTTCATCTCTTCCCTGATTTTTTTTAACAAAAACCGTTCGGGAAAGTTCGGGCGGGATAGATAATGCAGGGTGTTGTCAATAAAACTGTCATACATTTCCTGAAAGATGCTTTCCTTTTCGTTATCGTCCACAAAAATGCGATTGCTTTTATGTTCGAAAACGACCTCTTTACCAAGCGCCTTTTTGATTTTATCCTTGTTTGCCGAAAAATCTTCGCTTTTTTGAATCAAGGCTTCATCGAACGGAACCTTTATACGAGCCACCATATTAACCATCCATCTGTCCCCAATCGTTTTGATGGACTCGTCATAAATCTCCAAGATCAAATGATTTTCAAGGTCAATTTTTGTTATTAATATAGGCTTCATATAAAGGGTTGATGAATTCATCACGTTTTAGGTTTTGGTTATTGTTTTACGCTTATTTGCAAATACTTAAAACCGTAATTTTTCAATAACCTCCGGAGAAAAGGGTTTCAGGGTTTTTCAAAAAAGGTGATATCCTGGTCGTCTGCCATGGCATATCACGGTGACCAAATATTTATGATTTCTGCGGCAACGTTTTACAACTTCTCGAATAATTTGACAAATCATAAATATTTGGCCACCCTTAGATAGCGTATTTGATAGCGCTTTTTTTGAAAAATTCTGAAACCCGACAATTTTCTAAACCCTAGCTTATTGAAAAGTTGCCTAAAACCTAAAACTGAAAACGTTCGTAAAAAGGAAATTTTTACTTTTTACGAATTTTTAATGTCAGCGGACCGGCACCCGTGAGGAATAATTTTATCCAGTCAAACCCAAATTTCATGAGTTCTACATCCGATGCAGTTAGCTTGTCAATTCTTTCCGGCGATACATCGAACCGGGACAAAAAAGTACTTTCAAAAACAAACATCTTGAATTTGTCAATATTAAAACAAGCCATAAAGGCCATCTTAAAAGCCGGCCCGTCGACCCCCTGACGGCCCCACGGGTTTCCCCTAAACAGCGCATCAACATCGACCCACAGGTCATTCATATCATTGAATATTTGTATCTGTTGGTCCTTGATCCACTCATTGACGGACCATTCGCGGGGTTCTTTATGCCCCAAACAGTGCTCGTGACAGGCAAGAAAAAAATGGACCGCCCGTTTCTTGCCGGCACTGCTGCGCGCCACCGCCCGTTCCAGCGGATAGGCCCGGCATGAGAACGGTCGATCCTCATATACGGTACATCCTCCCTGGGCAAGAAAGGAACATGATTTTCTCTCACCAGGCGACATCTTCAGCATAAGATTAGGGAAATAAGGATTGTCTCTGAAAGCGGTTAAGGTATACTGTTCCAGAAACCTCTCAGAAGAAATGCTGAGGCAGTTCTTCAGGCGAATAATATCATAAGGATACAGATACATGTCAGCATCGTGACAGCATCGTGTAAAACATGGGGTTTGAGGATGGCAGTCAAACCTGAACGTGTCTGTTTCCAAAAGCTTCCTGCTGCCGTCTATTTGTGGATGGCCGTGCTTATCTTTCATTTCCAACCCTCGATCAGTAACCCAGAACCCCTCGGCACGGCGTAGCTACGCGAAGACGGCTGAACCCTGACAGCTATCATGCGAACGTTTTAAACCACCTATACCAATTCCTGCAGCGGTTATCAACCACCCAAATCCCCGCAACTTGCCTTCCCCGGGGACCAAATGCCGATCACGTTTTTGATTGACTCCAAAGCTTTAATTCACTATACCTCAATTGAGCCCGAATAGGTAAGCAATTCTTGCATTTGGCAGACCGCCACATCCGGTTTTAAGTTTACCCTAAATTGCGGGTGCAGCAGATTTGAAAGTCTAAGATACCGGCACCGGGGTTGAGCAAAGCGAAATCCCGTCGTCGGAATCATTGAGCTAAATAAGGTAGCGGAGGTGAAAAATGACCTGCTTTAAGAAAATGATTATTTTCCTGTTTACCGGGGCATTTTTGTTAGCCCATAGTCCGGCAAGCGCCATTCCGCCCGATTTGAATGCTGACCGCCGGGTAAACATTAAATGTCCCAGTTCAATTGATCATGATTGGGAAGGGCAATTCAAACCCGACGGCTTCATGAACACGCTCAAGCGTATTTATCACGAACTTGACATGAATCTATGGGCCTCGGCCCGCAGCGCGGTTGAAAAAAAACACGGTGCAGGGTACGCTTTTAGCGCCGATCCCAATGAGGGTATATTCTACATCTCCCACGCCAAAGCTTTCTTCCCTTATGGCGGTCTGGAAAGCCTTTATCCACAGGATAAAATCCAATTCCAGGAAGTTTTTTACGTTGTTGAAATCGATTGGGATAAACAGGAGCTTAAAATAGTAAGGCAAAGGGATAAAAAGATATTTACGCTTAATGTGTCTGATTTCGAGAAAGGATTTCTCTGGTACAATGCCCTGCTGGATAAAAACAGAGCTTTCATTCCTGTATACGGCTTCCTAAGCCTGCCGGGCGAAGCCAATGAATTCCCTACAATTTGGAACAGCTGGCAAGATAATAAAAAAGACTCGGCAACTCCTCCGGAAAGCCTTGTGGATTATGATTTTTACAAAGTACTCGATTATCAAAACGGCTATTACCTGCTGGCCCAGGATTTTAACGAATTCGACTACAGGAGTAATCGAGAGGATATCGGAATCATCGGCTGGGTCGAAAAAAAGTATATCACCCTGTGGAGATCCAGGCTCTATTACCACCCCTTGCAGCCGGTACCATTTTTCAATGACCCGGAGGGTAAAGACGAGTCTTTGGAAGCTGGTGAAATCAACAAATTTTACGTAGAGCATGTTTATTTAAAAGAAAGGCTCTTTCGGGACATCGTGGAAAAACTCGATCAGGAGAGCCTGCATAAATTTTATACTCATTTCGGGTTTCCCCAGTTAACCCACCCGCAGTACACCAAAGACGATTCTTATGCCAAGGTGTTCATTCCGGGCGCATTTACGCCCAGGCTCATGCGGCTGCTCTCCAGTTCCATCAAAAGAAACTTAAATACCTTCTTTTTATTGGACGTATCCGAAAGTATGCGTCCTTTTGCCGACTATGTGAAGTCTTTTAATAAAAGCGTTCAGGATATGAGGCAAAAAGGTATTGGATTAAGAATGAACCGCGTCTTTGCATACTGGGATTCACCCGAAAGCTACAAAGATATTAAAGCCGAACCCAATTTTATCCGGGTCAAAAGGCCCGAGAACCTCACCTTTGTCAAGGGCTCTGGAGACCGTGATTACGCCGAGCCTCTGATGCGGGCCATGGTCAAAGTCCTTCATGAAATCGAATCCTTACAAAAAGAACGGCAGATCCTTCCTTTGCATGCAAAACTGCTTTTTGTCATAACGGATGCCGGGCCCAATGACCTGTCCGAAGAAACCTTATCCTATGTTACCCAAAAAGCGCTGGATCTTAATCTGAGCGTCTACTTTATCTATCCGACCGACCACGGTATCCTGACCCCCGCCAATTTGAACGACACTCCGGACGATGCCTACCGTAATTTAAAAGACCTGATCGCCCGGTTTGAAGCCGGTAATCCTGAAGGCCAAGATGTCACCTTTAGAAAATTCGAATTCAAAGCTGAAAAGCTGAAATCAAAGCAAGAACGGCAAGAGGATTTCACCAAACAGCACAAACGACTTTTGGACGGAATCCAGGCTTACGTCGATCATGTTTTTAAAACCCAGGGCGCTGGAGAGATGCCCAAAGACATTATCCTCTATTTTTCAGATCAAAAACTGTTGACGGAAATGCAAAAATGGAGCGATCGCAAAATTCAGGTGCTGAACCACGTCGTTAAATATGTAAAGAATGTTGAGGACCCCATTGTTTGGGATCAACGCATAGCAATTCCGGCCAAACCGGTAGAGTCTTTTTTGAGAGCGATCAGAACTCAGGATGATGTTTCTCTGTCCGATCTTAAAAAATTGATTATTATAAATTCACTGGTGAGTGTTGACGATATCGAAAGATGCAGAAAACTATACGATCATATTAAACCTCTTATCGAAAAAAGAACCTTCCAATCAGCGGATGCGGCATTTTATAAAGCCTTAACCAGCAAAGAACCCGGGAAAGAGATTCTCTGGAACAAAGCCCTGGGCGAGGATAAAGGTCCCCTGGCGGAATATATTTCCAAGCGAGGGTTCCACCTCAATTCCTTTAATCAGGCCGTGCAACGTAAATTTATGTACCTAAAGGTTGGAGAGCTTTATGCCCCCGGTCCGTGATCAGTGAGAAGTGATCCTGGATACTTGATGCTGGATACTGGATAAAATAAGGATAACTTACTTTTAAAATCCAGTTGTCAGTGATCAGTGACCAGTATCCAGTATCCAGTAACCAGTATCCAGTGACCAGTATCCAGTAACCAGTGACCAGCATACATCCTATGAAAACAAAATTACACCCCGTCAAATGGTTCTGTATCTTCCTGTTAGCCGGCTGGGCATTAGCCGGTGAGATCCACGCGGATACACTCTTTAAAGGCCGTAACATACAACTGAGCAACGATAACAACCGCGTTTTTAAGGTCGGCTTAACCGGCACTACTGCCGGTTATAATTTTTTAGCCCTGATCGAAAATGCCAAGCAGGAGTCGATCTCTCTTGGGAAGTTAGGTTATTGGGAACTGGTTGCCGATCCTCCGTCATCTCTGCGCAATTATGATCTGCAGCTGGTTATTAAAAACCGTTACAAGGGAAAATTTCAGATCGAATTTGCCTATGACCGCAGCCGGCAGGATATCCGCTATCGCATCCTGAACGGACCGGTCCGGGTCAAGCTTGACAGCAGCGAATATTATCCGGTACTGAACATCGATCATATCGCCGCAGTAACCTTGAGCGATGAAGAAGGCATTATCCGCAGCGGCTCCAAACGATTTTTATTTTACGATTTTAACAGTTTCGATGCCGATCTGCGAAAATACTATGGGAGCGTTAAGCGCTTGCTGAAAAATCCGGATTTCTCCCATTATTTCTATTACTATGAAGCCGGCAACTATAACAGCTACTATTTCAAAATTTATCAGGATATCGAAAAGCTGGATACCGACAAAATGGGGCTCTCCCTGGAAAACGACACCCTGGAATATTACCAGAGAGTGCTTGATAATCTGAAATCTCTTCATGGAACCGATTTCGCCGACCAGGTAATCATCGTTTCCAGATTCGGCAAGAAATATTCAAGAGAATTAAAAATATATGCATATGAAATCGGTATGAGCAGAAACATGATAATAACTCTCTGGACATACGGAGATAACTAGTAGGCAGTGATCAGGGGTCAGAGATCAGAGACCAGAGGTCAGTGATCAGTTATCAGTGAAAGGCGAAAAATTATCAGTAACCAGTTATCAGTTATCACGCAACCAGTTACCCGGAATCAGAATCCTGAACCCTGAACCCTGAACCCTGAATCTTGAACCCCGAATCCTGAACCCCGAACTAATGACAAATGACTTTTACAAACTGCTGGTTGTGTGCCTTAAGATGCTCTTCAGAAAGTCCACAAGAAAGCGATTCGTCTGCCTCGTGATAGCCTTCTTGGTAATGATGGGCTTTAATACATTCAGCTACGTAAAAAAATTCCACAAAGCAGAAATGTTGAAAAATGAAATCGTAAACCAAAAGGCTTTCAAAGTCTTTTTTGTGCGTATGCGCTCCCAAAATAGCTTTGGACGATTTCTTGCCGGGCACTACCGGAAACTACGGCATCTCGGCGCGGAAATTGTCAAGCAGGCCTTTATATATCAAAATAATCTGTTTATTCACTTTTTTACTCCATCCGCAACAAGTCACCCGGACAGCTTAAGCAACAAAGACGCCATCAATTTGTTGTACAGCGTTTATCATATCCAAAGTTTTGTCGATGACTTTTTTTTAAAAGAGCGCACCGACGATTATACCATAAATGTCATAAACAATTATATTGATCACAACGGCACCGCACTCAATGAGGCTGTTATTGCGGACAGACACAACACACTCAGATTTGATTTAATCGACCTTGCCGATATGATAAGGGAAAACGTCTGGGATAAAAGGATTGATGTTTATAATTCTATTAAAAAATCTATTATCGACAATATTAAAAGAATCCCCCTGAACCCAAATCATATGCCGAACCCATACCTGAGCAGAGTGGAATGTATTATTCCTTTGAATTTTTTACACATATTGACAAACATCAAATACGACAACACTACTGATATTATCGATTTGGCGGAATCAGTCAGTTATGAAAAGGATGGGGCCATCAAAACCGACAAAGCATATTTGGCTATCCCCCAAATATATCAGGATAACGTAATGTATCAAGACATCGATGCCTATCCCAGATACGTCCCCTTCTATGTTCCGCAGGTATTAGAACCTCGCTGGAACTGGCTGATGTATCAAAATATCGATATAAAAAACGACTTTATGGATTACATCGATCAGCTGCATTCTCAGGGACACTACCTTTATTCTTATGAAAAGTCGCATATCTTGAAAGATAAGGTAAAGAATATCAATGATGATATCCGTTCCAACCATATAAATTTCTATCTCACGGATTTATCCATGGGGATTGCTTTTCCTTTTATGATATCGCTTTTTGCATTTATCCATTTGAAAACCGAAATTGCTTTCCTGTTTATGTTCAAAAACAGAATCAGGGAGCTGTTATTCATCTTTTGGCTGCTGCCGGTCTTACTGATGCTGTTTGTCAAAGGGGGTATTCTTGCGGCCTATCTTCTGTATTCAATTTTCGGTGACTTGGGGGCCTCAGCTCACATTGCGCTGCCGCTGGCAATAACTCTTTTTTCTGCGGCCGCAGCTTTCCACCCCATTAACAAGTGGTGTTTCAGCCCGTTTACCGGCAACACCCTGAACCTGCATACATTGCACAAAGGAAGATAAATGAAATTAGGATTCAAGGGGCCAAGGATTCCAGGGTTCGAGTGAAATACTTAAAATATCCATGCCTCAACAGCAGAAGTTGAAAGGATGCACAAAACAATGATAAAATTGTTTGAAAGCAACCACTTGACCCCTTGAATCCTTGAACCCTTGACCCTCTTCTCCAACTAAATGGGAGAAGAGCCTTAACCTTTAACTTGTTACGAAACTATCAAGGTTCAGATTATGTCGAAGGCCAACCGTTTTGAGGTTACATTTCCTTTAATATTGACCCAGAACGACTCATTCAGCATTACTTTTACTCTGGAAAGCGGCGACACCCTTGAATTTAAGCAGGGCGCCTACTACCTGTACGGAGATAACGGCTCCGGTAAAACAACCCTGCTCAACATGCTGGCATTAACAATTGGCAGCATAGGAGGAGCATCCGGCCCTGATAAGGGAACAATCAAATTTAACGACGAAACATATAATGCCAAGAGTTTTAATTACATCAGGGCTGCCGAAATCAGGGAAAAGAGTTTTTGCATCTTCCCTCAAAAAGCCTTTTTCCTCCCTGTTTCCACACGTGACAATTATATGGTTTTAAATGGATCCGACCGGCAAAAGGCCGCCGCTTTCTCTGCCCATGAATATCCGGATCTGCTTTCAGGCGGCCAGCAGCAGAAAGTATTAATGGATATAGTCTTGGATGCAAAAAAGCCCGTTTGGTTTTTAGATGAACCGCTCTCGAATCTGGATGCCGAAAGACGTCACTATTTTTGGATGACCCTGCAAAGAGCTTATCGAAAAAACCTTGCCACCATCTTTTTCATCGACCATTGGATGGGTAAAAAGATTAAGGACGATAAGAACTTTCAGCATTTAAACACGCTGCTGGTTGTTACCGAAAACCGGCAAAAAAACAGCCCTCCCAATATCACCGCTCGGCACATAGAAATATTTGAAAATAATGATCCGCAAGATTTTTTTGGCCGGCAGATACAGCAAGTTCAAAAAGAAATGTCAGCAACCAGCTTTCTTAATAAGGAACCTGGAGTGTAAAGGGAAAAAATGAAAAATCAAACAGGAAATTTTGCTAAAATATCGCTAATTATTCTTTTGGGGATGTTTTTAACATGCCTGCACAGCACTTCTGCCTTTGCAGTTGATTTTATAACCAAAAAGGAATTCGAGGCCCAAAAGAGCCCTTATCAGGATTACCCTCTCAAAATTTTATTCAAAAAACTTGCCGAAAGCGACGCCTCCGAAAAGAAAATGATCAGAAACACGATCATTTTAAAACAGGTCTTTGACCGCAATATTCAGGAAAAGATCAAGGCCGGCCTTATCAACTATCAGGAGACCTTCGGGACCATAAGCAATATCAGCAACGATAATTTAGAATTATGGCTCCCCAAAACCGACAGCAGTATCTCTTTTTATCTTGGTATTGACCGCATCCCTCTGGTAAATGATCATAATTACGAAATCTTAGAGTCGAATATCAACAAGTACGCCGCCGTCATCTACTCTTTGGATAATCGGGTTTATCAAATAAAAATCAGCTTTCTGCCTACCGCCCCGGACGGCCTTTATATGCAACGTGAAAACGATAAAAATATCGTGGGTTGGAAACGGCCGGCAACAGCCCGAGAACCGGTAGGCTACAAGCTGTTTATAAATGAAGAGCTTTTTGGGCAGGTTAAAGAGACGCATGCCAAAGTGCTCCGAACCAGCGGGCAGGTAGATGAATATTATGTCAAGGCCGTTTATAAACATGGCGACAGCTTGATCGAATCTGATGCTTCCGATATCCAGACAGATGAAATCACTGCAAAAGAAATACAGCAGGAAATATTGGCCTGGGAAACCTACGACCGTATCGTAGCGGCTTTAAACCCGTCCGAATGGCAGACGGCTGAAAAGCTCCTTTATGACAACCAGCCGTTCTTAAGTGAAAATCTTGATCAGGAGCGCCAACAGAATACTGCACTGCTCGTGGCTTTTTTCAAAGACATCGATGCCGGCGACCAGCTCATCCAGGCCACGCCCATATCGATCAAAAGCAGCGAATCAGCCCTAAGCTCCTATCAGAGCGCCGCGCAAAAAGCTAAAAGCCTGCCTACCGGCCTTGACGTTGAATTTATCCCCCGTCTTAAAATCAATGCCGGCAAAGAGCAGATTGCGCGCCTGCAAACCGAGCAAAAGCAGCTTGCCGCCGGTCAAACCTACGGCCTTATCGTGGCGGCTTTAAACCCGTCCGAATGGCAGACGGCTGAAAAGCTCCTTTATGACAACCAGCAGTTCTTAAGTGAAAATCTCGATCAGGAGCGCCGACAGAAGACTGCACTGCTTGCGGCCTTTTTTAAAGACATCGATGCCGGCGATCGTCTCGGCCAGGCCGCACCCGCATCCATTAAAAGCATCGAATCGGCCTTGATGTTTTATCAGAGCGCTGAAAAAAAAGCTAAAAGCCTGCCCACCGGCCTTGATGTTGAATTTATCCCCCGCCTTAAAATCGATGCCGGTAAAGAGCAGATTGCGCGCCTGCAAACCGAGCAGAAGCAGCTTGCCGCCGGCCAAACCTACGACCGTATCGTAGCGGCTTTAAACCCGTCCGAATGGCAGACGGCTGAAAAGCTCCTTTATGACAACCAGCCGTTCTTAAGTGAAAATCTCGATCAGGAGCGCCAACAGAATACTGCCCTGCTCGTTGCTTTTTTCAAAGACATTGATGCCGGCGACCGTCTCATCCAGGTAACGCCCGTATCGATCAAAAGCAGTGAATCAGCCTTGAGCTCTTATCAGAGCGCCGCAACAAAAGCCCAGGCCCTGCCGACTGCTATTGACGTTGAGTTTATCCACCGCCTTAAAATCGATGAAAGTCAAAAGCAGATTGCGCGCCTGCAAACCGAGCAGAAGCAGCGTGCCGCCGACCAAACCTACGACCGTATCGTGGCGGCTTTAAACCCGTCTGATTGGCAGACGGCTGAAAAACTCCTTTATGGCAACCAGCAGTTCTTAAGTCAGCACTTGGATGAAGAACGCAAACAGAATACCGCCGGGCTCATCGATTATTTCAGAGAAATCGATGAAGGCGATCGCTTCAGCACAACCACACCCGCATCCATTAATAACATTGAATCAGCCTTGATGTTTTATCAGCGCGCCGCAACAAAAGCCCAGGCCCTGCCGACTGCTATTGACGTTGAGTTTATCCACCGCCTTAAAATCGATGAAAGTCAAAAGCAGATTGCGCGCCTGCAAACCGAGCAGAAGCAGCGTGCCGCCGACCAAACCTACGACCGTATCGTGGCGGCTTTAAACCCGTCTGATTGGCAGACGGCTGAAAAACTCCTTTATGGCAACCAGCAGTTCTTAAGTCAGCACTTGGATGAAGAACGCAAACAGAATACCGCCGGGCTCATCGATTATTTCAGAGAAATCGATGAAGGCGATCGCTTCAGCACAACCACACCCGCATCCATTAATAACATTGAATCAGCCTTGATGTTTTATCAGCGCGCCGCAACAAAAGCCCAGGCCCTGCCGACTGCTATTGACGTTGAGTTTATCCACCGCCTTAAAATCAATGGGAGCCAGGAACACCTTGCGCGCCTGCAAACACAGCAAAAAGAACTTGCCGCCGGCCAAACCTATGACCGCATCATCACCGACCTCAACCCTTCCCAGTGGCAGACGGCTGAAAAACTCCTTTATGACAACCAGCAGTTCTTAAGCCGGCATCTGGCCGGAGAACGCATTCAGAATACCCTGGGGCTCATCGCTTTTTTCAGAGAGATCGATGCCGGCGACCGCTTCAGCGCAACTGCACCCGCATCCGTTCAAAATCTGGAATCAGCCTTGATGTTTTACCAGCGCGCCGCAACAAAAGCCCAGGCTCTGCCGGCGGCCATTGATGTTGAGTTTATCTACCGTCTTAAAATTGATGAAAGTCAGAAGCTTCTTGCAAAATTGCAGGCTCCTGAGCAGGAATTTGCGGCCGCCCGAAATGCCCGGACAGCGGCAGTAGTAGCTACCGCTAAACCCGCGGCCCCTGAAGAAATAGTTGATCGTAAAACCGCACTTGAAGGTGCCATGAAAAATTTTAAAACCAGGGACTATACCTCGTCTTTAAACCATTTCGAAAAGGTTTACAGCACCCAAATTGCCAGCCTTAAACGTTCTGAAAATAAAAGTATCAGAGGATTGCTGTCACTGCCCGTGAGACACAGGGCCGAAGTAATTTTTTTATTAGAGTTAGATCGCTTGAAAAAAGAGAATGAGGGTAATGAAGACCTTGTCAAAGAGGGTCTTGAAATATTGTACGAAAGCGTTGATAACGGCGAGGGGCCCTGGTCGATCACTCCCGCGTCCAAACGCAGAAAAATAAAACGTCACATAGAAAAATACGTGGAGTAAAGGGCATTTTAAGCTCTCACAGAGCTCGCAGAGTACACAGAGAAAGATAATTATCATTTTTCCTTACCGCTGAGTCCCGCTAGATATAGCGGGGCTCAGCGGTAAGGAAAAAAACCCAAATATCTGTGCCCTCTGCGGGCTCTGCGAGAGACAAAAAAATACTATAACGCAGTAGATGGGACTTTTCACGACGCTATCAAAGTGTAAGCTGGTCGCCCGGATTCATAACAGTCACTTGAGCGGAAGTTTCCTGCTCCACTCTTAAGGCCCAGGCCGGCGCATCCTGCTTGATCATATCAAACGTATTGTAGTGCATGGGCACCACCTGCGCCGGTTCGATCAGTTTGACCGCCCGCAGGGCATCGTCGGGTCCCATGGTAAAATTGTCGCCGATGGGTAAAATTGCCAGGTCGATGCCCTCTTCGCCGATTAGCTTCATGTCGTAAAACAGTCCGGTATCACAGGCGTGATAGATCTTTTTTGTTTCAAGATAGAGCAAAAACCCGCAGGGATTTCCGCCGTAAGTACCATCCGGCAGGGCTGATCCATGCTGGGCCATGGTCAGTTTTACCCGCCCCCATGGGAAATCAAAACCGCCGCCGATATGCATCGGATGAGCGTTATCAATCCCCTGCCCCACCAGCCAGTTGTAAATTTCATAATTTGAAACAACGGTTGCTCCGGTTCGTTTGGCAATTTCAACGCTGTCCCCCAGATGATCGCCGTGGCCGTGTGAAACCAGGATATAATCAGGTGCAACTTGATCGGCTTGAACCGGAGAGAGGGGATTGCCGCTGATAAAAGGGTCCAACAGCAGTTTGGCCTTTGCGGTTTCTATCAAAAAACAGGCGTGCCCGTACCAGGTAATTTTTACTGTCATTGCGCACCTCTCTCCCAATAATAAGCGTTTAATTCGTTTTATTTGTTATCATAAATTCAACGAATTGTACTACCCGGAGGCGGCAAATGTCAAGTTTACCCCGTTATCGTATTTTGATAGTATTCATTCTGGTATAATACTGGTATAATAGCTGCAAAGTAAAGATACTCTTAGAGGGGATACGAGAGGTTGAGAGGATGCTCAAAGCACTTATTAAATCGTTTGAAAGAAAGCACTCGACCCCTCTTGGCACGGCGTAGCTTTAGCGAAGACGGCTGAATCCTTGAATCCTGGAACCCTTGGTATCAACTAATCGAGAGAAGAACCGTTATTATTTACAATGGTTGTTGGAGGAGTTTAACATGAACAAGGCGTCATTGGTTGAGCCCCACGGCGGTTCGCTGGTGGATTTGCCGGTGGATCAGGAACGAAGCGTTTTGCTGAAAGATATTGCCCTGAACCTGCCGGATATTACTTTAAACGATCGTCAGTTGTGTGATTTTGAGATGCTTGCAACCGGAGCCTTTTCTCCGCTTGACGGGTTCATGACCCGCTCTGATTATGAATCGGTTCTGGACCGTATGCGGCTGCAAAGTGGAATTCTCTGGCCTCTACCGGTTTGCCTCAGCCTCCCCGATATCCAGGCCAGGACCCTTGATGTCGGCCAGTCGGTCACTTTAAGAGATCCTGAAGGGTTTTTGCTGGGAATCATGCATATTGAAGACATCTGGCCGCTGGATCACCGGAAAGAAGCCTCCCGGGTTTACGGAACTACCGATCGGACTCACCAGGGAGTTAATTATCTGTTTAATAACGAAGGTAACCATTATGTCGGCGGCAAACTGGAAGTATTGAGTCTACCACTGCACTTTGACTTTAAGCAGCTGCGCATGTCTCCGCGGGAGGTCCGCAGCATCTATCACAAACTCGGATGGCAGAGGGTCGTAGGATTTCAGACCCGCAACCCTATCCAGCGACTGCAGTTTGAAATGACCATCAGGGCTATGCGGCAGGCCAAAACGAATCTGCTGCTGCTTCCGATTACGGGGATGACAAAACCCGGCGATTTCGACCACTATACGCGCGTAAGATGCTATCGTGCGGTAACCCGCCACTACCCGCCGGATTCTTTTGTGCTGAATTTGTTACCGCTTTCCATGCGTCTGGCCGGCCCCCGGGATGCACTATTGCATATGATAATTGCAAAAAATTACGGATGCACCCATCTCATTGTAGGTCGCGACCACGCCAGCCCGGGATCTGATGCCAACGGCAAGCCTTTTTATGAAAGCCATGCGGCCCGTGAACTTGCCGAAGAATACAGTCAAGAAATCGGCGTGACCGTTGTCCCTTTCCAAGAGCTGGTTTATTTGCCGTTTGAAGATGAGTACCGTCCCGCGAACCAGGTTCCCGAAGGGACCCAGACGATTTCTTTTTCAAGTTCCCATATCCGGGACAGGATCAGGGCCGGACGGCGGATACCGGAGTGGGCCACTTTCCCTGAAGTTATAGCGGAGCTTCGCAAAGCATATCCATCCCCGCGCCAACAGGGCTTCACTATTTTTTTGACCGGCCTTTCAGGAGCCGGAAAGTCGACGATTGCCAAAGTTCTATATGCGCGCTTTCTGGAGATAGGGGACCGCCCGGTCACTCTGCTGGACGGTGACATCGTACGGCGGCATCTTTCAAACCTGTTGAATTTCTCCAAAGAGCATCGGGATGTCAACGTGCGCCGTATCGGATTTGTGGCCGGTGAAATCACCAAAAACCGCGGCATTGCCATCTGTGCTCCCATTGCGCCCTACAATGAAACCCGAGCGGAAATTCGGAAAACCATTGAAAACTACGGCGGATTTTTCGAACTTCACGTCTCAACCCCAATAGAGGTTTGCGAAAAAAGAGACCGCAAGGGGATGTACGCCAAAGCCCGGGCCGGGCTTATCAAAGGTTTTACCGGTGTGGATGATCCTTATGAAATACCGAAATCTCCTGAATTGCGAATCGATACTACCGCTCTGACGCCCGATGAGGCCGCCCAGGAGGTCCTGCTGTTGTTAGGACAAAAAGGATATATATAGAGCCCTAATCGAGCCAAAACTCGATTAGGCGTTATCCGGACGAGAGGACAATTGAATTGTTGGCGTAAGGCAAATTTTCTTCTTGAACTATATCTCCCATAATATAAAATGAATATAACTGATGCAAACCGGCATTGTTTCGTGGCAAGGATCAGTCCTGTCGAAGATCGCAGCATGGTAAAGGAGGCGTGTAATGGTGCTGAAAACTGATAAAACTGTACGGATTTTAGTGGTTGATGACGACCAACAGTTGGCGAACATGCTGGTGGAATTTTTGGTTAAAATGGGCTATCAGGCCACGGCAGCCTATGGCGGCCGCGAGGGGCTGACACAGTTTGAACAGGGAGATTTTCAGCTTGCGATCCTGGACTTGAAGTTGCCGGACATGGACGGCATGGAGCTTTTAGAGGCTATCAAGGCCGTGGACAGCCGGGCCGTAGTGCTGATCATTACCGGCTACGGAACCATTGAGTCGTCAATTATCGCCGTTAAAAAAGGGGCTTACGATTTCATCCCCAAACCGATCAATCTTGAGGCTCTGGAACTAATTATCCGCCGGGCCCTGGAAAAGCACACTCTCTTTAAACAACTCGGTATTTTCCGCGGTCTGACCCTGGCCCTAATTATTTCCGTTCCCGTCTGGCTGATCCTTGGAATCATTCTGGCAAAAATCTTGCTAAAATAAAATCGCGAAGCGATTTTATTTAAATATAAATATCTACAAATTCGGCGAGTTTCGGGTTTACCAATTTTCTCCCGTTATTCCCGTATTTACCATCTAAATCATCTGCTGCACGCATTGCAAATACAATTTGATTTCGATATCGCCGGGGATAAAGGTCGAGGCAAACCGCAACTTTCTTGGCACTTTCATGCAAAGGAATGAAATTTTGAGTTGGTACCAAAGCTTTTGTAGTAGTTACGTTCATAGGCCTCAAAATTTAAGCCTTACCTGAAGTATGATTAATAAGAAAATAATCCAACCCGGCTTTTTGCTCGCGCGTTAAATTCTCAAACTTCACGCCATAGCGCTTAAAGATAACCGTGCTAAATGGTGACCTGTTAGCCAGCTCAGTGTCTGAAACAGTCTTGATAGAGATTCCGCCAATAGCGAAATCACCACCGGACAGAAACATATCTAGTTCGGAATAATCTTGTGTATCTTTTCCATTTGTAAAACAACGAAGTGCAAGCCCTGACCTGCTTATATCCAAGAGTTGTCCAATTTCTTCATCGGATTCAGACTGCAGTTTTCCAAAAGTAAGGTCACTGGTCAGAAATCGTTGCAGATTTCTTTGTCGTATTCCCTTTCTTCGATCTCCGGCGATCCGTTTTTCAAGGCCTGTGTAGCCGGGGTCAGCGGACACCCTTCGATCCGAACCATAGCGTCTACGCCCGATATCACTATTTTCTTGGCTAATAGCTTGCATATCTATTTCCTTGTTTTACTTCTGTTCATTTGGATAAACGGCTATGCCGCGCTAACGAATAGTAAAATGATACTTAAATAAATTTCTGCAACATAAGTATCCGCGTACGTCATAACACCTGCCACTCCAATCATGCCAAAAACAAACATCCCGGTACATAATGACAGCAACAAAACATTTTTCATTTTTCAACGCCTCACAATAGTTCCATAATAGGGCAAATATTTAACTTTTTAAGAATGCTTTTTGTTGATGCAAACAAAATACAAATCAAAATGAGTTAAACAGAACTGAATTTTTTGAATTAAAGCTTATTGCGGTCAAAAAGCAAGAATGATTTTGAGCGGTACATAATGGGTATAAGAAGTGCCCCCCTCTTTCTAACAACTCTTAATTGTTAAATATTTTGGGTCATTTCCAAAAGAGTTGGAGTGATCCTTGGACCCTCTTCTCCAACTAAAACAATATTCTGGGTAATTATCGGGATTATGGCAGCGTTGTGTATCGTCCGGCTCAATTAGTTGAGGGGTCGGGGAGTTTTTATCATAGCGTATTATCTGTCAGCGGAATGGATGATCTTTTTTTAAAGCGTGTGCTGTTTGAGTGTATTAGGAATCCGTTAGCAAGAACAGACGGATGCCGCAATTGCTTTATTGCAAACGATTGCCCATCGTAAAGCAAACCTGTTGTTTTTTGTGATAAAAGCCTCTGTTCTTTCTTTACGAGCCCTTATACACGAGTTCACACGGTTTAAAAAAAGATTTTCCATGAAGCGACCATAAGAGAAAACTCCCCGACACCTGAACTAGTAAGACCTTTGCAAAACGCCCTTTTTTGCAAGGTCTCACTAGTTAGAAGACAATCCCCACATATCCCACAAAACTATCGCCGGGGCTTTTATCATAGCTGGTGGCATAGGCGATACTTTGCGCCTTTTGGGCCCCTAACTGTTTGGCCGCGGCAATCGCCGCTGCGGCCGCACCGCCACAGCAGGCATTCTGGTTCTCGAGAGCTTCGCTGATAACACTGTCGGGGTCCATTGCCAGCATGGCATCAATAACCCGGCGGTCGTTTTCATTGCGCACCCAGTCGATCGCTGCCGGCCCCCTACCTTTGACCACAAATCCATAATTGTTTCCGTAATGAGTTAGATCCGTGGATCCGATCACTTTTACCCGCCGGCCCAGCCGGGTTGAGATATCCGCCACCGCCCTGCCGATCTCTATCGTTTTTTTGTTGGGCGGCACACCCATGGGAATGAGTTTGGCATCTTTGAAGAAGTATTTTACAAAAGGAAGCTGGAGTTCGATGGTATTGTCCTGGGTAAAGTTGTCAGCAGTTTCAATTCTAAAGCTAAACTGCTTGGCAAGCTCGCCGGCCATGGTCTGTTCGATTTCAATGGGACCGAATGGTGTTTCCCAGGCGCCCTCGGCCATAATATAAGAGGGTGAACCGGAATGCAGGTGCATTCCGAAAATTATGACCACATCCACAGGCTCTTCGTCCTGAAGCCAATGGAGGACGTTGCAGGCAATGCTACCCGAAAAGTACCAGCCGGCATGGGGGACGATCCCGCCAATGAAGCTCCTGTCCCCATCCGGCCTCTGCTTGCCTTCTTCAAGAAAAGTTTTGATCTCTCTCTCGCACCCGGCAGCATCGCCCGGGTACCAGTTTCCTGCAAAAACAGCTTTTCTTAGTTGCATGGTAGTACCTCCTTTCCCGTGAGTATCAAACACCTTGCCCGGATAAACCGGAATTAAATAAGATTCTCTCGCAAAGGCGCAAAGACGCCAAGATTCTTAAAAAAGTTTATTTTTGTTTTCCTTTGCGGACTTTGCGCCTTTGCGTGAAACAATGTACTGCTCAACAATTGATTTTTGCCACTAAGGGCACAAATTTCAGAACTATGGAGCTCAGCAGGTTGCATCAAAAATCATGTCTATTTTTTTTAAGTCCTGAACCAGGTCGGCCAGCCCAAGGCCTTCAAGGGTCTCGGCCTTTTGCAAACCCGACTCAGCATCCCAGCCCCTCAAAGCATAGAATTCCTTGCGCATGGTTTCAAAGACATCCCGATCCAGGGTTTTGCCCTTGCGACTGACGACTTCCTCTCCCGGCCCGGGCACGATCACATCGGGATTCATGAACACGGTTTCAACCGGATCAGTAAAATTGAACTCTTTCAGCACATCATCTGTTTTGGGCCGCCGTCCTTCCCGCAAAAGAACCCCCCGTTGCAGATTAAATATTCTTTCACCATATTGATGCAGCCCGGCTTCATCCGTTTTTCTGCCGGTTACTGCCGAATAAATTCGACTCTCAAGAGTCGCATCGCCAACATGATCGGGCGTATTCCAAGAGACCATTATAGGCCAGGCGGAATCACACAACAAAAGGCTGTCCTTGGCGTAGGTTCGATCGATGATTTTAGCGGCCGCCTCGGCCTTGCCTGCATGGGTGTTTAAATCCCAGGCCTGCTCATTGCCCCAGAATTTAGCGGCCACAGCCCGAAAAACCGCAGATGTTACCGGTGAAGACTCAGGGTTGGACTGATGCATGACCCACAATCCGGTTAACCAGCTTATTTCGTGAAGCATGGCGATCGGCTGCCTGGGTTCCAGGGCATACAACAACCCGTTCATTAAATATTCGCGGGCGGAATAGTTGGCGCCGTCCCCGACACCGGAAACCTCATTGGCAAAATGAGACCGGGCTTCACTCCCGAGCTTTTCTCCGACTCGCAGCAGGCCTGCGGCCAGAATATCGCCAAATCCTTCTCGACGAGCAATCATATTGGCAAGGCTTTCAAAAAATGGACGCGTGCCCAGTTTTGCAATCTCGAGTCCGGTCTCTTTATCGGTAAGGTAGCCGGCCTTGTAGCAAGCATCCAGCCACTGAATGATATTATACATTTCCATGGTACAGATCGACAGATCGTTGCAGATGCCGGTGGCATCCACGGCGGTCTCGGCGGACTCTCCCGGCCTTCCCATTACCCATGGAAAATAGACGAACATGGCTTGACATTTTCTAACAACATCCTTGCCGGATTCTGTTCGAAAAGCATTTCTATATTTACAATCAAGACCGCACTGATAACAGGACGATTTTCCGGTTCGGCGAACCTGTTCTTCAGGATAAGGGGCCATCAGCGGATCACGCTTATTTAACTGCACTGCCAATTTGTTCAGTCTTTTCAATTCCTCCGGGTTAGCCACGGCCGGCCGGTTCCCAATACTGCCACGGCTTTAAGGTTTTTAGAACCCATCACCGCACCGAACCCTCCGGTGGCGCTGCCTTCATTGTCCGTCATCAGATTGGCACTCCGGCACATGTTTTCACCGGCGACACCGGTTGTTACGAAGCGCACGTTTTTCCCATGGGTTTCTTTTAAGATATCCCGGACAGCATAAACACCCTTGCCCCACAAAAAAGATGCATCTAACATTTGGGTCTTGCCATCATGAATCCAAAGGTAAACCGGCTTTTCCGACCGCCCCGAGATGACAACACCGTCGTAGCCGGCCCTTTTTAAATAGGGGCCGAAAAATCCGCCAAGATTGCCGTAGCAGAATCCTTCCGGCATCAACATGGGCGACTTCCCCACGACCTCAAACCGGGAGGCGCCCTGGGTACCGGTAGCTCCCAGAGGTCCGCTCATCAGTATCAGCCGGTTCTCCGGATCAAAAGCATCCACATCGGCCCCTACTTCTTCCCAATAGATCTTTGTGGCAATTCCGCGTCCACCGAGAAAACGGTCCGCATAGTCCATGGTATCAAGTTCAGTGACCCGCATATTTGACAAATCTACATTGAGAATCTTGCCGCACCATCCATAAATTTCAGTAGCCATGGTGGCCTCCATTTTTAATACGATAACTCACCGCCCATTCGCTTTGCTCATTAGAGCCGCAGAGAACGCAGAGTTTATCTATTCTATCAAAAAAAGATCGATATATACGGGAACAAGATCTTTGCTTGAAACTTCCCCTAATTCCCTTTCGATCTCGTTGAAAAGATTTTCCAGGGTTTGGTCCAGTTTCTGTGAAATTTCGTACAAAGCCTGTCCGGTCAGGCCTGAAAGCCAATGTAAAAATGCCTCTTTCATCTTCCGGCTGGTTTTGCGCGGCTTACCTTCACCGCTCCACAGATCGTCAAAAAACCGCTTGAATTCATCCAGTGTTAGGGGCGCCGGCTTTTTTGAAAGGCCCAGGTAGTTCCGGGCCCAGAGGGTCAGGATCAAGTTTTTATAGGTCAGAAAGTCATCTGAAATCTGCTCAGGTTTAACAGCCGTCAGCGCCAGGAATTCGTCTAGATAGATAATTTCATTTAAGACTTTTGCAGTCTTATCAACGTCGTCTGAACAGACAAATTCCCGGTACAGCACTCCGGTAGCATAATTATCATAAAACAAAGGTTTTTTAATAAACAGCCCTCCCAGCACACCCATCCCGTCCTGGTCCCAGAAGTTCAAAAGCAGCCCTTCTTTTTCAAACCAGCTTGTTTTGCGCCAGCGTTCAGCTCGCCATTTCAGATCGAGGGCACGTCCGTAGCCCACTCTGAAAATTCCGGCAAGCGGATATTGCTGTATCAGTGCGGTCGCCCGGTTGATGTCGTGTGGCGTGCCTTTTGCAGTTAAACGCTCAAGGCCTATATTTAAATATCCGCAGGCCTTTTTAACGATAGCGCCTAATGCCTCCCTGTCTCTGATAGTCTCCTGGTCCGCGGCTACAATCTGATTGCACAGGCCGGCAAATTCAGTCTGAATCTGTTCTAAGACCTCATTCATTTCAATCCGTTTCAGGGCCCCGGTAAAAAGATTATCTTCTTTTAACATACCGGCATGATAAAGCGGCACAGGAAGAAGCTGCCTGGGTTCGTCGTCCTTGACGGTGTACTTTACGCTCTGCTTTTCAAAATTCTGCGGCTTCAGCGACTGGTAAATTCCAATGGCTTCGTCAAAGGGCATAAAGCCTTTTTCCGCCAGTCTGACATTGCGCAGGCGATAGGCTTCTTCCTCAGTTTCAGCAGGGATAACACTTGAAGATTCCAGCAGGACTTTCTGATAAATGATGTGGTCGTAATCCGCAAGGAGCCTGAAAAAGTTTGACAGGAATGCATCACGATGTTCTTTGATGGTTGACTCAGCTTCTTGCTCCTTGGCATCCGGATCGAAAACATCCTCTTTCAACCTGACGTAAATAGTGTCATCAAACGTAAAAAACCCTTTATCAAATTCTGATGGATCCTGATCGCTTTCTCTGATTCTGACCTCAATGTTTTTGAATAGATAGAATTCCACGAATTCAGTTTTTTCATCCAAGAACCATTTGAGAAAACGCTGGGGATCGACCTTTAAGAGCAAATCGAGCCAGCGGGTAACCGCGTGTATTTCAATTCTGTCTTTTTCCCAGACCTCTATATCGAGGATATATTCCCACTGCCGGTTCGATGCCAGTCTCATCAACTCAAGTGAATCTTCAAGCCCGATATCATTAATCAAAAAATAGAAGTCCTCCTCGGGAAAAGAATGCACTAATGCCACCGGCTGCGGCGCATCTAAAATAGCGTCCAGAGCTTTTTTAGACGGCAGTTCCATGATCTTTCTTCTTTGCCGCGCCAAAGTTTGGTAGCGTTCGAGTGCCTTTTTGTTTTCAGAATCTGTGTTCATATTTAAATTGTACCTCAATTGAGCGAAAACGCTCAATTGGGTGTCCGTTGTCCTTTGTCCGTCGTCCGTTGCTAAGCAATAAGCAAGCGAGATTATATTTGAAGAACCCTGCCGCAAGCTACGGGGAATGCGCTCGCTGTTGTAGTTCAACTACAGGTGAAACACAAAAAGAGGTAACTTCTCAATAACCTCAGAGAAAAGGGTTTCAGGGTTTTTCAAAATAAGGTGATATCCTGGTCGTCTGCCATGGCATCGCACGGTGACTAAATATTTATGATTGCTGCCGAAACATTTTACAACTTCTCGAATAATTTGACAAATCATAAATATTTGGTCACCCTTAAACAGCGTATTTGATAGCACCTTTTTTGAAAAATTCTGAAACCCGACGATTTTCTAAACCCTAACTTATTGAAAAATTACAAAAGAGGCCCTAAGAACCTGTACAACTACTGACTACGGACCACTGACGCCTAATCGAGTTTTGGCTCGATTAGGGTATCAAGCTGCAGCCGTCTCTTTAGAATGCCAGGGAGCAAATTTAAATAGCAGCAGCAGGCCGGGAATGGCAATAAGCGCGCATGTGATAAAAAAAACCTCCCATCCCATATATTTAGCAAGAAAGCCTGTGGGGGCGGAAGCCAGAACCCTGGGAACACCCATCAGACTGCTCAGCAGCGCATATTGCGTAGCGGTAAATTTTTTATTGGTGATACTGGCCATGAATGCGACAAAAGCGGCGGTCCCCATACCGCTGCTTAGATTCTCAAAGGCGATGACTCCCGATAAAACAGCGACACTGCTGCCGATACGCGCCAAAATAGCAAAACAAGCCGTTGAGACGGCCTGTAAAAACCCGAAAATCCAGAGGCTGCGGTTAATCTTAAGACGCAGCATAAGTACTCCGCCGATCAGACTCCCGACGATGGTAGCCCAGAAACCGAACAATTTAACCACCGCACCGATCTGGGATTTTGTAAATCCGATATCCATATAAAAGGGTATGGTCATCGCACTGGCCATAGTGTCGCCGATTTTGTAAAAAAGAATAAAGGCCAGGATCCAGAAGGCTTCCTGCCTCCTGAAGTAATCAATCAACGGATCGAAAACCGCTTCCTTTAAAGTTCGGGGAGTTTCGACATTAATCTCAGGTTCCGGTGCCAGCAGTGTGGTTAAAACGCCGGGAAGCATACAGGCTGCCATAATTAGATAAACAAAGGAAAACGGCAGCGAGTCGGCCAGAATCAGGCCGCCGCCGGAAGCCAGCAGCATCCCCACCCTATATCCGTTGACATAAAGAGAAGAACCGAGGCCTAATTCCTCATCAACAAGGTCTTCCCGGCGATAGGCATCCACTACAACATCCTGGGAGGCGCTGAAGAATGTAACTATAAATGCTGCCACTGCGACCATCCAGGGCTTTTCCCCCGGATCGGTGAAGCCCAGACCGGCAATTGAAAAAATCAAGGCTACCTGTGCAACCAGGAGCCACCCTCTTCTGCGCCCCAGAAATGGGAGTGTAAAACGATCCAGAAAAGGCGCCCAGAGAAATTTCAGCGTATAGGGCAGACCCACCAGGGCCATCAGGCCGATGACGGCCAAATCGACGCCCTCGTCCTGCATCCAGGCCTGCAACACCGTTATAGTCAGCAGCAGGGGAAGACCGCAGGCAAAACCCATAACAAAAGTAACCAGCATACGACCGCTGAAAATTACTTTTAAGATGGGTTCCCGTTTTTCAGGCAGTACTGAGTTGTGAATTGTTTTCCTCGGCTAAATTAAGAATCTGATTCAGCTTTCTCCAGGTCCGACGGCGTTACTATGGGACCAAACTTTTCTTTCAGGGCTGTTAGGCCTGCTCGCTGCTCTTTGAAAACTTCGAATAGTCTGTGGGGAACATTAGCTTCTTTGCCGTATGCCTCTATCTGCAAGTCTATTCTGGCAACAATATTGTCAATATACAAAGAAAAATGTTTTATATAAAGTTCTTCACTGTATTCCTTGTCGATAATGGATTTAAAGAGATCTTTAATATCATTATACTTTGGAAGAAACCCGATGGGAGTTTCAATCACTTCTACTTCCCGGTGGGTATGTCGTTCCAGCCAGGCCAGCCAGACTTTTACGTCTCTTTTTTCTCCTAAAAGTTTTTTGGAGGTACCGCCGCGGGCCTCATCGGTCAAGAAATAATTCAAACCCGCCATTACAGGCTTTTTATCTTCAGCAATTTTTTCATTCCCAAAAAATTTAAATTGAGCATCCATGTAATCCCCTAATGAACCCGGAATAAAAGGAGCATTGGCCCAAGGTGCCCGTTTAACCCCGCTTGCTCCTACTTCCGTGGCCGTTGCTGCGGATACGATACCGGCACCGATAACGACGCCATGGTCCGCACTTTTTGCAGCCCAGACCGGAGGCATGGTATCGCCGTCTCTGCCGCTGTAGGTGATCACTCTGGTGTCAACACCGTTCGGATCCTCTGCTTTTGACGAATAATTCGGCAGAGCCGATGAAGTTAAGGTGCACCTGGCATTGGGGTGGGATATCGGCACCTTATTTCCATGCTCATCGGTCATACCTTCTTCCCAAGGGCCTTGAAAATTTATACCTTTACGCGCCGGTGTTTCACCGCTTCCCGTCCAATGGGGAACACCGTCTTCATCGATAAGCACATTAGACCATATCACTTCAGTTCCGGGCTTCCTTAAAAGTTCCATAAGATATGGGTCACCTTCCCAGTTTACATCCTCGACTATACCAAAAATACCGCACTCCGGGTTAATCGATCGAATGCTGCCGTTTTCATCTATCCACATTTGGGCAAGGTCATCACCGACAAAATGATTGCCGGCCATGGCGGTGGTTGTTTTACCGCATCCGCTGGGCGCCGCACCGGTACACCATGTTATGCGGCCTCCCGGGCCATCGATACCGGTAATAAACATATGCTCCGACAGTTCATTGCCCCTGTTGTCATATACGGCCTTGTCAACGCAAAACCGGTGATTACCCTTTTTTAAAAGCAGTGTATTGCCGGCATATGTGCAGTTGACACTGTAGGTTGTTTGATAGCTTCGATCCATATATACACGCGCTGCAGGCAAGTCTTCGGGACGATTTAATCCTTCACTGTGTATATTGGTAAAAAAATAACCTAAACGTTCCACCTCTTTGTCAAAAGCATGAAATGCATTTCTGTATAGTATTTCCGCGCTGTGCAAAACATAGGTCGAACTGGAAATTTCCAGGGCCGGGTTTGACACAAAAGATCCGACGGGACCGCGCATATAAAAACCGACGATCATGGTTTTGCCGTTCATAACGCCTGACATCTTGTCCCGCACATCTTCAAGGGCTTCGGCTCGATCAATTTTATTGGCAAGGGAGCTAATCTCTTCGTCTGGATTGGCTATATAATATGTACGATCAATAATGCGTCCCTGTTCTTCTTTTAGATCATAATGGATTGTGTGCCCTTCCATGGGAAGTACAGCTTCTTCTTTCTTTTTTAATGACAATTTTCTGATGTATTGTTTATCTTCCTCAGACCCGGTATTGATAAAGACTGAATCCGGAGCGCACATGGCGATAGCATTGGCAATTTTGATCGCGATTTCCGGCTGTTTCATCTTTGTTATTCTGGATAGCTGTTCCTTGTCTAATTTTTTTTCAAAAAGATCCAGAGCTGCTTCATGGGTTTTGATACCTCCAATTTCAACGACGATATCTATCCCTTTTTTTCTTTGTAACATGTATTTTTCCTTTTTTTTCGCCACAAAGGCACCAAGACACTAAGAAAGAAATAATATAATATTTTCTTTGTGCCTTTGTGACTTAGTGGCCATTTTTCTTCACATTTCTTTTCGGCTTACGATTAAAATGAAGCCACGATAATATCAGACAATTCTCTTTTGGGTACGTGATGAATCTCTTTGTCATCCCGCCAGTAGCGGATATTGTTATCATGGCCGACGGTTTCTATCACGACTTCCTCTTTTGGTTCTCCCAGTGCAATGACAAGCAATATTTTAAACTGAGTCTCTATGTTTAGTATATCCTTTAGTTTTTTGCGGTTGATTGATCCGAGCATGCAGCCGGCAAGCCCCTTTTCCACGGCACCCAAAAGAATGCTCTGGCCGGCAATGCCGCAATCGTATCCAACATAGTCATTGGCTTTGGCAATGTCACTTAAAATAATGATATAGGCCGGCGGTTGTTCACCCTCTTTGGGGCCCGGCCAGTTTTTAAGATATGCCGCCCAACCAAGGCAAGCAAATATCTGCGCGTTGATTTGTGGATCGCAGGCCAGAATATAGCGCAACGGCTGCAGGTTGGCAGCAGATCCCGACAGCCTGGCAAGATCTACCAGTTCCCGCAGGGTTTCCACATCCACCCGGCGGTCCTGGTGAAATCGCCGGTAGCTTCTGTTTTTTTTAATCAGATTTTTGATCATTTTTCATATCCTCGCATTTCAACTTTGTCTGAGAGGGCAAATGCTGTTGCAGCCAGATCAAAACTTTGTCAAACTCAGCTTTAAATTCCGCTAACGCTTTTCCTCTGTGACTGACACGACTCTTTTCCTCCATGGTCAGCTCTGCAAAGGTTTTCTTGTACGGCGGATAGTAGAAGACAGGATCGTATCCGAATCCGTTGGAGCCCGCAAGCTTATCAGCTATCAGGCCTTCACAGCGGGCCTCATATGTCAGGGCGAGACCTGCCGGAACAGCAATCGATATGACACATTCAAAAGCGGCCTTGCGGTCAGTTTTGCCCTGCATCGCCTGCAGCAGCTTTAAACATTTCTCTTTGTCGCCGGCATTCTTGCCGGCATACCGTGCCGAATGTACGCCGGGTGCGCCGTCGAGCGCCTGGACCAAAAGTCCGGAATCATCCGCCAGCGCCGGCAGCCCCAGGACTCTGGCAGCAAAACTTGCCTTTTTATAGGCATTATCATCAAACGTATCACCGTCTTCTTCCACCTCGGGGATGGGGCCAAAATCATCAAGATTCTTGATCATAACATTGAAGCCTTCTAAAAGTCCCCTTATTTCTTCAGTTTTTCCTCGATTTCGCGTAGCAACGACCAGAGTGATTAAGTTCCCCATAACATCCTTTTATATGGATAGAATTGTTCTAAGTCCTAAATTTCCGCAAATAAGTTGATTTGTAGACGTTCACAGGTTCAAAGTTCCCCGTTCAGGGTTCTGCGCTCTATGTTCTGCGTTTAATCTTTGAACCTCTAAACTTTGAACCTTTGAACCTTTGAACCTTTGAACCTCTAACCCCTGAACGATTACGTTAGTTTTATAATCCATGGCAAGCTCTTTGTAAAGTTTTTTGAAGCCATTGGCCCTGTCGCTGCCGGCGGAAGGTTGTTTTCGCACACTGCTGCGGTTCAATTGCCCGGCATTTTTCAGAAAATGCTTTACACTGCAAACTGTGCTGGTGTATTAGTCCCTCATAATACCTAATTAAGGGAGATGCCATGCACAAGCTTTTAAAAGCTCGTCCCGGTCAAAAAATGCTGCTCCTTGGCAATGAAGCCATTGCCCGGGGGGCTATTGAGGCCGGTGTCGCCGTTGCCACAACCTATCCGGGCACACCTTCTTCTGAAATCTCAATGAATTTTTTTCAGATATCTTTAGAAACCGACCTTTATTTTGAATACAGCACCAATGAAAAGGTAGCCCTCGAAGTAGCGGCCGCCAGTGCCAATTGCGGAGTTCGCAGTATCTGCGTAATGAAACACGTGGGCCTTAATGTGGCGGCCGACGCTCTTTTAACCTTAGCATATGTGGGTGTAAAAGGCGGGCTGGTTATTGTCACCGCCGACGACCCTTTCATGTTTTCCAGCCAGAATGAGCAGGATAACCGTTACTATGCCAAGCTTGCCGGCCTGCCCCTGCTGGAACCCTCTTCAGCCCAGGAAGCCAAAGATATGGTGGCCTATGCCTTTGATCTTTCGGAAAAACTGCAGGAACCGGTCATCTTTAGAACCACAACGCGCATCAACCACTCTACTGAAACCGTTATTCCGGGTGACATTCAAGCTCCCCAACCCCGTGGTGATTATACAAAAGATCCTTTCAACCATGTGCCGATACCCGCAGTTGCCAGAAAACTGCATGCCAGGCTGTTGAACCGACTCAAAGAAGCTGAAGAGATTTCCGAAACCAGCGCTTATAATATCAGCGAAGGAAACGGCCGCTGGGGAATCGTATGCAACAGCGTCAGTTACAAATATGTTGTAGATGCCGTCACAGATTTGAACATGGGCGGCAAAACCAAAGTACTTCGCATCGGTTTCTCCCACCCGCTGCCCAAAGCATTATTAAAGGATTTTTTAAAGGGGTGTGAAAAGGTCCTGGTGGTCGAGGAGGGAGAACCTTATATGGAAGAAGCGCTCAAGGCATTCGCCCAGGAAGAAGGACTGGCCCTGCCCATAAAAGGTAAGAGCGATGAGCTTTTTTCCCGCCTCTATGAATTTAATCCTGCCATTGTGCGGCAATGTCTGGCCGCATACTTTGATGTGGCCTATACACCGCCGGCCGTTCCCGATCTTTCCGATCTTCCCGAAATTCCACAGCGTCCGCCCACCCTCTGTGCAGGCTGTTCCCACAGGGCCACTTTCTATGTGGTGAAGAAAGCCGCAGAGGGCATGGAAACGATTTGCCCCACCGACATCGGGTGCTATACTCTCGGATTTCTGCCGCCGCTGTCCATGGGAGATTTTCTGATATGTATGGGAGCTTCCGTCGGCACTTCATGCGGTTTTTCAAAAGTAACGAACAAAAAAGTGATTGCCTTTATCGGTGATTCAACCTTTTTTCACTCCGGGATACCCGCTTTGATCAACGCTGTTTTTAACAACCATAATTTTACCCTGGTTATCCTTGATAACGGAATCACGGCCATGACCGGGCATCAACCTAATCCCGGTGTAGATATGAAAGCGCTGAACTTAGAGGGATACGGGCATGTATCGATCGAAGCCATCGTAAAGGCCGCTGGTGTCTCCCAGGTGACAGCCATAAGACCGTACCGGGTTAAAAAGAGTATAGCCGCAGTTAAAGAAGCCTTAAACTATAAAGGTGTTTCGGTTATAATATCTCAAGAGCCTTGTACGCTGTATGCCAAAAGCCTTAAAAAGCTGCGCGGAAAGCCCTTTTCTGTTAGTGAAAAATGTAAAAACCATAAAGATTGCATCAATGAGCTTGCATGCCCGGCCTTTTTCATTCAGAATAAAAGGGTTAAAATCGACCCCACTCTGTGTGTGGGATGTACGGTCTGCGCCCAGATATGTCCAGAAAAGGCTATAGTGCCTTTAAAGGATAAAGTCTGATAAATTCGAAAAAGTCGAATTCATTACGTATTTGGTGTTTAGTGTTTAGTGTTTTGTTTGAAGTATATACATAGATACAGCTTGTTAGATCACCAAACACTAAACACAAAATACTAAACACTCTCGTAAAAAGTTGCTTATCTGACTTCTACGAGACATCAAGCTTGATATCCAGCACCATATAACAAATGATAACTACATGAAAATAACCAGATTAATCATCGTGGCGGTGGGTGGACAGGGCAATCTGCTGGCTTCCAGGGTTATTGGTGAAGCCGCACTCCTGGCAGACGTTCCTGTCGGCATGAGCGAAATCCACGGCATGGCCCAGCGGGGTGGGGTTGTGGAATCCGCTATTGTGTTCGGAGATGCGCAAAGCAACATTATCGCAGATGGCGAGGCCGACGTGGTTGTCGGCTTTGAGCCGCTGGAAACCCTCCGGGCTCTGAATAAATGCAATGCCGATACGATTGTTATTACCAGCCTGGCCCCCCTGTCGCCTTCCACCGCAATCACCGGAAGCTGCCCGTATCCCGAGTTGAAAAAGCTACAGGCTATAATCCGGGCCAAGACCGCCAAGCTGATCGCCTTTGATGCCGCAGCGCTTGCCGCACAAACCGGCAATGTTTTGGCCGTAAACATGGTTCTTCTGGGAGCATTGATTCAAACCGGAACAATTCCGCTTACAGTCGACAACGTGAAAACGGCCATTATGACCATATCCAAACAAGCTTTTGCCGCATCGAATTTAGAGGCTTTTGAACTGGGCTTTGATGCCGCAAAAACATCAGGTTAGAAAGTAAAAATGGGGATTAGAAAAAGACTGTCTCTTATGCTGGTAGCTATCTTCTGCGTGATCATCGTAGGGAGTACCGGCTATTATATTATATTCGGCGGCAAGCCGAAATTTATTGATTGTGTGTATATGACGGTAATTTCTATTACAAGTGTCGGCTATGGTGAAATTCTTGATGTCACCGGCAACGTCCCTGCGCAGTTATTTACCATGTTCCTGATAACTTTCGGTATGGGAATAATTTTATACGGCCTCAGTACCATGACAGCATCAATTATAGAAGGAGATCTCTCCGGAATTTGGAGGAGAAACAAGATGGAAAAAAGAATAAAGAAGCTGAATAATCATTATATTGTTTGCGGCGGCGGTTCAAGCGGAGGCCATGTCCTGGAAGAGCTGACCAAAAATAAGGAGTCTGTGGTCTTGATTGAACTAGACGAGAGCATTATCGAAGGCCACCTGGCTTCCAACGAAGACCTGCTCTATGTACATGGAGATGCTACTGATGATAATAATCTTTTAACCGCCGGGATTGCAAATGCTGCCGGAATTATTATCAGCCTGCCGTCCGACAAGGACACCCTCTATACCACTATGACCGCCAGAATGCTCAACGCGAAGTTGCGGATCATCAGTAAAGCCGTCGATTATAAACTGGCATTTAAACTCAAAACAGCAGGCGCAAACAATGTGGTATCACCCAATTTTATCGGGGGCTTGCGCATGGCATCCGAAATGATCCGGCCCACTGTTGTCGATTTCCTTGACAGCATGCTGCGCAGCAGCCAGGGACAATTAAGGATGCACCAGATTGTTGTTGCTTCCAATTCAAATGTTGCGGGAAAAAAGATCATGGAGTCCGGATTAAAAGACAAGTTCAATTTGCTGGTATTAGGCTCAAAGCTTCCGGCCCAGGAAATCGAATTCAATCCACCGGCAACACAGATTTTAACAGCCGGCATGACCCTCATTGTAATGGGAGATGTCGAAAATATCGCCGCCGCCAAAAAGACATTCTAACCCGCTTATGCTGCGCGAACTTGCCATCAAAAACTTTGCCATCATCGACGATCTAAAAATTTCTTTTTCAGACGGACTGACAATATTAAGCGGGGAAACCGGTGCCGGCAAATCGATTATCATCAATGCCGCCAATCTTCTTTTGGGGAGCCGTGCAACCGCCGGTCTGATTCGAACCGGCAGTAAAACCGCCGAACTGCAAGCCCTTTTCCAGATCAAACCACAAAGCCGTGTGGCCGGCATCATGCAAGCGCATGGTTTTGACACGGATGATGGCCTGTTGATCAACAGAATCATCTCCCGCAGCGACAGGCACAAAATTTACATCAATGGACGTCTTGGCACAATCGCGCTGCTCAATACAATCACCGAAAACCTGGCCAGCATATCGGGCCAGCATGCTCATCAGGGACTCTTAAAAGAAGAGCGGCAGTTATTGATACTCGACCAGTTGGGCGGCCTGATGCCTTTGCGCCACAAAGTACATAAATGCTATCATCAAATCCTGCCTTTGATCCAAAACCTCAGAAAACTCCAGAGTGCCGGCCTACGGCAGGCGGACCACCTTCAGCTTTTGGAATTTCAGCAAAAAGAGATCACAGCGGCCTCCGTCAGCCTTGGTGAGGATGTTGCTTTTGAACAGGAAAGAGTGCTGCTGAAAAACGCAGAGGAGCTTTATCTGGACGTCCATAACAGCCTTGAAGAACTCTACACCTCAGAAGGTGCCATCATAGAGCGCCTTGTGGAGGTGAAAAAGAACCTTGACCGAGCCTGCCAAATTGATCCGTCCCTGTCATCCAAGGCGGAAAACCTGGCGACAACCACATTTCAAATGGAAGATGTCGCCGCAGAACTCAGAATCTACTTGAAAAACATACAGCCCGACGAAAAACGCCTGGAAGAGGTCGAAGTACGCCTCGACACCTTGAACCGGCTTAAACGTAAATACGGTGGGTCCCTTGAGGCGGTGCTGGCCAAGCTCGACGCCATCGAGCATGAGCTTGCCGCCGCAGAGAATATTTCTTTAAAAATTGTTGAAACCAAAGAAAAACTTGCCCAACAGCATACTAACCTGGTCAAGCTGGCTGATAATCTTTCCAGGGAAAGGAAAGACACCGCAAAAACCCTGGCCCGCAAAGTAATGCAAGAACTTACCACCCTCGAGATGTCACAAACAAAATTTGAGGTATCATTGCAAGCCCTGCCGGCCGGTGACAATGCAGAACCTCACCTGACATCCGGTGAAAACGCCCTCCATGAAACCGGAAGCGACCGTGCGATTTTTCTAATTGCCCCCAATGTGGGTGAACCGCTCAAGCCGCTTTTCAGTATTGTCTCCGGAGGTGAGCTCTCAAGAGTGGTGCTGGCGCTAAAAGCCATATTAGCCGAAACGGAAGCGTTGGAAACCATAGTCTTTGACGAGGTCGACGCCGGGATCGGAGGAGCTGTGGCGGCGGTTGTCGGCAAAAAACTGGCGGCCCTTGCCCGCCATCACCAGATAATATGCATCACCCATCTGCCTCAAATTGCAAAATTCGGTGACCACCATTTCAGGATAGCAAAACACGTTTTTCGCGGCAGAACTACAACCAGCATCAAGCGCTTGAGCGCAAAAGATCGTATCAAAGAGGTTGCCAGGATGCTGGGTGGTGAAAAAATCACCCAGGCAACCCTCGATCATGCCCATGAAATGTTGAATATATGATGCCGGATGAGTAACACCTGTGACGCTGATAGGAGAGAAGCGTAGATCCCGATTCGTCAGGATTGAGGAGCGCCCCGCGAAAAGCATTCGGGGCTAAAAGAGCGCTGCACTTGAGGAGCGGCCCAAGGGTCTTGAGGATTGCGAATTACAGGTTACCTCCTCGCTCTTTTCACTTTTCACTTTTTACTTTTCACCTTTCACTTTTCACTGCATGGTTATTCCGTCTACCCGACAGGGAATTAATTTATGATTGATAGTTTGATATATAATGTATAAATAATATGTTAGATTGCTTTAAAAAACTTTTTATTGCCTATTAAAAAGTTGTTCCACTCACCATTCCCCACAAACTCGATGAAAATCAGGGTAAAAAGCGAAATTTCATGGCATTAAAAAACCCGGCAGCCGAGGAATGGGAATCGGGTTTTCTACTTTCGGTGACGATTCGGAATCCGAATCAATACTGATAGTGAGAGGGGCCGGAGTGAAGGT
>JACNIG010000412.1 GCA_014383215.1 Candidatus Desulfatibia vada | reverse complement strand
TCACAAGGGTTCATTCTTTTGATTACAAATGGGTTCATTCAGGTTAGCGTCAAAGGAGCACGTATTTCCTTGACAGAAAATGGTTTTAAAAGTAATTTTTTGAATTTAAAACACAATTCGAGTACGGAGGATGAATGGACTATAAGAAAACTCTCAATCTGCCAATGACAGAATTTCCCATGAAAGCCGGCCTGGTAAAGCGTGAGCCTGTGCGATTAAAGCAGTGGCAAGAAATCGGGTTATACGAAAAAATCCGGCAAGCTTCAGCCGGGCGCCAACAGTTTATCCTGCATGACGGACCTCCCTATGCCAACGGCCACATTCATATCGGCACAGCTTTAAATAAAATTTTAAAGGATATTATTGTTCGTTCACGTCAGATGTCGGGCTTTGACGCTGTTTACGTGCCGGGATGGGATTGTCACGGGCTTCCCATCGAACATAATGTTGATAAAGAGATTGGGGCTAAAAAGCAGCAAATATCCCAGTCCGAATTTCGCGGATTATGCCGTGCTTATGCTGAAAAATATATTGATATTCAACGTGAAGAGTTCAAAAGATTGGGTGTTATGGGGGAGTGGGATAATCCCTACTTGACGATGAACCATAGATATGAAGCTATAATTGCCCGTGAATGCTGCAAGTTTGCACTCCAGGGAAGTCTGTTCAGGAGCAAAAAACCGATTCACTGGTGCTGCAGTTGCCAAACCGCTCTTGCCGAAGCGGAGATAGAATATTTTGATGAAACATCACCGTCGATTTTTGTTAAATTTCCCTTAAAAGACGATTTAAGCGGTGAAATTCCCGATCTATCCGGGAAAAAAGTTTTTGTGGTCATATGGACAACAACTCCCTGGACTATTCCGGCCAATCTTGCCATAGCACTGCATCCGGATTTTGTTTATGCGGCCGTAGATATTGGAAAAGGAGAAGTGCTTATTTTGGCAAGAGATCTGGTGGAAAGCAGTATGCAAGCCATGGGTATTTCGGATTTTACGATACTGACCGAAATAGAAGCCGCAGCCCTTGAACGCAAACTGTGCCTGCACCCCCTCTATGAACGTGATGCTCTGATTATTCTGGGTTCCCATGTAACTCTGGACGCCGGTACCGGTTGTGTTCATACCGCCCCGGGTCATGGCCGGGATGATTATGAAATAGGCCTAGAATACGGTTTGGATGTTTATTCACCGGTTGACGACAGGGGCTGTTTTACCAATGCGGTCGATTTTTTTGAAAAACAGTTCGTTTTCAAAGCCAACAAAGAGATAACGGCAAAATTACTAGAGACGGGGTTTTTGATGGCCCAGGATAAAATTAAGCATTCATATCCACATTGCTGGCGCTGCAAAAAGCCGGTTATTTTTCGAGCCACTCCCCAATGGTTTATATCCATGGATGAAACAGGATTAAGAAAAAAATCCCTTGAAGAGATCGACAAAGTAAAGTGGATACCCCATTGGGGTCGGGAGCGTATTTACGGTATGATCGAAAAACGTCCGGATTGGTGTATTTCCCGGCAGCGTGCTTGGGGTGTTCCCATCACAATATTTTATTGTGAAAAATGCGAAGCTCTGCATCTCAACCAGGAGATCGTTGATCGGATGTTTAGCCGATTTGAAGCTTACGGTGCTGACATCTGGTTTGAAAAAGGAGCCGAGGAATTCTTGCCGGAAGATAGCGTATGCAGCCAGTGTGGACATCAAGCTTTTATTAAAGAAACCGACATACTGGATGTGTGGTTCGAATCCGGGGTCAGCCATGCCGCCGTACTTGAAGAGCGTGAAAATTTAACCTGGCCTGCCGATCTTTACCTGGAAGGGAGCGATCAGCACAGAGGATGGTTTCACAGTTCGCTGCTGACAGCCGTGGGCACAAGGAAAGCGGCTCCCTATAAATCCGTATTGACCCATGGGTTTGTGGTTGATGCCAACGGCAAAAAGATGTCTAAGTCCCTTGGAAATGTTATTGCCCCCAAGGAGGTTATCGACAAACATGGTGCTGAAATTCTACGTCTCTGGGTAGCTGCATCGGACTACAAGGATGACATCCGCATTTCTGATAATATTTTGAAACAGCTTAGCGATGCCTATCGAAGAATCAGAAATACCAGCAGATTCCTGCTCGGAAATTTATATAACTTTGATTATGAAAACCATGGGGTTTCCTATGAATCAATGCTTGAAATTGACAGATTCGCTCTCCATAGACTCCAAGTATTGATCCAGCGGTCTTTGCAAGCCTATGAGTCCTATGATTTTCATATTATTTATCATGCGCTGTACAACTATTGCACCCTGGATCTTTCAGCGTTTTACCTTGATATTCTAAAGGACCGGCTTTATACGTCCCCGCCGGAGGCTATTGAAAGAAGAGGTGCCCAGACCGTTATGCACATTATTGTAGACTCTATTGCCAGGCTAATGGCACCGATACTTTCATTTACGGCTGAAGAGATCTGGCAGTTCATGCCGGATCGCACACAGAGAGAATCGAGCGTTCATTTGACTTCTCTGCCGGTTGTGAATACGGCCTGGCTTGATGCACAGTTGGCAGAAAAATGGGACCGTATACTTGAACTGCGCGGTGAAGTTACAAAGGCCCTTGAAGAAGCCAGAGCAAAAAAGCTCATTGGTCATTCCCTTGGTGCTGCCGTTACGATCTATCCAAATCAAGAATTGTATGACACACTGTGCCCGTATCTCAATGACTTGAGATCCGTTCTGATTGTTTCCAGCGCTTCTCTGGCTCAGGCGGAGCAACCTGCCGGAGCCTTTGAAAGTTCGGATGTCGATGGGTTGTCGATTCTGGTTGAACCGGCAGCGGCTGAAAAATGTGAGCGATGCTGGATACATGATCCTTCGGTGGGAACAAGTACGGAGCATCCTTCGATTTGTAGCCGCTGTGAAGATGCTCTGCAAAAGATCATTTAACCGGCGATAAACTACCATAAAAATTGAAGGATTCAAAAAATTGGGTTCATCAGGTATTTGGTGTTTAGTATTTGGTGTTTAGTTTTAAAGATATGCTGATATGCTAGCTTTTTATATTACCAAACACTAAACACTAAATACAAAACACTTTCGAATATAGGTAGTTTCCAATTCAGCATGGAATTTTCTAAATTAAGAGCCAAATATCAAAAGCTTGTTGTCGTTGCCGGAACTGTCATCGTTTTGGATCAGATAACAAAGGCCGCGATCTTAAATACCCTGCCGTTGTATCGTTCTGTTGCGGTTATACCCGGATTATTCAACCTCGTCCATATTCATAATCCAGGCGGAGCTTTCGGCTTTTTGGCAACTCAAAGTTCGAGTGTACGTATCGTGCTTTTTGTTCTAATGTCATTCCTGGCCGTTGGCTTGATATTCTATTTTTACCGGAATACACCCAAGACACATCCCTTGCTGGCGACCGGTTTTGCTCTGATTTTCGGGGGGGCTCTGGGCAATCTGATCGACAGAGTTCGCTTTGGCAAGGTAGTTGATTTTTTAGATTTTTACCTTGGAAGCTACCACTGGCCGGCGTTTAATATCGCGGACAGCGCAATCTCCGTCGGGGTTGCGATTTTTTTATTTCATCTTGTCTTTAAGAAACTACCGGAGTGAGCATCCACGCTATAACCCTAATCGAGACAAAACTAGATTAGGCGTCAGTGGCCAGTGGTCCGTAGTCAGTGGTTTTACAGGTTCTTAGGGCCTCTTTTTGTGTTTTACCTATAGTTGAAGTATAGTATCGCTTCTTATTGCTTAGCAACGGACGATGGACAAAGGACAACGGACACCCAATAGAGCGTTTTTGCTCAATTGGACTATAAGTGAACAAAAGTGAGCTAAAGTGCCAAAAAGTAAGAATGACATTAGCTATAAAGCGCTCAAAACCTATTTGAAAGATCTGGAAGAAAAACAACTCTCCGGCGGTTTTGCACCGGTGTATCTGATATACGGAGAAGAGCTGCTTTACAAAACCGCCCTGGAAGAGCTTTTAAAGGTCCTGATGCCTGGGGCAAAACGCAGCCTCAATTATGAGCCGATAGAAGGTACGGGTAATAATATTCAGGCCGCGATAGAGCGAGTTAATACCTACTCGCTTATTCCCGGCACTAAAGTGGTTGCCATTTGCGATTCTGACATTTTCTATTCAAAACAGGATGAAGGCAAACTGATTATAAAAGCAAAACAAGCCTATGAAAACAAAGACCATAAGGATGCTGCCAAATATTTTCTAAATATTTTAGGGATTTTGAATCTTTCGTTCGATGATCTACGACGCGAAAATAGAACCAAGGTTTTAAAACTTGATACAGACAGCTTAAGTGATGACCGGTGGCTGGACGACATCATCGATTATTGTCTGGACAACAGCCTGCCTATACCTGCCGCTGATGACAATGCCGAAGTTGTAGGCAAAGCCATTGAAAAAGGATTTCCCAGAGGGAATCATCTGATCATCACCACCGATTTGGTCGATAAACGGAGATCTTTGTATAAAATCATACGTCGAGAAGGTGTCATTATCGACTGTTCGGTACCCAAAGGTGATCGCAGAGCTGACAAAATGGCCCAAGAGAACACCCTGAGTGAAAGGCGGGACGCGATTCTTAAGCGCTTCGACAAGACTATCGACCAGGACGCCTACCGGGCCGTGTGTGAAATGACCGGCTTTGATTTGCGGACCTTTACCCAAAACCTGGAAAAACTTGCCAGTTATGTGGGAGATCGAACCGAGATTAGCGTAGATGATGTTGGCTCTGTTTTAGAGCGTACCAAAAAGGATCCCGTCTATGAGTTGACCAACGCCGTGTCGGACCGCAATGTTGAAAGGGTTCTCTTTTATTTAAAATCTCTGCTTGCGGCCGAACTTCACCCGTTGCAGATTCTGGTCGCGATAACCAATCAGATCAGAAAGCTTCTGCTTGTTAAAGGGTTTGCAGAAAGCTCCCAGATTAACAGCCGACATGCCGGAGCCGGCTACGGCTATTTTAAAAATCACATCATGCCTTTGATCCAGGCCCACGATCGTGAGCTTTTGGATCAGATCGAATCGTGGGAAAGCACGATTTCCAAAGATACGCATACCACTAGTAAGAGCGGGACCAGGAAAGAGGCCAAAAAGAAAAGTAAATTGGTGACGGATCTTATGATAGCAAAAAATCCCAACAATCCGTATCCTGTCTACATTTTGTTCCAGAAATCTGAAAACTATACAACCCCAGAGCTTATTGACGCCTTTGAGTGTCTGAGCCGGGCCGATATGCGGCTTAAGTCTACCGGGCAGCGCCCCAAGCTTATCTTGGAAGAGGCAATTTTAAAAATCTGCAGGCAAAGCTGAGTATGCAGAATGCGGGTTGCGAGTTACGGGTTGCGGGTTACGAGTTGCGGGTCACTGAATACTGATCACCGATCACTGCTCACTGATCACTGATAAATGGAGAACAATACATGGGGTTTATCAGACAACAGCAAGAGCGTCTGGCGGTCCGTTTCCTGCAATGGCAGTATCAGAAAGTGAATCTGCCGGCGCCCGGGCTGCCGGAACTTGAGCGACAGGCTCATAAAATTGTAAAAGAGGCACACCAAATCGCTCGAGACAGAGGGCGCAATGTTCTTGTGATCATCAAAGAGCTTATCGCAGATTTAAAAAACAGGAGTTGAAATAGTTAAGCCGCTGTGTTATCAAGTCAAGCTAAATTTACGTACGAGTAATTATTGGTTTAATAGTTCTTATTTAACTCATTAATGATGCACCGGAAAAGGAGGTTTTAATGCGAAGAGGATTATTATTATTGGTTCCTGTCCTTGTTATCGGTCTGGTTTTTTCACCTTGCGTTTGGAGTAAGACCAAGACCATTAAAATCGGTATCAACGCTCCCATGACCGGCGATATTCCCAAGGTAGGCGAGGGGTCAAAATTCGCAGCACAGATGTGGCTGGAGGATGTCAACGCCGCCGGTGGTCTCATGGTCGGAGGAAAAAAGTACCCGGTCGAAATAGTCATCGAGGACAACGAGTCCAAAGCGGAATCGGCGGTTAAGGTCGCTACCAAGATGATTACCGAAGACGAAGTGCTGGTTATTGTCGGACCACAGTCCTCCAAGCAGGCCATACCTGCGGGCGGCGTTGCCAACAACTACAAAACTCCCATGATTAGCCCCTGGTCGACAAACCCCGACACCACCAAGGATCGCCCCTTTGTTTTTAGAGGCTGCTTCCTTGATCCTTTCCAGGGCCCGGTACTGGCTAATTTCATTAAAGAGGAGTTTGGATACACCAAAGCCGCGGTGCTATACGATGTGGCCAGTGACTATCCCAAAGGGTTGGCTGAATTTTTCAAAGATGCCTGGGAAAAGATCAATGGCGCCGGTTCAGTTGTAGCTTTTGAAAGCTTCACTACCAAAGACGTTGACTTCAGTTCTCAGTTGACCAAGATAAGAAATTCTGGTGCCCAGGTATTATTCACTCCGCAGTATTATAATGAAGTTGCCTTAATCGTGAAACAGGCCCATGAATTAGGGTGGAATAAACCCATAGTAGGCAGCGATAGCTGGGGTTCGGCCGAACTGATCGAACACTGCGGCGATGACTGTGATGGGTTATTCTTCAGCACCCACTATGCGGCAGCAGGTGCCAAAGGAGCCACCAAAGAATTCATCGATAGATACAATAAAAAGCACGGCTATGTGCCGGACGATGTGGGTGCCTTGACATGGGATGCTCTGCGCATTGTACAGAAAGCGATTGAGTCTACGGGAAAGATTACGGGGAATATAGAGAAGGATCGCCAGGCAGTCCGCGATGCCCTGGCTAAAATCAAGGAATTCGACGGCATCACCGGAAAGATGACCTTCACTGAAGATGGCGACCCGCTCAAATGTGCCGTTATCGTTAAGATCAGTGACAAGGGTGAATTCGAGTTTTACAAGTCTGCCTGCCCGTAAAAGTAAGGGATTAGGAAACGGTTTATGCAGACGTTTTTAGCCCGATAGAGCGTTAGCACAAAGCATGGGAAACGTTACATACAAGGCGGGCCAGGGCTTTAGAGCCCTGAGCCCGCCTTTTTTGAACGGCCTAGACAGGATTGAATTTGATGACTTTTTTCTTTCAAAATCTGGTTAATGCCTTACAGTGGGGCAGCTTTTACGCCTTGATCGCCCTGGGTTACTCCATGGTATACGGTATCCTGATGCTTTTTAATTTTGCTCACGGCGATATTTTTATGGTTGGGGCGTACATCGGTTTCGGTGTTGCCACCGGAATGGCGGCGCTGGCCGCTGCGGGTACTATTGCTCTGCCCAACTGGTTAATCCTGGTGCTGACCATTATCATATCCATGTTTCTGACCTCTTTTGTGGGCATGATTGTCGAAAGGGTAGGGTATCGGCCTTTACGGGAAGCTCCGCGTGCCTCGGCAGCTATTACAGGTCTGATGATCGGGATCATCCTTGAGACCGGAAACCTGGCCCTGCTGGGCGCCAGACGTGTCAGCTTTCCTTCCCTGATTAAATCCACTACCTACAATCTTGGCGGTGTGTATGTCACCAACAAGAAGATTATGATTGTGGGTGTATCCTTGACACTGATGCTGGCCTTGCATCAGTTTGTGCGCAGGACAAGGTGGGGGATGGCCATGCGGGCCATGGCTTTTGATTATGCCGTCGTCCCCTTGATGGGAGTGTCTATAAATACCATAGCTGCCATGACGTTTGCTATCGGCTCGGCTCTGGCTTGTGCTGCCGGGATACTCTTTGGTGTCGCTTATCCTGTTTTGGATCCTTACATGGGTATTGTTTTCGGGTGGAAAGCTTTCGTGGCGGCGATTTTAGGGGGCAGAGGGTCTATTTTTGGGGCATGCCTGGCCGGATTTTTGCTGGGTTTCATCGAAATTTTTGTGGTTATGATCTTTCCCTCGACCTTGCGAGATTTCATCGCCTATTCAATCATTCTGCTTATTCTGACCTTCAGGCCTCATGGCTTTTTCGGTGAACCCTACAGTGCTCGTTTGAGGCTGTAGCTTTTATGAACAGTATTGAGTTGGATGACAGAAGGTGTTCTTAATAGGAAAATTATTAGTATAAACGAAGAGATTCTGGATACTGGTTCCTGGATGCTGGATAGGTTGAATCGGGAAAAAAATCGAGCATCCAGCATCGAGTATCAAGTATCTGTTAATGTCGAATGAAGATAATATTTAGTGATCTATACTGAGAAGCGGATATAGAAAAAATATTAAAAATGAGTGAAACAAGCGGCAAATTGCTGGAAAAAAAGAAGACATTAATGAGCAAACTTGGGGAATTTTTTTCCCGGGTTCCTCTGCTGGGATGGCTGCTTGGCGCCTTAATTGCGGTAATACTTGAACATTATTTGGGTGATCCCCTGGCCGATGTTTTGGGGCTGCCCAAAATTCCCGTACTTTTCGGGTTTGTCATCATGCTTAAAAAACCCCTGCTGATCCCCAGTGCAATCTGCTTTGTGCTGCTGATATACGCTTTGCCGATAGGTGCCGTTGCGCGCCTGAGTGCTTCACTGACAAACCGGCTGGCGGACAAACTTTTCAAATTACCCATATTGATTTCGGTCGTGATTCATCTTGGTTTACTGTATGCGATATTGCATCTGTGGTCCGATATCAGCGCCTACCGGGTTCTGACCCTCAAGCTTACCATGATTGCCATTATGGTTACCCTGAGCTTAAACGTCATTAACGGCTACATGGGCGAGTTCTCCTGCTCTCATCCGGCATTTATGGCTTTGGGGGCCTACGCCGCCTCGGTATTTACCGTGACACTGTTTGTCAAGGACAAACTTTTCGGAGCTGCGATTCTCCCTGCTGCCCTGGGACCGTTCATGTTTCCCATTGCTTTGATCATCGGCGGCATCGTTGCGGCTCTGGGCGCGCTCGCAATTGCCATACCCTCCTTTCGGACCAGAGGCGACTATCTGGCTATTATTTCATTAGCGTTTATGTTCATCGTCAAAAGTATGATCGAGAACTTAGAGGTCGTTGGCGGTCCAAGGGGTTTGAGTAATCAGCCGGACTATGCCAATCTGCCCACAGTCTTTATGTGGACGGTTGCCTGCATATGGATTATCAATAATTTCGTACGTTCCACCATGGGAAAGGCACTGAATGCGGTGCGTGACGATGAAATAGCGGCCAATGCCATGACCGTCGATACCAGACACACAAAAATAGTGGCATTTTTATTTGCAGCCTTCTGGGCCGGTGTGGCCGGCGGACTTTTTGCCCATGTACTAAGGTATGTTAATCCTGGGACGTTCGGTCTTCAAAAGCTTGCTGAAGTTCTGGCAATGGTCTACTTCGGCGGGCTGAACTCCGTTTACGGTTCCATTGTCGGTGCTGTGAGCTTGAGCATGCTAAGTGAATTTTTGCGGCCGCTGGAGATTTTCAAGTGGATTATTATTCCTCTTTTACTCATTTTGGTCATGATTTATCGTCCAACCGGCCTGATTGCTTTTAAGGAATTTGATGTTAGGAAGCTGATAAAACCAAAACATAACGATTAGCGAAGCTTTATCTAAAACCGGCGAATTGATGTAAACCCTTTCCATTGCTTGCGAAAAAACGATACTGGATTCTCGATGCTGGATACTTGATTTACAAAAACACGAATGCCCTATTACATCCAGTATCCAGAAACAAGTATCCAGCATCTTGTGATATTTTGTAGCAAATTGTGGTTTAAAAACTTGACGGAAATTTTAGTATCTTCAACGATATAGACGGATAATAAGAGGATTAGCATGCCGTTGCTTCGAGTTGAAAAAATGAGCCACGATTTTGGTGGCTTGCGGGCTGTCAACAATTATGATCTGGAGATAGAAGCCGGCCAGATCAGAGGTTTGATCGGACCCAACGGAGCAGGCAAAACCACCATCTTCAATCTTATTACCGGGATCTATAAGCCCACCGAAGGTGACATCTATCTGGGGGAAAAAAGAATTACAGGCCTCCAACCTCATAGAATCGCTTCCATGGGTCTTGGCAGAACCTTCCAAAACCTGCAGCTGTGGCGGCATATGACCGTTCTGGAGCATGTCAAGATGGCCCGTTACTCCAAGATCAGCTATGGCCTGATCGGAGCTTTTTTCGGCACGCCCAAGCGGAACAGGGAAGAAGCGGAGATTGAGGAAAAAGCGTATGGTCTTCTTAAAATTGTGGGCATCGACCAGCTTTCAGATCAGGTAGTGACCAATCTGCCATACGGCGATCAGAGAAGAGTTGAGATTGCCAGGGCACTGGCTATTGAACCCAAGGTATTGTTTCTGGATGAACCCACCGCCGGTATGAACCCGGAAGAACTGATCCAGATGATGGAGATTATTCGCCTTGTCCACCGAGAGCTGGGACTGGCCATATTCCTTATCGAGCACAGATTGAAAATGGTTATGGAACTTTGCGACGTCATCCAGACCCTGGACTTTGGCCGGATTATTGCCGAAGGTACACCGGAAGAAATTCAAAACGACCCCAAAGTAATTGATGCTTATTTGGGTAAAGAGGTTGTGCTTTAATGTTGCTGTCAGTGGAAAATTTGCGAGTGTCATATGATAATATTAGGGCATTACACGGTGTTAGCTTCCAAATTGATGAAGGCGAGATCGTGTGCATTATTGGTGCCAATGGTGCCGGTAAGAGCACAACTTTGCGAGCGATTTCCCAATTGATCCGAGTTGAACCCGGAACCACGATGACCTTTGAGGGAAAAGACTTGCTCCAGTTTCCAGCAGACAAAGTTGTCAGCCAACTTGGTATCTCGCATGTCCCCGAAGGAAGACGTCTGTTTGGCAACCTGACGATTATGGAGAATCTGAGACTGGCCACGTTTGCCAGAAAGGACACCAAAGTGATCGAGCAGGATCTTGAAAGGGTTTTTGCGATCTTCCCGCGTTTAAAAGAGCGTAAAACGCAGAAGTCCGGAACCCTGAGCGGAGGAGAGCAGCAGATGCTTGCCATCGGCAGAGCGTTCATGAGCGGCCGTAGAATCATGCTTCTGGATGAGCCGTCCATGGGCCTGGCTCCTCTGTTGATGATAAGTGTGTTTAAAGCGCTGCAGGAACTCAATCGGGAAGGAACCACCATTCTGCTTGTGGAACAGAATGCGCGCATGGCTCTGCAATTCGCCCGGCGCGGCTATGTATTGGAGAGCGGGAACCTTGTACTGGAAGGAGAATCCGCCGACCTTTTGGCAAACCCCGATGTCAAGAAGGCCTATCTGGGCGGCTAATAGTTTCCATCCATAAATGGCTATTTTTCCGATGAGCGGCGTTCTCCGCGGGTTTCCGCCCTCGACGTACTAAAGTACGCCTCGGTCGAAAACCCTTGTGCGGCCTTGCTCATCGAAAAAATATCTCATTTATGAATTGGAAACCCATCGTGTTCATTTATTAGAATTTGTTTGCCCTTAACGTGTGCTTCGCGTATATTTCGATATTATTAATGAAATAAATGAAATAAGGGGGAATTATGACCAAGGTAGGTGTAATAGGCGCTACTGGATATGCGGGTGCCGAGCTTGTTCGCATACTTTGCACTCATCCCGATATCGAAATCACTCTCCTTACTTCCCGGCAGTATGCCGGCGAAAGGTTTGACAGCGTGTATCCTGCAATGGCGGGTTTTGTCGACCTTGTTTGCGAAGAGCTTTCTGTGGAGCGTGTTTGTGACCGGGCGGATCTGCTCTTCACGGCGCTTCCCCACAAACTTCCCATGTCAATCGTACCCGAGCTAATTCAAAGGGGCAAGAAAGTCGTCGACTTTAGCGCTGATTTCAGATACAAGGATGCCGCAATTTATGAATCGTTTTACCAGCCGCATACGGCCAAGGATTTATTAGCTAAAGCAGTTTACGGGCTTTGTGAAATCTTTTTTGATGATATCAAAAACGCCGACCTTGTCGGTAATCCCGGATGTTACCCCACCAGCGTTCTTTTGCCGCTGATACCCCTGTTGAAAGAGCAATTATTAGATCCTGAGACAATAATTGCGGATTCAAAATCCGGGGTTAGCGGTGCCGGGCGATCACTGGCGCTGACAACGCATTTTTGCGAAGCCAACGAATCCTTCAAAGCTTACAAAGTTGCCGAGCACCGCCACAACTCGGAGATGGAAGCAGTGTTGGGACTGGTGCTTGCCAAACCGGTCAACCTTTCATTTGTACCGCACCTGGTCCCCATGACCCGTGGAATATTAACGACAATATATGCTGTTCCGACTGGGTCGCTCAGCCCTGATAAAGTTCGAGACTGCCTGGCTGCATATTATTCAAACTGCCGGTTTGTCCGGATATGCCCGGATGGTCGTCCGCCCGATACCATGCATGTTAAGGGGTCCAATTGCTGCGACATCGGCTTTAAAATCGATCAGCGCAACAATCGGCTGATCCTGATGTCGGCCATTGACAACATGGGGAAAGGGGCTGCCGGCCAGGCTGTTCAGAACATGAATATCATGTTGGGACTCGATGAATCCGCCGGCCTGATGGCGGCACCTTTTCCATTTTAAATCATGTTTCGGGGAGTTTTTTTTAGGTCGCTTCATTGAAAATCTTTTTTTAAACCGTGTGAACTCGTGCATAAGGGCTCGTAAAGAAAGAACAGCGGCTTTTATCACAAAAAAATCAACAGGATTGCTTTACGATGGGCAATCGTTTGCTATGCAACAATTGAGGCATCCGTCTGTTCTTTCTAACCGATCCCTAATACACTCAAACAGCACACGCTTAAAAAAAAGATCATCCATTCCGCTGACAGATAATACTCTATAATAAAAACTCCCCGATCCCTCATATTAAATACGATTTTATTGACATTTATGCTTGAATGGTCTATGGAAAGGCGGGTTTCAAAGCATGACGACGGAGTAAAGATTTTTCAATAAATCTATAACCATTTATGAAAGGAGATTGAAAATGTCTGCAAAACTAATTAGTGGAACCGAAATCCGTGAAGAAATTCTCGCGGAAATCGACGCCGAGGTAAAAGAAATTAAAGCAAAGCATGGTGTCGTACCCGGCCTGGCAACCATTTTAGTCGGTGAAAGTCCGGCATCTATTTCTTATGTTACGCTGAAGATTCAGACCGCCCACCGGCTCGGTTTCAAAGAAATTCAGGACAACCAGTCTGATGATATTTCTACGGAAGACCTTCTTAAACTAATTGACCAATACAATAATGATGATTCCATTCATGGTATCCTGGTACAGTTGCCGCTTCCCGACCAAATCGATGAGAAAAAGATTCTCAATGCCATTGATCCTGATAAGGATGTGGATGGATTCCACCCGGTAAACGTTGGGCGCCTGATGATCGGCGGTTCGGAGGTTAAGTTCCCTCCCTGTACGCCGGCAGGCATTCAGGAAATGATCGTTCGTTCCGGTGTTGAGACCAGCGGAGCCGAGGTTGTCGTTGTGGGACGCTCCAATATTGTCGGCAAACCTATAGCCAACATGATGTTCCAGAAAGGTGAAGGCGCCAATTCAACGGTTACAGTTGTTCATACCCGTACAAAAGATCTGGCCGGCCATTGTAAACGCGCGGACATCCTGATTGTCGCCGCCGGTGTTCCCGGACTGGTAAAACCCGAGTGGATCAAGCCGGGTGCTTGTGTCATAGATGTAGGCGTCAACAGGATCGGAGAAAAGATCAGCGAAAAGACCGGCAAAAAGATTGCGATTTTAAGCGGTGATGTTGACTTTGATGCTGCCAAGGAGATTGCCGGCTCGATTACCCCGGTGCCGGGTGGTGTTGGCCCCATGACCATTACCATGCTGATGAAAAACACCCTAAAGTCCCTTAAATTCAAATTGGGGATTATCTAAAATGATATAAAATCGGGGTTGATTTTGTATCCTGAAGCTTCCGAGCGAAACTTATACCATATACAATAACGGGGGAATTTCTTTGTTCCCCCGTTATTGTTCTCTCCCGCATTTCTCAAACCTAAAACCATTGCCAGTATTGGCTGATTCTGGATACTGGTTCCTGCCGTCTACGCAGTGCTTCGCCGTGCCAAGGGATACTG
>JACNIG010000164.1 GCA_014383215.1 Candidatus Desulfatibia vada | reverse complement strand
ATCGAATAATTATGTCAAAGAGCAAAGATTGGAGCTATATCAACATGCCATTGGCCGCATGACCTAAAAAACTTTAGACTGTTGAGTGAGTAATGCACAAAAGTATTATGACAACCTGAGAAAGTAGGTGGGAAAATGGCCGAATCAAATAAAACAACAGCCCAGTTCTCAAATGTGCATATAGGTTTTAAAGGCTATGTTGACGGATCGATTGAATTTTATGGTGACCGGATTGAGTTGTTAACAGGTTACTCAAGAGAAGATTTTAATTCCAAGAAGATTAAATGGACTGACCTGATCCTTGAAGAAGATGCTGGAAATTCAAGTGAAATTTTCAAACAAACTTTGAAAACGGATAAGACTTATGCCAGAGGGTATAGAATCAGAATTAAGAACGGAGATATCCGATGGATACAAGAGATCAGCCTTATAACCTGCGATGAAAATGATAGAGCTAAACATATAACCGGAGTTCTCATGGATATTACTGACCAGCAAAAGAGGGAGGAGGCACGACTTGCGGCTGAATGCAAGACCGGGAAATACTTAAGGGTCTGGGGATAAGATTCCCCGGACTACTCGACTCTTAATTTGCGGCGGCTGGGGACACTTGCAATAACAACCCAATATCAAGTGCCTGATTTTCTGACATAATCAAAAGGTATCATCAATATTTAACGTGATCGAGATAGCTTTATTTTTGCAAGGTATCCCCAAGGTAAAAGGGCGTGTCCTGGTATGTATCATGTGCCAAATAGCTGCATTATCTAAAGAATAGAATGTTACAGTTATAGTTAAATTGGGTTTTAAAGCATCAAGGTAGAAAAACATGAAACTTCGCACAATCTTATTGATATTGGGTTTATTGGCTTTCTTTTCCGCCACCACAGGTGGGTATCTTTATTATTCGTCTTTGAGTAAATATGCATTAAAAGAGACCGAAATACAGGCTGCATCTCATTCTGAAAAAATAAAAAATCTTGTCTCCTCCTTTCTAACAAACAATCTAAAAGCGGTAAGAGCCCTGGCCGGACTTAAAGAATTGGGGCAGGCTCTCGTAAACCCCAAAAAAATCGCTTTGAGTAAAGCGAACTTTATTTTAGACCACTTTCATGATTCTTTAGAGGCCAGCGTAGTCTACTTGATGGATCAAAAAGGCCAAACGATTGCATCCAGCAATCGTGATGATCCTAACAGCTTTGTGGGAAAAAATTATTCATTTCGCCCGTATTTTCAACAGGCTATGCACGGGAGCCCTGCCGTATATATGGCTTTGGGAGTGACTTCAATAAAACGCGGTGTTTATTACAGCCATCCGGTTTATGGAAATAGTACAAGCCGTCCCATTGGTGTGGTTGTAGTGAAAGCCTCCGTAGAAGCCATTGAAAAAGAATTTTTTAGCCCCATGATTCATACCCCTGGAATGATCACCTTTATAACGGGGCCCCGTGGTGTTGTGTTTATGTCGGATCATAAAGAATTGCTTTTCCAGGTGCTATGGAAGATTGCAGATAAAGATCTGATCGAGATTGCAAAATCAAAACAATTTGGAAAAGGACCATGGGAATGGGCCGGATTTAAACGAAAGAGCAAGGACCGGGTCGTCGATAAAGCAGGCAGTGAATATCTGCTGTTTCAGAATGAAATTGAATCTCTTCCGAGCTGGAATGTCGTTCATCTAAGCAATCTCGAAGTAATTTCAAAGACTATTTCTACCCCAATTGTCCGAACAATTGGTTATACAATCGTGGCATTATGTGTTTTCATCGGGCTGTCAGTTTTAATTCTGTATAATATGGCAAAGTCAGACATCATCAGACGCATTGATGCAGAGGAGGCGCTGCGTGAGAGCGAAGAAAAATACCGGAACCTGTTCAACAATGCTCAGGTGGGACTGTACCGCACTAGAATCAGTGACGGAAAATTTGTTGAGGCGAACGATGCTCTTGCCAGGATGTTTGGTTATGAAGACAGGGCAGATATCCTTGATGCCGAATACGTAACTGCAGACAACTATGTGGATCCTGGTACAAGGGAAAACTTACTGGCGATTCTTAGTGAACACGGTGAGTTTAGAAACTTTGAGGCCCGCCTGTACCGCAAGGACAGATCAGTTGCCTGGTTCAGGTATTCTGGTCGCATCTATCCTGAAAAGGAGTACATTGAAGGCGTTGCCGCTGATATTACCGAAGAGAAGAGGCTGGAAGAAAAACTCTTGCAAGCCCAAAAGATGAAGGCTATTGGCACCCTGGCCGGTGGGGTGGCTCACGACCTGAACAATATTCTCTCCGGGATAGTAACTTATCCGGAGTTAATTTTGCTGGATCTCCCTGAAGACAGCCCCTTACGCAAGCCCATCTTGACCATCCAAGAATCAGGTCAGAAAGCTGCGGTTATCGTGCAGGATCTGTTAACTTTAGCAAGAAGGGGTGTTGCTATAACAGAGGTGGTGAACTTGAATGATATTATATGCGACCATCTTGAGAGCCCTGAGCATGAGAAGCTGAAATCATTCCATCCTGGCATAGACTTTGAGATCAACCTTGACCCGGACCTGCTAAACACCCTGGGATCACCAGTTCACCTGTCCAAGACCATTACGAACTTGCTTTCCAATGCCGCAGAGGCGACGCCTCACGCCGGCACAATCACCGTGTCAACATCAAATCAGTATCTTGACAGACCTGTTAGAAGCTACGAGGATGTACAAGAAGGTGACTATGTTGTTCTGAGTGTAGTCGATTCAGGAGTAGGCATGTCTGAGGAGAATTTGGCGAGAATATTTGAGCCTTTTTATACGAAAAAGGTAATGGGAAGAAGCGGCACTGGCTTGGGTATGGCTGTGGTCTGGGGAACGATAAAGGATCATAACGGCTATATCGACATAGAAAGTACTTCTGGAAAAGGAACACGATTTGATCTTTATTTTCCTGTAACCAGGCGAGAACCGGCTGAGAAGAGAGTCGCTGTCTCAATCGAAAAATTCATGGGGAGTGAGAAGATATTGGTTGTGGATGATATAAAGGAGCAAAGGGAAATTGCCTCCCAGATTCTAACCAAGTTGGGCTATTCTGTAACAACTGTATCGAGCGGCGAGGAAGCTGTTGAGTACATGAAAGAAAACTCGGCTGATCTATTGATTTTAGATATGATCATGGATCCTGGGATTGATGGATTGGACACTTATAAGAAAATTATCCAAATTCACCCAGGGCAAAAAGCGATCATTGCAAGCGGATTTTCTGAAACGGACCGCGTAAGAGAGGCCCAAAGACTTGGGGCAGGGAAATATATAAAAAAGCCGTATGCTTTGGAAAAGATAGGAATAGCTGTTAGAGATGCATTAAAAAAATAACCGAAGGTATTTATTGTTCATCACCTATATCTCGGCTGGGGATAAATAACGCATATCGTGGCTGAATAGACTCTCATCTTCAGGCCCGGATTGAAGCCTGACAAATCAATATTTTGTGATCTTACATAATTCCATAAATTTTGAGGTTACGATACGCATGCTTTACATGCTCCCCGCATTGCTTGCCTCTTAGCTTAAACCATCTGAAATCATTTAAGAAATCTGATAATAAAAAAATTGCGTTTAGTGGAAAAATAATTGTTGACTTTGTTGGTCAACTTTATTAACAAAGCTATAAATCTACCCTAATTGCGATTGCTCAATAGGGGGTTTAGCGGAGGTAGCCACCAACATGTTTTCACTCTCAAGCAAGGGAAACTACGGTATTGCAGCGATTTTGGAACTTGCCGCCAATTACGGCAACGGCCTGCTCCATCTTAAAGACATTGCGCAGAAAAGAAAAATTCCCAAACACTATCTGGTGCAGCTTCTCAATGGTCTTTTAAAAGCCGGTCTTGTGCGAAGCGTCAGGGGAAATAAAGGAGGGTATGAACTGAACAATGATCCTGCCAACATCAGTTTTCTTCAGGTACTGGAGATGCTGGAAGGTGGAATCGAACTTGAAAAATCTTATCCTGAAAATGACGCCGTCAAAGAATTATTTAAAGAGGCCGAAATAGAAATTAAAAAAATATTAGATGTTTCCTTGGCGGAATTGCTGTTGAGACAGCAGCAGTATGATAACAACGTTATTTTTCATATATGAACTATATAAACCAGGGACTTGAAAAACTATGATTAATTTTACCGAAGAACAGCTCGAGCGTTACAACAGACAGATCATTATCAAAGATGTTGGAGTGGAGGGACAGGTCAAAATCATGAACGGCAAGGTCCTTATTATCGGTATCGGCGGACTTGGATCTGCGGCAGCTTTGTATCTGACGGCAGCGGGCGTGGGGACCATCGGCATTGTTGATTCAGATACTGTAGAGCTTTCCAATTTGCAAAGACAGGTGATTCATTTTACCAAGGACCTTAATACCTCCAAAGTAACATCTGCCGCCGACAAGATGCGGGCGCTCAACCCTGATGTAACGGTCAAGACCCATAACGTTTTTGTCAACGCCGCTAACATCCGTCAAATTATTCAAGGGTATGATTTTGTGATTGACGGCACCGATAATTTTGCCGCCAAATTTTTAATCAACGACGCCTGTGTGATGGAGGGTATTCCTTATTCCCATGGCGGTGTCCTGCGGTTCAACGGCCAGACCATGACAGTCGTACCCGCAAAATCAACTTGTCTGCGCTGTGTCTTTGAAGAACCGCCTCCCGCCGGCGCTGTTCCGACTGGTGCCCAAGCCGGAATTCTCGGCGCCACAGCCGGTATGCTGGGAACCATTCAGACAGCCGAGGCATTGAAGTTTCTGACCGGCAGGGGCTCATTGCTGAGCAATGCCATGCTGTTTTTTGATGTTTTTAAGATGGATTTTGTCAAACATAAACTGGAAAAAAATAAAGCGTGTGCCCTTTGCGGGGAGCAGCCGACGATTCATGAACTTTTTGACGAACAATAGGACGCTTGTGAAAAGGTAAAATCTTAATTTTGATGACGTCGTAAAAAGTCCCATCTTCCGCGCTTGCCTGCCCCGGATGGGGTGCCAAGTGCTTGCCGGGGCATCTCAAAGAAACCTCTTTACAAAAATAATTGCAGTTCTGACTCCCCCATGCTATCCCTAAATTCATCTGCCAAATATCATTTGAAGATTTCAGAAAAACAAAGGGTGTACACTCTTGCGAATAAAATTAAACCGTTTCCTTAGGTCAGATCTATTCATATCTTTCCTTTATCGATTTGCTCGAGCCTATCTATGGACATTGCGCCTAAAGATTGAAAACGAAAACGAATGGATGGATTATCTGAAAAATGGGGGTGCTGTGTTGATTTGCGTTTGGCACCAACAATTTTTTAGTGCTATTCGCCATTTCACAAATTATAAAAGCTTCAACCCCAGCATCATGATCAGCCAGAGCAAAGATGGAAAAATTGTAGCCGGTATTGCCAAACATGGCGGCTGGCATCCGGTCCGCGGTTCTTCTTCAAGAGGTGGAAAGGAAGCTTTAAAAAATATGATTGTCAACTTAAAAAAGACAAGACTTGCAGCGCACATTGTTGACGGCCCGCTGGGGCCTTTAGGCAAAGTCAAGCCTGGTGCAATCCGTTTAGCACATGCTGCCGATGCCGCAATTGTTCCTTTTTGTGTTTATGCTGAAAATGGATGGCATTTCAACAGCTGGGATAAATTTCTGCTTCCAAAACCCTTTTCAAAAGTGTTGCTTCGTTTTGAGAAGATGATCAAGTTTGATAAAACAAAAGATGAAGAGGCCTTTGAAATGCAACGCAGGCAACTTGAAAAAATTATGCTTCCCGCGCTAAAAACTTAGTGATCAAATGTATTTATGGGCACTGGTATAAGAGTATTTTTTGTTGATGAAAATGAGGCGCTAAAGCGTATTCCTCTGACACGGTACGAACGACTGCTCGGGGCTGACCCCGAAGTGCGCTTTCAAGAATATGCCGGCAAAAGGGTGCGATATGCCCTGGTAATTCTGGAAATTGTCAATCGCAAGCCTGCAGAAATAGTTTCTATTCAATATTCCATCCTATCTTTCGATTCGGACGGTCGTATTGATGCCGGGGAGTTGGAAAAAGAGATGAAGCTTGGGTTTAAAATGCTGCAAACCTCGACTGCAGATGTCGATTCTCCCAATGTTATAAATGCCAAAGACCGTTTTGCTATGAAACGTTATCACGATCAATACACCTGGACGCCAAGCTCTGAAGTTGAAAGGGCGGTCGTCGCAGCTATATTCGGCACGGATAAAAAGTAACTCCGCCGAGAGCTTCAATTAACCGCAAGAAAAATTCAGGATGCATAAATTGAGCACTTGCGTACGGCCATGGCCGCTTCCTGCAGGGCTTCGGCAAAGGTCGGGTGGCCGTGCACCGTACGGGCAATGTCTTCGGAACTTGCACCAAACTCCATGAGCCAGCACACATTCGGCAATCATGTCGGCCGCACGCGGCCCGATGATGTGCACACCTATAATCCGATCCGTTTTGGAGTGGGCGATAAGTTTAACAAAGCCGTCTTTTTCACCCATACAGCGAGCGCGGCCGGCACCGGAGAAAGGATACGTGCCGACGCAGTAAGGGATGTTGCGCTCCTTGACCTGTTCCTCGGTAAGTCCGACAGCAGCAACCTCCGGCCAGGTATAAACCACCGCCGGAATGGCGTCATAGTTGACTTCTCCGGGGAGTCCGGCGATGCATTCGGCCACGGCAATGCCTTCGGCCGAAGCTTTATGAGCCAGCATGGGCCCCGCTATGAGGTCTCCAATGGCATAAATGGTAGAAATACTTGTCCGGTAGGCTTCATCCACAAGGACATGACCGCTGCGGGCTTCGGTTTCTACGCCGGCTTCTTCAAGACCCAGATTCTGCGTCAGCGGCCGCCGCCCGACCGCCACCAGCAGACGATCACAGGACATGGTTTCTTCCCGGCCGTCGGCCTCCAAAGTCACCCGGACTTTGTTCCTGGAAATTTTGGCGCCTGAAACTCTGGTTTTCAGGCGAATGTCCAGTCCCTGCTTCCTGAGAATCCGGTCCAAAGTCCGGGCCACCTGGCCGTCCATGGTAGCGGCGATTTGTGGCAGCATTTCCACCACGGTGACCTTGGACCCCAGTCGCAGCCAGATCGCTCCCAGTTCCAGGCCGATGTATCCACCGCCCACAATGCCCAGATGCTTGGGTACCGCATCGAACGCCAGGGCTTCGGTTGAAGTGACAATCCGTCGGCCGTCGAACTCGAGACCCGGAACCTGCACCGGGACACTGCCGGTGGCCAGGATGATGGCCTTGGCTTCAATGATCCGACCTTTTTTCTTGCCGGCGGAACCGGTTGTCGGCTTCACCTCGATGCGATCTGCTCCGGCCAGGCGGGCGGTACCGTGGAAGATACTGATGCTGTTGCCTTCCAGAAGCTTGCGTACGTTCGCGGTAAGTTCGGCCACAACCTGCTCCTTGCGGGCCATCATGGCGGCAAGATCCAGGTTTAGCTTTCCGGTCTTGATGCCGTGGTCGGCAAAGTGATCCTTTGCCAGGTGGAAGTATTCGCTCGAATCCAGCAGGGCTTTGCTGGGGATGCAGCCCACATTCAGGCAGACGCCACCCAAGCGTGGTTCCTTTTCAACACAGGCTGTTTTTAAACCTAACTGGGCGGCACGGACGGCGGCCACATAGCCCCCGGGGCCGCTACCGATAACGACAAGATCGAATAATTCTTTTTTTGCCATAGCTATATCTCCATTATAATCCCTTCCGGATTTTCAATGTGCTCTTTGATCTTTACCAGGAATGTGACCGCTTCCCGGCCGTCCACGATGCGGTGGTCATAGCTCAAGGCCACATACATCATGGGCCGGACCTGCACCTGGTCATCGATAACCACGGGCCGTTTTTCAATTTTGTGCATCCCCAGAATGCCGCTTTGGGGAGTATTCAAAATCGGCGTGCTGAGCAGAGATCCAAAAACACCGCCGTTGGTAATGGTAAAGGTCCCGTCCACCATATCGGCCAGTTCGAGGCGATTGGTTTTGATTTTTTCCACATAATCGACAATGGCCTGCTCGAGCTGGGCGGAACTTAAGTTTTCGGCCTTTCGAATGACCGGCACCACCAAGCCGCGGCTGGTACCAATGGCAATACCGATATTATAATAGTGGTGGTAAACGATTTCATCGCCCTCGATATAGGCATTGATCTCCGGAAATTCCTTAAGGGCCTCCACGCTGGCTTTGATAAAAAAAGACATGAACCCCAAAGATACCCCGTGTTTTTTCTTAAAGTCTTCCTTAAACCGGGCACGAATCGATATGGTACGGCTCATGTCGATTTCGTTAAAAGTGGTGAGCATGGCGGTGTTGCGCCGGGCCTCCAAAAGCCGGGAGGCAATGCGCCGCCGGATCGGGCTCATGGGCTTGCGCGTGATTTCTTCGCCTTTAGGCAAAATCGCTGTGGTCGAAATTTCAGGCCGAAAGACCGATGGTTCGCGAGAAACCGGCGGCAAAGGCTGCTGCAGCACAGCCGCGGCCTGCATCCGCTCAAGGTAAAGCAGTACATCGCCTTTTGTAATTCTGTTGCCCGGTCCGGTGCCGGTTACAGCGGTGATATCCAGGTTTTTTTCAGCAACCAGCCGCCGTACGGAAGGCGGGAGGATCGGCCGGACTTGAGCCGGCGTCGTTTCCTCCATGGCGGGTGCAGCCGGTGCCGGGACAGGCGGCAGTTCTTCCGGAGCTGCCTCAGGGACCGCTTCTACCGGAGCCTCAGACGGTGCCGGAGGGGTGGGCTCCGCGGCGGCGGCTTCGGCAACTATGGCTCCTACAACTGCGCCAATAGCGATGGTCGCTCCCGCCGGAACCAGAATTTTTAAAACTCCATCGGCCTCGGCCACGATTTCCAGGGTGACTTTGTCGGTTTCAATCACAAAAAGCGGTTCATCTTTTTGCACCCGGTCGCCGTCCTGTTTGTACCATTCTACCAGTACCGCTTCCTGTATCGATTCTCCAACATGAGGTATTTTAATTTCTATTTCCATATGAACTCCTTTAATAAAACCTCAATCGAGCGAAAAAAGCTCAATTGAAAGTTGTCAGGGGTCAGGGGTCGGGGGTCAGGAAATAACTTCCATCTGACTTTTATAACGCCAGTCTAAATGAGATATAACTCATAAAGCAAAACTCATTCTCTGCCCCCTGCCCCCTGATCCCTGACCCCTCAATAGTTTCCAATTCATAAAATGAAATAACCATGGAAACTAGCTGGTTTCCATCTGCGATAAAGGCCCCACAGCTTCGTCAATAATTGCGGCCTGCTCGCGTTTATATATGTTGGGAAAGCCGGTGGCCGGGCTGGCGGCAGCCTTGCGGCCGATATATGCAATCGACTTTCCGGTTAATTTTTCAAGACGGGGCCGCATAAAATGCCAGGCACCCATATTTTCAGGTTCTTCCTGAACCCAGCAGTAATGCCGGGCCTGTTTGTATTTTTGAAATGCGGTTTTCAGTTGTTTAGCGGGAAAAGGGTAAAACTGTTCTAGGCGCACAATGGCAATATTAAGTTTTTTCAGTTCCCGGCGTCTTTGCAGCAGTTCATAAAAAATCTTTCCGCTGCAAACAAGGATGCGGTCGGGTTTTATCAATGCATCGGGATCATCAAGGACTTCCTGAAATGAGCCCGAGGTCAGATCCGCAAGATCGGAAACCGCCAGCCGATGACGCAAAAGGCTCTTGGGCGCCATAATAATCAGGGGCTTGCGAAAATCGCTTTTTACCTGGCGGCGCAGCCGGTGGAAATACTGGGCCGGGGTCGTCATGTTGCAAACCTGCATATTATCGTCGGCACACAACTGGAGAAAACGCTCCAGCCGGGCACTGGAGTGTTCCGGCCCCAGTCCTTCCCAGCCGTGCGGAAGCAGCAGCACCAGGCCGCTTAGGCGCTGCCATTTGGATTCACCGCTGGCGATGTAAAGATCGATAACCGCCTGGGCATTGTTGGCAAAATCGCCGAACTGTGCTTCCCAGATCACAAGCCCCAGGGGCTGTGCCATTGAGTAGCCGTATTCAAACCCCATAATGCCGGCTTCGGAAAGCATGCTGTCGTAAACCAGAAAGGGGGCCTGGTTTTTGCCGAGGGCATTTTGCGATGTAAACTCTTGGCCGGTTTTGGCATCTACCAACACACTGTGGCGCTGACTGAAGGTGCCGCGGCCGCTGTCCTGACCGCTCAGGCGAACCGAAAAACCATCGGTCAACAGGGAGGCAAAAGCCAGAGCTTCGGCATTGGCCCAGTCGATCCCGGTTCCTTTTTCAACGGCCTCCAGCCGCTTTTGCAGCAGGCGTGCCAGTTTGGGGTTCAAGGAAAAGTCCTTTGGAACCGTATTCAGTTTGCGGGCGAGGGTGATGAGTTTTTTGCGGGCAAGACCGGTTTTCACGATCGTATGGGAGTAATTGCCGTGAAAACCGTGCCAGTTTTCGTAAAATCGGGATTGGGGGAATAAACAAACGCTTTGCCGAACCGTCTGTAAGGCGTCTTCAAGCTCTCCCGTGATTGTATTTTCGAGCTGTTTGATATCAGCGGTTTTAACCCGGCCTTCCTCCAGCAGCTTTCGGGCGTACATGCTGTAAAGCGAGGGCCGCTCCCGGATGCGGTCGTACATCAGCGGCTGGGTAAAGTAGGGCTCGTCGCCTTCGTTGTGGCCGTATCGGCGGTAGCAGATGACATCGATGACAACATCCTTGTTAAACGCCAGCCGGTACTCGGCGGCAAGCCGCATGACGTGAACCGCAGCTTCAGGGTCTTCCCCGTGCACATGAAAGATGGGGACCATCAGCATTTTTGCCATATCGGTGGCATAACGGGTGCTGCGGGCATCTTCGGGAAGTGTTGTATAGCCGATCTGATTATTGATCACCAGGTGGATGGTGCCCCCGGTAGTGTAACCGGCCAGTTGGCTCATGTTCAGGGTTTCAGCCACGATTCCCTGTCCGGCAAAGGCGGCATCGCCATGGATCAGCAGCGGAAAAATAAGGTTCTGATTATCGGTACCCAGCAGGTCCAGCCGGGCGCGGGCAAATCCTTGAACAACCGGATCGATCGACTCCAAATGGCTGGGGTTATTTAGCAGCATGATGCGCAGCCGATGATCGTCGTCTGTTTTGATGTCTCCCATATAACCGTTGTGGTATTTGACATCGCCGGCTCCAAACTGGCTGTCCGGATCCAAGCAGCTTTCAAATTCGGTGAAAACTTCTTCGTAGCTTTTCCCGAGGATATGGGACTGAACATTGATGCGACCGCGGTGAGCCATCCCCATGATAATCTCCCGGCATCCCTGCACGGCTGCAAAACGAACAAAATCATAAAGCATGGCGATGATCGCCTCGGCCCCTTCAAGGGAGAAGCGAGTCTGACCTAAATATTTTTTATGCAAGAATTGCTCAAAAAGGGTGGCACGGCAAATCTTTTCCAGGATGTAAATCTTGGTTTTGCTGTCCAGAGAAGGCCGATTGCGAACCGGCTCCATGCGATCCTGCAACCAGCGGCGCTCTGCCGGATCCTGCAAGTGCATGAATTCGACCCCGATAGAGCGGCAGTAGGTCTCCTTCAGAGTTTTGATGATATCCCGCAACACTGCCCGCCCGGTCTTAAGCAAATCCGGGGCAAAAAATTCTGTGTCCAGATCTTTAAGGGTCAGTTCAAAGGCGGAAAGATCCAGCAGGGGGTGGTCGGTAGGGCACGCCACCAGCGGGTCCAGACAGGCCAGCAGATGTCCCACATCTCGATAACGGTGGATGAGCGCTTGGACGCGGGATTGTAAAAGTGCCTGGTCTTCGTCACAGACCACCGGCACGCCGGGTTCTCCGGCGTTAGCCATTTCAAAGCCTTCAAAGAAAAATCGCCAGTCACGGGAAACCGCATTCGGATCGGCTTTCCACACCTGGTACTGGGCGTCGATATAGTCTAAATTCAATGTTTCAAAAAGGGCCATGGGGGTGTTCCTGCTTTTGCTTTTTGAACCACGTCACTACCAGCTCGGAAATCTGCCGGCAATGCTGTGCATCGCTGAACATGTGATCTGCATCCGGAATAACGGCCAGGGTTGTTCCCACGGGATTCAAGGCGTGTGCCTGATGAGCCTCCTGCACGGGGATGATTTCGTCGCGATCACCGTGGACTACCAGTAAAGGCGGTTTCAAAGCGGCAACAACTTGCGGGAGATTATATTGCCCGGCATCGGCAAAAAATCGGTTTGAAAGCTCCAGCGAGCGCCCGCGGCTGCTGAAGGAGACGCTGCCGGCGCTCTGGAGCTGTTGGCGCTGATCAGGGCTTAAAAAATGGGCTGCGTTCAATCCCGACAACCGTCCTGCCAAAACGCATACGGCCTTGACAACGTCCAGTTGGGCGGCGGTAAGCAGGGCAATTGCAGCGCCCATGCTGTGTCCGGCAAGACCTATCCAGACGGCGCCTTTTCTTTCCAGCAAAGCGGCGGCCGTCTTCATTTCGGAAATCTGTTTGGAATAGGTCGATTTCGCAAATTCGCCCTCGCTTTGACCGTTGCCGGAAAAGTCAAATCGCAAGGCCATAAAACCTTCCAGGGTCAGGTCGCTGCAGATCCGGCGCAGGATGGTGGTGTGCCGGCTGCAGGTGAAGCAGTGCCCGAAGACGATGCCGCACCCGTTGGGTGCGTCCGGCAAATGGAGCGTCCCTGTGAGTTTTTCACCATGGTCATTATCAAAGTGTACTAGCTGTTCCACAAAAGACCTTTAAAATTAGGTTCTTCTCCAATTTAGTTGGAGAAGAGGGTCCAAGGATTCAAGGGATCGAGGGGTCAAGTGTTTGCTTTCAATGGATTTTATAATCGTTTTGAGTATCCTTGCAACTTCTGCAAAACTTTTAAGGCATAGATATTTTAAAGTATTTCACTCGAACCCTTGAACCCTTGAATCCTTGGGATCCTTGGGATCCTTGGGATCCTTGGGATCACTCTAATATAGAGTGAAAGATTTGGTTTAGAAATGATTTTTTAAATTTAGTTGAACGGAGGCCGCGATGTCAATATTTAAAAGTTTTGCTTGACCTTAACCGCAAGTAATTTTTTATAATATATCAAGATTTTCCGAACACATAAAACTTGCAAAAAAACCTCTGTTGTGTACATGAAGTTCAAGCAGATACGAGGCTGTAGGGACTTAACGTCTAAAAAGAGAGCTGATTTGATGACCGATACGGCCGGCAATAAATGGTTCTGTGCGGAACTGCCTGTAGTTGATTACCTGCAAATCCTGGAGTTGCAACGACAGCTTGTTGATGCCAGACGCAACGAAATCATTAACCGTGATATTGTCTTGCTGCTGGAACACCCTCCTGTATTCACAATGGGCCGCCGAGGAGGCCTGGTAAATCTGAAAGTATCCAGAACGTTTTTAGAAAAATTGAACATTGCGATCATTCAGACCGACAGGGGTGGAAACATTACGTTTCACGGACCCGGCCAACTGGTGGTTTATCCTATCATTGATCTGCAAGCAGCCGGTATGCAAGTGTCCGATTATGTGGCGAGCCTTGAGGAAATTATGCTCCGGGTGCTTGCAGGTTGGGGGATACCGGCTGATAGCAATCCTGCAAACCGTGGAATCTGGATCGGAAACAGCAAAATCGGCAGTATCGGCATTGCTGTGCGGCAGGGAGTCTGCTATCATGGCTTTGCATTAAACGTCAATCTCGCGCTCAACCCCTTTGGCTGGATACATCCATGCGGCTTTAAAGATATCGGCGTAACATCCATGCAACGGGAACTTTCACACAACGTTTCCATAAATCAGGTGCGGGGGGCGATCAAACGTACCCTGGAGTCCTATTTTGGGGTCAAACTTATATCGACAACCCTGCCGGAACTAAAATTTTTTATAAATAGACCATCATTAGAGCGTCCCCCGGCATTGGTATAACCCTAATAAGTGCCTAAAGTTTGAAGTGATCTAAAGTGAGCTAAAGTTAAGGAATTCTGTCAATCATATAAAATCAGTGGAGCAAAGCGACTCCATAACTTTAGGCACTTTAGCTCACTTTAGTCACTTCAAA
>JACNIG010000268.1:0-12500 GCA_014383215.1 Candidatus Desulfatibia vada | reverse complement strand
TGCCGGTCTTTACCGCATGATGAAGCTGACGGTGAAACCGTTGCAGCGACTGGTAAAAAGAGCTGATGAATACACCGAAGATGATGAAATGTTTTTCCTGTCTGAGGCAGGGGATAATGAGTTCAACAAACTCTCCAGGGCGTTAAACAACATGCTGACGCACATTGCCGCCGATAAAGAGAACCTGCGGACAACCGTGAAGACCCTTGAAAAGACCAATATTGAGTTAAAAAAAGCGCAGCAGGAGGTTATACGGGCGGAAAAATTGTCATCCATCGGCCGACTCTCTTCGGGGATAGCCCATGAAATCGGGAATCCAATTGGCATTGTCACCGGTTATCTTGAGTTGCTTAAACAGAATGATATTTCGGAAGAAGACAGGGGAGAATTTATACTTCGTACAGAGAAGGAAATAAATCGAATTCATACGATTATCAGACAACTTCTTGATTTTGCAAGGCCTTCAATCGACAGTCCTCAAGTTGTTGCGGTCCATGAAATCGTCAATGACATCCTTGAGACCGTTAAGTTTCAGCCCGTTATGTCGCAGATTGACTTACAGCTCGATCTGGGAGCTCAGAGCGATAGCGTCATCGCTGATCCCGATCATCTGCGTCAGGTCTTTCTGAATTTGCTGCTTAATGCTGCCGATGCAGTTGCCCATGCTAACGAACGGCTCAATGGCAGAATAACGATCAAAAGCAAGGTCGAGCCAAATCCACAGGCTGATACCAATGATAAAACACGTGTATTAAAAGTTGAGATTATCGACAACGGCTTAGGGATTAAAAAGGAAGATATAGACAATATTTTTGATCCTTTTTATACAACCAAAGAACCCGGTAAAGGAACCGGTCTGGGGCTTTCCGTCAGCTTTATGATTCTCGAAGGAATCGGGGGAAAAATCGAAGCCAGCAGCAAAGAGGGCATGGGTACTACCATGGCAGTATATCTACCACTTGCGTAAAATTCGTGTTTTAGTGGCAAAGATTTTTTATCTTGCCACTAAGATACAAAGGCAGTCACGGGTGAAAAGTCATCAGTGAGCAGTGATCAGTAAGGAGAAACTGATTACTGATAACCGATAACTGATCACTGACATTTGTGTCTTTGGGCCTTTGTGGCAAATGGTTTTTGGTTCCGGCTGGATCGGGCTAGGATTTACATTTCAAATGGATTTGTGTGGATTATGGATATGAATGAATACGATGTACATAATACAGAGGGTGCGGCTAAGCGCTTGTTGATCATTGACGATGAAGAGAATATGCGTCACATGCTCAGCAAGCTAATGAAGAAATCCGGCTATGCTGTGGATACGGCTCCAGATGGCTATGAAGGGTTAAATAAGGTTGATCAGAACCAGTATGATTATATTCTCTGTGACATAAAAATGCCCAATATGGATGGGATGGAATTTTTGAAACAGGCCCGTGCAAAGATAGGATCAACCACCGTCATTATGATGTCGGCATACGGTACTATCGGCACGGCGATCGAGGCCATTAAACAGGGGGCTTATGACTATATTTCAAAACCTTTTAAAACCGATGAGGTCCATCTTGTACTTAAAAAGGCCGAAGAGCGCGAACGCCTGAAACGAGAAAATATCCAGCTCAAAGAGCGGATAAGAAAAATCGGAGAAAACTACAATTTCGGCAATATGGTGGCCCAGAGCAAGGCCATGCGGTCTGTGTTCACTCTGGCTGAAAAAGTCGCACAATACAATACCACGGTGCTGATTTCCGGTGAAAGCGGAACCGGGAAGGAATTAATTGCCAAAGGCGTCCATTTTGCAGGGGCAAGATCAGCAAAGCCCTTTGTACCCGTGAACTGCGGGGGCATACCCGAAAATTTGCTGGAAAGTGAGCTTTTTGGATATAAAAAAGGCGCTTTTACCGGTGCCGACCGCAATAAAAAAGGACTTTTTGAAGAAGCCGACGGCGGAACCCTTTTTCTTGACGAGATTGGAGAGTTGCCGCCCTCTTTGCAGGTAAAACTATTGCGGGTATTGCAGGAAAATGAAATTAGACCGATCGGGGATTCAAAAACAAAGAAGGTCGATGTACGGGTTATTACAGCCACTTCTAAAAATCTTGAAGATGAGATCAAAACAGGCGCTTTTAGAGAAGATCTGTTTTACAGGCTGAACGTATTGCCGATAAAGCTGCCGCCGTTGAGAGAGCGGCCCGAAGACGTACCCCTGCTCAGTCAGCATTTTCTGGCCTGCTTTAACAAAAGATTCGGCAAGAACATTAAAGAGATAGCGCCTGCCGCCATGTCTTTGTTACTGGAATCCAAATGGCCGGGAAATGTCCGTGAATTGGAAAATGCCATGGAACGGGCCGTGGTGCTGGCCGAAGATACAATCTTGAAACCTGAAAATTTTCCGGCCGGCTTGACCGTAAAAGCGGGAGTGGAAATGCCGGCCGATGTTTTTGACGGATATTCCTTAAAGAACGCTCACAAAGTTATGGAAAAAGAGCTGATAACAAAAGCGCTGATTGCAACCGGGGGCAACCGCACCAAAGCCGGAGAGTTGCTTGAGATCAGCTATCCTTCGTTGCTGAGCAAGATAAAGGCCTACAAGATCACAATTTAATTAGTTTCCATCCATAAATGGCCATTTTTGCCCTGCTCTGCGTTCTCCGCGGGTTTCCATCCTCGACGTACTAAAGTACGCCTCGGATGAAAACCCTTGTGCGGCCTTGATCAGGACAAAAATTGCTCATTTCTGAATTGGAAACTATCGTTGTGAAAAGATCGGAAGCTATTGTTAGGGGGGTTGGGCGATGAAAGGCATGGATGAGATTCGGCATATTCTGGACAAGATATATGGTTCGGAAAAAGGGAGTCTGGCTTTTGAAAGAATTGCTGCCTTAATGAAAAAATTTCCAGTCAAAGCAGGGCAGGGCAAGGGCTATTTTTCTGAAAAAGATGTGTTTTTGATCACTTACGGCGATACGTTGAATCAAAAGGGAGAAGTTCCCTTAAGAACGCTGCATAAATTCGCCGGCCAACAATTCAAAGACGTCTTTTCCACCATCCATATCCTGCCGTTTTTCCCTTTTTCTTCGGATGACGGTTTCTCCGTTATGGACTTTTTTACCGTTAATCCCGAGCTTGGAGCCTGGGATGATCTTCAACCGCTTGGCGAAAATTTCAAGCTGATGTTCGATCTTGTGCTCAATCACGTTTCAGCACAGAGCACATGGTTTCAGAACTATTTAGAGGAGGTCCCGGGCTTTGAAAAGCTTGCCATTGAAGTCGATCCTGCAATTGATCTGTCTCTGGTCACAAGGCCCAGATCCTTGCCGCTACTGACTGAATTTGAAAAAAGTTCCGGCAAAACCGTGTATGTGTGGACAACTTTCAGTGCCGATCAGATCGATCTTAATTTTAAAAGTCTGGATGTTCTTTTGAAAATGATTGAGGCCCTTCTATTTTATGTAAAGCAGGGCGGCACCAGCATACGTCTTGACGCCATTGCCTATCTGTGGAAGGAGATCGGCACAACCTGTATCCATTTAAGTTCTACACACGAAATAGTTAAACTTTTTCGGAGCATATTGGACGTGGCGGCACCGGAAGTCATTTTGATTACCGAGACCAATGTACCCCACGTAGAGAATATCAGCTATTTTGGAAACGGCCGCAATGAAGCCCAAATGGTTTACAACTTTACGCTGCCGCCGTTGCTTTTCTATACTTTTGTCAGCGAGGATACAACGGTACTGTCTGATTGGACTAAAGGACTGCATTTAACATCTGACAGCAACACCTTTTTCAATTTTACGGCATCCCATGACGGCGTTGGTGTCCGCCCCCTGGAAGGTATATTGCCGCAGGCTGAAATCGACAAGCTGATTCAGACGGTAAAAGCAAATGGCGGCCGGGTTTCGTATAAGAAAAATACAGACGGATCCGAGAGCCCCTATGAGCTGAATATTACCTATGTGGACGCCTTTTGCAACCAGGCATCCAAGACAGATCCTTTGCATACCAAAAGATTTTTGGCCTCGCAGTCGATCCAGTATGCTTTGCCGGGAGTGCCGGCTACCTATATTCACAGCATTTTGGGATCGCGGAACTGGCAAGAGGGTGTCAGGCAAACGCAGAGAGCCAGAACCATCAACCGGGAAAAATTACAGGTCGATAATATTTTATCACAATTAAAAGATCCTGGAACGTTTCGTTCCAGGATTTTTTATCCCTATATTGAGCTGATTAAAGTCAGGAGAAAGCAGCCGGCTTTGCACCCCAACGCATCTTTTGAAGTATTGGAGATTGACCCTAAGGTGTTTGGAATCGCAAGGTATTGTAAGGAACAGACTATATATGCCCTTACAAATACTTCATCACAACAGGTTGTGGTTGGACTGGACAGGAAGGGGATTCCTTTAAGGTTGAAAGACCTTTTCAGCGGCAAAGAGTGCGGCACGCATTCGCTGCGAATGGATCCTTATGAGTATCTTTGGCTTAGCTCGTATTAATCGTGAAGCAAAAAAACAAGGAGTGGTACTACCCTGGACCGTCGATCTTCTTCCGTAATTTGCCGGAACATTTAAAGGTCACAACTTTTCTTTCTTTCAAAATTAAGTCGGCGCCGGTAGCCGGGTTTCGCCCTCTGCGTTGATTCTTTTGCTTCACACAGAATTTTCCAAATCCAGAGATCAGGACATCATCACTCTTTTCCAGCGTGCTTTTGATTGTTTCCAGCAGAGTTTCGATAATATCCACAGACTTTTTCTTGGTAAAACCCAGATCATGAACCTTTGCAACAATATCACTCTTGGTTAAAGCCATGGCGCCTCCTCAAAAAAAGTGTTTAATATCGTATATTAACTCTAAAATATATATAATTGTCAACAGCTAATATGATCTGAAGTGATCAATTTGTTAAATTTTGACTTTCGTTGGTTGTTTGGTCTTTGATTGGGTCGTGGATTTCAATGTTTTTCAAAACGGTTTTAACTTTTTTCATGATTTCGTCAATTTCGGCTTTTAATTTTGTATCGACAGGGTCCTTCATGGTGTCTTTTCTCTCCTGGTAGCAGAATTGTGATAATTAAAAAAGCTCATAATCACCTGATAATATACGGATGTTGAATTTATGTCAAGTAGTTGGGAGCAGGTCTGCGGTTATATTAAAATGCGTCCCTATGTCAGAGCGCAAATCCAGCCGGTTGCCTTCAGGGTTTTCACGCGGGATTACCCTGATTTTATTGTTTTCATAGGCGGCCAGCACTTTCCGGCGCAGTTTTTCAGCCACCTGCGCTCTGCTTTGGCCTTCTTTTACAGCGGCGTTCACATTGCAGTAGAGCACCCGGGTGCCGTCTGATTTGAACACGTTGTCTTCTGCTGAATAGGTCATGGCAGAGGGGATCACCTGAACATTTTTCTTCTTTAGATAATTAAAATCGATCTCGACCGGCTCGCCCTTGGTACAGGACCAGGGATATCCTTTTTGTCCCTGAGGGCCGCCGGGTCCGGTAACCAGGGCCGTGCAGATAGAGATCTGTTCCGATCGTATTTCCGGGACAACCTCGTTCAAGTTGCCATCGATGGTGGCTTTAAACAACGCTCCCAGGTTTCTGACTCTGCGGATAATCGGCTGCCATTCCGGTTCGGGGGGGCGAATATTGATTTCACAGACCCTGATTCTGGTCGGGGCCATGTTGTGGTCAAAGGACAAATAACAACCCGGATAGACCAGGCAGGGACGCAGCGTGTTTTTATCTTTCAGGGCCTTGATGAACGGCTTGACAATATCTGCGGCCACCATTGCAAACAGTGCGGGTGTCTCCATGGGATGGGGCGAGATGCTGCCCATGCCGCCGGTAATGGGATTGTCCTTGCTGGCGGGGCCGGGAAAACGTTCCGGATAGTCCATGGAAGTGGGCAGGATTTGAAAATTGCCGTTTTTGTCGATCAGAATATTAAATGATATTTCAACTCCCGACATTCTGGATTCGATTAAAAGCGGCCATTCTCTTTTATTACCAAAAAGTTTTTTATAGTTTTTTTTATAATCTTTTATCAGGGTGTCATAGACCTCTTTGACTTCCCATGCGTTTAGAATGATACGTGCGCCCTTACCGCCGGCGCTGTAAGGGAATTTGAGCACAGCACCGCCATATGCGTCGATCAGCGACAGTGATTTTTGCAAAACCGCGCCGTAATCCCTGGCATCGACCGCGTACCATTTGTCGGCCACGGGAATTTGATAGTCCCGACAAAGCTGTTTGCAGGCAATCTTGCCGCCTTCAATAAAGGCATTTTCACTAGTAAAACCGACAATACGGTCATGAAAGCCGGCTGCTGCCAGCTCATCAACCAGTCCTTCGAGCAGTAAATCCTCCGGCATGGGGACAATGCAGTCGATGGCGCCGTTTTTAAGAGCTTCAATCATTGCAGCAGCATACCCTGCTTTGCTATTATCTTCGGTGGGGATAAATTCCACCGGCCACTGCATCAACGATGCAAACGCCGGCATGGCCGGCATGCCGCGTATAACCACACCTTTGAAGTCGTCCCCATGGGTTGTACTCGTGGCTGTTGAAGTGACCAATGCGCTGAGAAGGGTTCTGCCGTCAGTGCCTGCAAATCCGATTTTGTACGTCATGATGTACCCTTATCTGCTATGGCTTTACTGAAGTTAGGGTTCTGGAACCGGCTAATAAAAGATAGGAACTTGATGTTGCCGGAGTATGGCTAAAAGTGGGTGCTATGTCAAGACAGAATCAAAGATGCATGATGCATGATACAGGATTCAAGATACAGGATGCGAGTTTCGGGTTACTGGATTCTTGATGCATGATATATGGTAACCGTTCACAGGTTCAGAGGTTTCCGCCTTCACCGGGCTACGGCGGGACAGGCAGGGTTCACATATGAAATTTGAATTCCCCGTTGCTTGTCGAAGCGAAGCGTAGATCCCGCCTCCGGGGTTGGAGCGAAGCGGAAATCACGTTTCACGGGGTCGAAACGCCGTGGAGATCCCACTCGTTCGGGACAGTGCAGGATGAATTCAAATGAAAGATAGGAATTTTAGCCTTTCGCTATTTAGATCCCGCTGCTATTCTGCGGGAGTTTCATAAAATCGTAACACGATTTTATTGATCTTGATAAAATTGTTCTACTATTGTAATGATTTCATATTAAAACCTTATAATAATAACAACATATGAGGTCCATACATATTATAGCTTGGCCCGCAATAAGTTGCTATCGGGAATCCCGCATATTGAATAACCAGGATTCCCACTAATATCTGTTCTGCTTATTTTTAGGATTTAAATTATCGAAGATGGATGGTGTTACTACTGCAATAATTCTAGGAGCCGGCGCATCCTACTGCTATGAAGATGGAAAATCGAATTTTCCAACACAGGAAAATATAGTGGGGAAGCTACTTGCCGGGATAGACACAAATAGTGGAGAGGGTGCTCCAACTTTTTCTACTGATACAGGTTTAAAACACTCGTTCCAGCTTGGCCAATACCTAAGAAAGCGCTTCAATATCCCTGAAGATCCATCCAAAAAAATGGCAAAGACCGACTTTTGGACTATTTTACAAGAAAAAGGTTTTACGCTAGAATCTCTATATTCAGTATTAGAAAACGACATTAGAAGTGCTGACAAAGGATGGTGGATACTTGAAGATTTCGAAGCAATAATTAGGTCATCTGTAACAGAACCAAACACAATGCGTGAACCGAATAAGGTATGTAAATACCATAAAATGTTATGCGAAGCCCTTGAGCCTGGTGATTTCATTATAAATTTTAATTGGGATTCATTAATGGCTGACGCATTGCTTTTTCATTCACATTTTTGGTTTCCGACAACTGGTCTTGGAATTAGTAATGTTTTTCCCTTAATGAGGAAGGGTCAAAAGAGCTTGCAAATATCGTCTTTAATCCAATTATTTCATGTTCATGGTGCAATTTTTCTTTTCGAATGGGATCACAAAACTGATAATAGCGGTCAGCCCACCACCCTCTATCTCGGCCCGAAATCGTATTCACGAATGTCTAGTGTTGCGAGATTATTGGGTGTTGAGCATAACAAGAATGGAGGAACAACGAAAATAACTAGGAAAGCCTCTGATGAGGAAATCCGTAGAAACACTTTAGGCCACATATTCTTTAAAGATGAGTGGTTTAAGCCTATTTTCATGCCACCAAGCAGGTATAAAGAGCTTTATAAACATTGGTACCCTACAGTCATGAGAAGGCGTATTCATTCATTATTACCGCTAACACAGAAAATCATCATAGCTGGTTACAGTTTCCCAGAAGCTGATATTGATCATTTGGGAAAACTATTCGTTAAAGATGTAATAAGACCAGATCTGGAGCTTAAAGTGATAAATCCATCTAATCAGGAAAAGCATTTTCAAAAAAGAGTAAAGGAAGTTTTTCCGCAGGTTGAGAAGTTAGACTGCTCTATTCAAGATTTTCGTGAGTACTGTAAAAGTCTTCCTACGTCATTTACATATGATGATTAAATTAAAGACGAGCAGAACAAAGGCGTCGAGAGGGACTGGATAAAGCCAAAGCGCTTTGCGCTTGGCTTTTCCACCCCCTCACGCCAACCGTTATGTGCCATATAAATGAATCATGGCAATACTTCGTTGCACAAAAAAGTTGCTAACTGAATTAAAAACCAAACCATCGGAAGGGACTATTTCTTCTAATGATGTTGGCAGTTGGCACGCAAATCTTTTGAGAATCGATAGAAGGAAATGTATTCTTTTTACACACGATGCGACGCTCTATTCATTTTTCGTACCAGGACTTAAGAAACCTCAATTTGAAAATGTCCGAGAAGTGTTTGGACAGAATTTATTTAAAAATCTTCTCTGGGAAAACTTTCCGCAGAATCAAATCGAGATCGTACTGGATGAACATCGCGAAATTATAATCGCAAAGACGAATAATCGGAGCGTATTGGGCTCAATGAACGACCTTGCCTTTCAACTAAAATATCGAATTGGTGCAATGGGTGGACTGGTCAATGTCGATCTTGCGGAATTAAATCATGAATTAAATCGTATTCCCATGAGTGCTATAAAGGAAATTTATAGTATCGACGAATTAAGGAAATTATTAAATAAGCTGAGCACTACCTTATGAAACGGAATATCCAAGATGGCTAAGCGCGAAAGAAAGCAAAAGAACGAACTCAAGGTGTTTATATCAAGCCGCGAGTCGAGATGTGATGAATGCGACGAGAATCTCGGCCACGGTGCCTGGATATTACTCCAAGGCGATGACAAGGGCGCTGCATGTCCGAGCTGTGCAGACCTTGACCATTTAGTCTTCCTGCCTTCCGGCGACGTTGCTCTCACTCGCCGTTCTCGAAAATACTCGAAACTCGCAGCCATCGTCCTTAAGTGGAGCAGAGCACGTAAACGTTACGAAAGGCAGGGTTTGCTGGTAGAGAATGCAGCAATTGAATTGGCAGAGCACGAGTGCAAGGCGGACGCAGACACACGTAAACTGAGGCGCGCTTACGCAGCTATTCGCAGAGCCGAACTTGATGAGGAATACATAGCAAGTTTTGCAGCCCGCGTTCGTGAATTGTATCCGAATTGTCCGACAGGAAGAGAGAAAGTGATCGCAGAGCATTCCTGCCGTAAATATAGCGGGCGCGTCGGACGAAGCGCAGTGGCCAAAGAGTTGGATAAAAAAGCGATTAATCTCGCAGTCGCTGTCCATGTTCGCCACCAAGAAACAAACTACGATGAACTGCTTCTGACTGGTTTTGAGAGAAGGCAAGCGCGTGAACAAGTGCATGCTCAAGTCTCTCATGTGTTGGATGAATGGCAGTCACCCGCTTCCTAAAAAGCGTCTGGCGGCGACGTCCTAAAGGATGAACATTAAGACAGTTATGGCAGAAACGTAATTTGGAAGATCGATGATATGGATGACCTGGAACATTTACCATAACATGAGTTTAACGCCGAAAAAACCATCCGGCTTTTTGGTCCAGGTGGTGCCCGACGCTATGCCCATGAGAAAACTCAAATATGAATGATGAGCAAATCAATTTTAAAATCTTATTTAGAAGCCCTAAGTATCCTGCAATAGTAATCACAGAGGATGATCTTTGGTCTGCATCAGATATCGAACAATTGGGAAATATTTGTGTTATATCAGGGTCGCTCGAAAATGGTGATGAAATAAAAGTAATTGATTCCACAGGGGAGGAATTTTGGTATTTACCAGAGCAGTATACACTTGCTCCAGGTTTTTTCGCCAAAAAGTGGACCAAGAAACAAATTATTGAGCTTTATAATAAAAGCGAAGCCGCAAAAGAAAGCGGTATTCAATATTCCCTGAAATCATTATCAAATAAAAAATTGTCAAAAATTATTTCTGAAATATGTAAAATATTAAGTCATAACAACAGGCTGGACGCTGACTGAAAAAGCTTGTACTTTTATTGTTTCTGCGGATACCGTTTTAAATTCGCTTTTGCGAAAATAGCTATCTGCTTTTTCAGCATGTCAGCCCGGGCGTTGGGCAACTACACTTGATCATCAAACGGTACTGGATTTCCGGATGGCCGAAAGGACAAAATATGTCACAAAAGCAATTGCAGTTTGATCTTTATTCCTTTGTGGCCGAGGCTGCGCTGGAGGCCGGTAAACCCTTTCCGCTGAAGTGCAACTGTGGAGGTGTTGTGACGATCATGCCACCATTTCAAGACGAATATGTCGTCTGTGCTCGGTGTGAGTGCAAAATAAAGATGCTCGTGATCGATGGCGACCCTGGCTATATTATCGGAGCTGACCCCGACGGAATTCCGAAATTGCTTCAGGTACAGGGAAGTTCCAAACCTCATCCAAATATGCTGTCAGCAAGCGAGCGCGATGCCATACTTGCGCAAGCTCGGACGCAGTTTGCGACGAGGGATAAGTAACATGGGAATCCCAACGGAACAAATCATACTTGTTGACAGTGATGGCAAGCTTGTAGAGGTAGACGCTCTCGTCGAACGTTTGCGAGGGGAGCCGGAAAGGGTTTTGGCAGATGATGAGGTGGGCCTTGTTCTTTATGTAGCGGATCTTGGTATCTATAACTTGAAGCCAACCGACGGAGGGGAGTTCCTCGCCCAGCCAGTGACAGAAATTTTTCGCCCACGTTTCTCATCGCGCGTGCTTCGAAAACAAATTGGCCCCACTGTACTGTCAGTTACTGCTGACGCGGTCTTCGTCGTTCGAGATGGGAATACATTGAAGAAGGTACGGGCAGAGAAACTTGAGCCTGGCATGATGCTGGCTTCTGGCGAAAAGGTATATAGATGAACTTCAAGAACGAGTTGGAGCGTCAATGCTTCGAAATCGCAGAACGAGCATTAGGTGGTGGCGTCACGATAGAGCACAACAAAAAGGTTCAGATCGAGAGCGCACTTTTTTCAGAAGTCGCTTCATTCAAGGGGCCGCCGGCCAAAGAAGTGGATGTTCTTGTCGCAGAACTGATAGAGCAGCCGAAAGTTGTGCTTCTCGTAAGCTGTAAGCGTTTTTCGCGCCGGGCGGAACCAGCGCACATACAGGAATGGTGTGCAGTCGTCCAGACAATGAACAGGTATTCGGGCGGCACCCTATTTTTTGGATTGGTTGTGTCTCCAGCGGGATTCACCAGCGGTTGCGAGGCATGGGCAACGTCGCACAATATCGGTATTGTGCCTCCACTGAAAGGCCGCAATCTCGCATTTAATGAGGACAGCGTGCTTCGTATGTTTGAACGAGTGTTAATTGCCCTGCGCGCTCGAGTCCATCTGCAAATCGATGATCTTCGAACAGCACCGGCCTTCTTCGACTTCGTCTACCGCCTTGTGGCGGACTTTGAAGGGCATCAAGACGCCGCGGCGGATGGACGTTATTTCCTGCTCCCGCAGCGTTGGGCGTCCTCGTTCGGGGAAATGTATTCTGCAATCGCTGGTCGGGCGGTTGAGGATATCTGGGCGGTTGAGGGGGCGACAGAGATTATGCTATCTGGTGGTGTTGTGTTACGGTTTAGTGAAGCAAGCGTATGTTTCGGTAACGATACAGAAATAGGCCAGGAAAAACCAGTTACACCTCAGTGTCAAAAGAACATCGATATGGATTCATGCACGCTCGACTTTATCAAGTCCATTGTTGTGGGCAAATCCATCACAAGTGCTGGAGACTTTGGGAATTACATCGAAATTGGCATAGACCAACGCTTTAATCTGGGACTCCATAGCGTTGGCTTCCATCTCATTTCAACGGAAAACCCGACAGAGACGAATCGTCTATAGCGAATTCCAAGACGGACGTCAGAATATATCTTTTGTTACGCTAAATGAGGTAGTGGAACAATACGCAATGGAATAGCCATCGAGGAAATACGAATCCATTGCCCAACAATGCTAATTCAGTCGACGCAAAAAGCCACGCGGCTGATTAGCAACGTTCGATGAATAGAAATATAAAGGAAGCGAAATGGATGAATATGAAATCTACG
>JACNIG010000135.1 GCA_014383215.1 Candidatus Desulfatibia vada | reverse complement strand
GCGAAAACCCTTGTGCGGCCTTGCTCATCGAAAAAATATCTCATTTATGAATTGGAAACCCATCGTATTCATTTTGGATTCGTGGATGGGCACTAACTAGTGTCCATTCACAAAATGTAACGAACCACTTTAAGTTTCAAATCCAGAAACTACATAGTGCTCAGATTTATTCATGGATAGGCTCTACTTAACAAAGAAAAAGGTAAATTAATAACCTCGGGGAAAAGGGCTTCAGGGTTTTTCAAAAAAGGTGATATCCTGGTCGTCTGCCATGGCATCTCACGGTGACCAAATATTTATGATTGCTGCCGAAACGTTTTACAACTTCTCGAATAATTTGACAAATCATAAATATTTGGTCACCCTTAGATAGCGTATTTGATAGCGCCTTTTTTGAAAAATTCTGAAGCCCGGCGATTTTCTAAATCCTAACCAATTGAGAATTTACAGAAAAAGCAGCCCTGAATCTGTAGTCGCTCACTTAGGTTCAACAATTAAGATGCAATCCTAAACCTTTGTTCGCCTCCTTGGCTTTATGCAAAATCGAACAGTTTTCAAACTCAGCAATCGGCGTCGTGGGAATCCGGTAGTCGCTGTTTTGCGCGTATTGCGCATAGGAAACAGTGACGCCGGCACTTTCAAGGGCCACGGCTGCAGCGTTTTTTTCGTAAAAGCAAGCGGGTTCATATCGCCAACCGTTTGCCAATCGCCGTTCTTCTTTAAGCAGACTGCAATAAGCGTAAATGCCCACTGTCAGCCCGGCTATACGGGTTTTCCAGCCAAATTCCCGGTAAATGTCTTTCAGGAGCCGGTCCATTTTTCCGAACATACGTTTATCGTGACGAAAATAATGCCTCATGGCCCAGACCGCCCCGGCATAAGTCGAGCGCAGGGGATGCACTTCACGATCATAACGCCTTCGTATGCGCGGGTTTGGATGATTTTTGTATCGCTGCCATCCGGTCAGCATGGTTCGGGTCAGCCGAGCAAGACTGGGACCGTTGATTTCAAAATCCTGTCGAAAGGCCTTAAGCAGAAAACCCTCTTCCCGGCCATTGCGAATATGCTTGTGCCGGTAATTGAAGCGGTATTGCCCGTGGGCGTCAGCCGGAGAAAACTCTGCTTCACTCAGAAGCATCCCATCTTTTTTGTATTTTTCATATAAAGGCGTTCCCGGATTGGGCGTGTAAAGCATGAACTGGTGAAAATCGGTCTGGTGGCTGACGGCATCGTCAATGACCTGGTCTATGGTTGCAGGCGTATGGTTTTCCAAACCGATGATAGAAGAGCCTAAAACGCGTATCCCGTGGGACTGCAGAAGCTTAACCAGTGCCCGCGTGTCAACGTCCTTGAGCTTTTGATATTGAGCGCTTTTACCTTCGATCCCCATCCAAACCCAGCCGATACCCAGGCCCACGATTTGCTCAATGCTATAAGAACGAAGGACCCGCGCTGAGCTGAAAACATTCAACATCCAACTTTTATTGTTCGCCTGCATCAATTCCAGCAGCCTGAGCGCTCGTTTGCGGTGAAGCAAAAAATTTTCATCGAGCACAAAAAACGATTGAACCTTAAGTTTTTTTTCAAGCCGACACATTACCGCAAAAAGCTCGTCGCCGGTTTCGTAGAAATTGACAAACTTACCTTTCCCGCCAAACAGGGCAGACGTGGAGCAAAAGTTACATCCTACCGGACACCCTGCCGAGGGGATTAAGATGGCGGCTGTATCACCCGGCTCATCTCGCAGACTAATCCCCAAGATACGGGTCCCATAGGCCGAAGATGCCATAGGATGCTTGACCGGGTCATTGGAATTTTGACCGAGAAACTGCCGGAACCATTTTATCCCGTCCCCTCTAACGATGTGATCCGCATCGATTGTTGCATGTATGCCGCCCATGTTGGAGATGTGTCCACCGATTACAATGGTGGCTTTCGGCTGATACTGTCGAATCAGTTCGCACATTTTCTTTACCTTGCCCACATTGGGAGTGATGGCGCTGATTCCGATGATATCATAATAATTCTGTTTGAGTTCTTGAGCAAAGCGCGTCAGGGAAGGAAAATCAAGGAGGGTACACGGCGCATTTATGTTGGTCTGAATAAGCATCAGGCCGAAAGATCGATGAAACATGCGCAGGGAAAAGCCGCCTTGGACTCTCGTGACCTGATTCTGGTAAAGCTCCATAGGGTTGATGGTGCGACTTCCGTATTCGTCATCCTGAGCAAACGGGCCGAATACACTGGATAACAGGACTTTGGCTCGAATTCCTTTGGGATGAACGCAGGCTGCTTTTTCCATTTTATCCCCCAATATTATGGTGATGGATGTTATAGACGCAATGCGTTTTTGAAACCTTCGCAAATGATAATAATCTTTAATGCAATCTTGCCGCAAACAACAGGTTTGATTTCGATTTTACAAAAGTATTACAATTTCGGCGCTTTAAAGAATATGATCTCGTTATTGGAATGATGGAGGAGAGCAAGGAATGAACAAATCAGGCCATCCCACATATTGTGTTATTTTTTATTGACACACAACATGTGTGATTATATACAGGAATAATAGCTGAGTTTTAGCTAAAGGGTCGATAAATATTGCTCGGCCCTTGGTATGTTCATTTAAGGCGACTTAAATCGTACATACCCAAAGCAACAACAGTTTGGTTGACTCCACACTCAACCGGGGTGACGGCTCAACCGGACCAACTTCTGCCTTGAAATTAACGTGAGCCTTTCAAGGTGCAAAAAAGGCAGGGCCGATACCGGCGAGCCGATCGCTTAACGTGTTGAAAACTTCCTAACATTTGCCCCCCTATCGG
>JACNIG010000011.1 GCA_014383215.1 Candidatus Desulfatibia vada | reverse complement strand
GCCGGCAGCCAAACTGTTAGTTGCCGCCCATTTGCCGGTGATGCTGATCGAAGGCTTTTTGACGGTCGCCTGCGTCATATTTTTAAAAAAGGTCAAACCGGAACTATTGGAAAAAACCTATGCACCTTAGCAACTAATATTGTCCTGGAAAATCCGGCTTTGAGTGCACTGATAGAGGCATACCGTCTATCTCAAATGGAGCAAATTAAATACCAAATCACAAATATCAAATATCAAACAAATAACAATAACCGAAATTCAAAATTCCAAACCCTTCGGTGTTTTAGGTTATTGGATATTGGAATTTGGAACTTATTTGTAATTTGCTTGCCCGCCGTCTTTTTGGCGGGGTGCTTGCAATTTGGGATTTATGAACCCTATATTCCGCGTCCATTCCTTTTAGGAATAGCCATTCTTTCAACCCTTTCAATCCGGGGCAGGCATTGTCAGGAGGACTAGTTTTCAGGACTAAATAAACGAAGCAGGTGTTTATGAATACAAAGGGAAACTTAAGGTTATGTGTGTATCTTACTATTATGATGCTGTGGCTTGGCATTTCCGCCGGCTCTGCCTCTGCTCACAAGGCTGTTATTTTTGCCTGGGTTGAAGGCGATACGGTCTTCACCCAAAGTAAATTCAGCCGGGGCCGGAAAGCCGTAAATTCAATTGTCGTTGTTTACGATACAGATGGAAACCAGCTTCTTGACGGCAAGACCGATAAAAACGGTGAGTTTTCCTTCAAGGTTCCTAAAAAGTCAGCGCTCAAGGTTGTCTTAAAAGCTTCCATGGGACATCTGGCTGAATGGACCATACCTGCCAAGGAGATTCTTGCAGCTGTTGGTAACGTTGGACATAGCCCCATGGAAAATGCACCCGATGAAGGCTCAAAAGAGACATCGGAAGATTCAGCTACTGTAAAGACCAAGGCGGCCGACTCGATTCCGGCCCATGTTTATCTTGAACGTCAAGCGCTTCAGCAAATGATTGACAAGTCGCTTGACAAGAAACTTGCACCGATTACCAATATGCTGGCAAAATCCATGGACCGCGAACCCGGAATAACTGAAATCCTGGGAGGCATTGGCTATATATTAGGACTGGTGGGTATTGCCCTGTACGTTGCAAACCGGCGAAGAAACGACTGATGTTTGAAGAACTTTCCAATGGTGATTCTTTCATTCGCCATCTTGATCCTCGCGTCAAGATTGTCGTGGTATTCCTTTTCTCCATTGTTGTGGCCACAGCCCGGCAGTTCCAAGTTTTGACGGCAGCCCTGGTATTGGGAGTTTTTATCGTGCTGATGACACAAATTCCGTTTATGGAACTTGGCCGGCGGCTGATACCTGTCAACCTGCTAATTGTTTTCCTGTGGCTTTTTCTCCCTTTTACTTTCAAAGGTGAACCGCTCTTTTTCATGGGACCGCTGGCCGTCACTCGTGAAGGGGTGCTCTACGCGGCCGGAATCAGCGTCAAATCCAATGCCATGATGCTCATGCTGATAGCACTGGTTGCATCCACCCCTATCTCTACTTTGGGCCACGCCTTGCGCGCACTGGGAATCCCCCCCAAAATCGTTCACCTGTTTTTCTTTACTTACCGTTATATCCATGTCATGCATAGAGAGTATGTCCGGCTTAAAAATTCCATGAAGATGCGAGGTTTTATTCCGGGGAACAGCCTCCATACTTACAAAACTTTGGCCTATATGGTGGGTATGCTGCTGATCCGAAGTTTCGACCGCGCTCAAAGAGTCTACAATGCCATGCTGTGCCGCGGTTTCAATGGAAATCTTTACAGTTTGAGTAAATTTTCCTTAAATAGGAAAGACATCGTTTCGCTGGCTTTGATGATAGCTGTTATTCTGGCATTGGGAGTACTGGAGTGGAAAAAAACAATCTGATTATCCATATTAAAGATATTTGTTTCAGCTATGCGGGCAGTTCCCCGGTCCTCGACAAGCTTAACTTAAAGCTGAACAGCGGCGACCGCTTCGGTCTGATGGGACCCAACGGCAGCGGAAAAACCACCCTGTTTCACGTTATCATGGGGCTTTTAAAACCTACATCAGGCAGCATAGAGATCTACAACCGGCCTGCCAGGACGGAAAAAGATTTTAGAAAAATTCGCCGAAAAATCGGCCTTCTTTTTCAGGATGCCGACGACCAGTTGTTTTCTCCGACGGTTCTGGAAGATGTGGCTTTCGGCCCTTTGAACCTGGGCAAGTCTCAGAATGAAGCCGTGGAGATTGCCATAAACACTTTGAAGTTTTTGGGACTGGCCGGCTTTGAAGACCGCATAACTTACAAATTGTCCGGTGGAGAAAAAAAGCTGGTCTCACTTGCGACGGTCCTGGCCATGCAGCCCGAAGTTTTGCTTATGGACGAACCGACCAGCGGCCTGGACGACAAAACCAAAGCAATTCTAAAACGTGTGCTGTCCGACCTCGATCTTACCTATATATTGATCTCCCATGAAATCGAATTTCTAACCGAGATTACTGATTCCATCTACACTATGAACAACGGCAGAATTCATTTCGACCAAAAGGTGCAGGTGCATCAGCATGTTCATGCCCATCCGCATGGGGCGTATGCACACGAACACGATTAACCCGGGTTTCCAATTCCAATTCATAAATTGTTTTTTCAAAACCTTCGTGTTTCTTCGTGTACTTCGTGGTGAAACATTCTTGTCAAACTGCGACATTGACTTCTTTGACAGGCAGGACTCTGCAAAGATCCTGAGGGTCGATTTCGACCATGAAGCCGCGTCCTTGATTCACCATCAAAAAAAATAAAAAACCTCGTTGCGCTTGAAAAATCAAGC
>JACNIG010000147.1 GCA_014383215.1 Candidatus Desulfatibia vada | reverse complement strand
TCAAAAAATCTCATGAAACGTGGCATGATAGTCTCATAAAGCGTGACACACGACATTCAATATTGCCTGAAATCATGTCAGCAATCTCAGACTTAATTGCAGTGCCCCACCAGTTGTTGGTGGCATCGACTTGCGATTGCATGGCGTTAACTAACCCACCGTATGCAGAACCATCTTCACCGGAATAGGTCTGAACATTTCCGGAAATAACCGCATTATGCACAACAACATTTGTTGGTCCTACATTATTCCTTCCTGGTTCACCAAATCTTATTCCTCTTTCATTTCCTGTAAATGTACCACCGTTTATCGTTACTTTATCAACAGAAGCCGGGAAATCAGCATAGGAAGGATCGTCTCCTGTTCCTCTTGCTTTTACGGTAAATCCAACCCCTTCTCTTGATTCACCAAGACCGTTATTGGTTACTTGACAATCATTAAAAACAAGGTTTGCATAAGCGCCTGCTTTAAGATTTATATCAACTCCCGCTTGATAGGGATGGAAATCGGAGCCGAGACAGTCTTCAAACTGGCTTATATCGTATCCGTTACCATCAAATGCACAATTATTAAATGTGGCATCCGATAACTTCTCCGCATAGATCCCTTTATGGGTATTATGTTTAAAACTGGTATTACTGACCGTCACATACCGGACATTGCTGGTATCCTCGCTCACCTCTTTAAACAAATACCAGCCATAGACGAGGTCTTCAAAGGCCGAATTGATAACGACAAAGTTTGTTAATGAAGAGGTAGCATCGACGTATAGTCCACTCTCGGGTTCACCGCAGGCATCCGGCTCAGTCCCTATGACCTTGACATTATCCAGTTTAATGAACGAGACATTTGTCCCTGTGGCTTCATATTTCCGACCCACAGAAAAACCGGCTATCCACTGCGGTTCAACTCTAAAGTCTTTAAACAAAATCGGTTCTGCTTCTGACAAACCGGATGCTTCTATCTGTATGACACCGATTTTATCATCTCCTGCCCCGGCAGCACTTTGTGTTATAATTGTACCACTTGAATCACTCCCGGCGCCAATTATAGAAACCCTCTTGTTTATATTTAGATTTTCAGCATACGTCCCCGCCGCCACATTGATAGTGTCGCCGGCACTTGCTGCATCTATGGCCGCCTGGATGAATTCATACCGAACAGTAGGATCAGCCTCGGCCGGTTCAAATATGAATGCGATATCGGCATCGCCCCTGTAGTTGCCGTCGTTGGCCTTTTCCGTTGTGAAGAAAATATATGTGCCCTCCCCGGGTTGAGGATTAGCGGGATCGACAGGGATAGTGTAAATTACAGGCCAGTAGTCCCACCAGGTTTCGCCCGCATCGTCAAAATCGCCGTCGTAGTTTCCGTCGAACCGCGCAGCGCTCCCATCTCTGGCAGAAGCCCATACAGCACCCTCCAAGCCTGTTGTTTTCAGGTACTGCCTGTCTGTTCCTGTTTCAGAAGGAGCAGTAACAACGACCAGGGTACTTCCTCCTCCGGGAACGTTAGCCCAGTGAATACAGGGATCCCAAAAGCCGGCCATGCCATCAACTTGTCCATTATCAGTCCATGTTTCTGTTGCACCGCTTGTTGACTCAAACCATTTAATCGGGTTGCCTGGATCGTCGCTTATGTTCACCACATGGATGCTGTTATCTGTGCGCGACCTGAAGATCTTGGGCAGAATGCCATTGTCGATGTCCACCTTGGGGCTCAGGGTGGCCCCGTTCCATTTGTAAAAATCAGAAGTGCTGTCCGAACCTGTCCATACGATGTATACGTGCTCGGCATCACAGTCCACATTCACGTGCCCACCCCGGCTGACGGAATCTGCAATCAGCGTGTACGGTCCACTCCATGTTGCCCCGCTGTACTTGTAATAGTACAGCCCCCTGTCGGTGCCCGACTGCCCGCTGGATACAAAGGCATATACCTCTTCCTTGAAGTAAGCAGCAGATACTACCCGCTGGTCAAAGTTGGCAGGGCGGTCTGTTTGGGAAAGGAGGAGCACTGTTTCAGCAGCGCCGGCCAGACCCTCAACGGTGGATGCCTTCTTATAGTAGACCATATAGGTATCGGCATCAGGATTATAAGTTACTCCCCGGACACCGTTTGTGGTGATGTTATCTCCCTTTGTCCAGAACAGCCAAAAGTCGGTACCGTCGTGAATAACCGATGGGTTACGGTCATACGCGCTAAGGTCATACTCGCTGTTGCCGGTTACATATTGTGTTTTGCTGACTGTTATGGTATCAGCCATTGCCGGACCAAAGGCAAAACCTGTCACCAACAACACGCCTGCCATACCCAGAAATAATCGCTTTAACATTTGCATAATTCTTACTCTCCTGACTGTGTGTATAAAGGCTATAAAAACTTAAAACCAAAAAAGCCGGATTACCTTTTGTGACCTTTTCAGTGGCCACTCTTGGCAACCCGGCTATCTTTATCAGGTGGAGAAACAACTCAATCAGCGCAAATTGAAGCTTTAAAGATCCGTGGCTTTCCGTCCCAACCTTACGATAGGTTTGGCTTTAATCTTATAAAGATGCGTTCAGAAAATAAATTATTTATCGAAAAATAATCTAATGAAACAAAATGGATACTTTTGGGCCTCTGTATATCAAACTCACAGAGGTGTCAACTATGGATTCTATAGTACAGAATACTTAAACAAACTAAGCATTAGAAGAAATAGCAATATAATAACAGAAGGTTACTTTAAGCTGTTTTGGAAACACGAAAATTAAAAAGGATGACTGATCTTTGACAGTTTGATTTTTAATTTTCAATGAAATCAAGGCACTAAGTCACCCCAAAAAGTTC
>JACNIG010000157.1 GCA_014383215.1 Candidatus Desulfatibia vada | reverse complement strand
CCAGGATATTTACCTTACTTTTACCGGTGGATTATATAGATGTTTGCATCCACCGGGGAAGTAAGGATATCTTCAGTGCGCGCTCGCATCAAGTCTTCACCGCGCTCAAATCCGGCAGAGAGCTTCCATGTGTCATTGGCCCAAAAAACTACCATTCTTTGTAAATCAGGTCAATTTTTTTCCTTGTCTTTTTCTTTTCTATCCACAAGGATGGGATCTATGATTTGAACGGGAAGCTGTAACGTCCGTTTCATAATTCCTGTTAGTCGGGATCCCACGGCTGAAGCTGAAAGCAGTGTAACATCCGGATTCTTCAGAGGGCCTTGGATTTTGACAGGAGCGGAGATAAGATGCCCATCCAGTATGTTGCCGATTAAGGGGATTTTATCAACAATAGCGTCAACGGTTTTCAGAGGTGCCACCAGCAAGGTAGCATCCACCTGTTTGTCGACCAGATCGATGCTGCCATAACCCGCGATTCCCATGTTAGTCCCGTCGATGTTGAGTTCATTAAAAGTTAATGTGCCTTTTTTAATATCAGCGTTGCCATGCATGGATTTGAAGCCGAATCCTTCCTGGTCAATGTCCGGCAGTTTTCCATGGAACACTTCGGTTACGTTCAGGAGTCTGAAAATTTTTGTGATTACTCCAACCGCTCTGCCGCTGTGATAATGGCCCGGTGTGGTATTAAATTCAAAATGTCCGTTCAGAGCCCGGAGCAGTTCGCCACCGGTTCCCTGGGCTGAAAAATTTCCCTTAAACGAAAAATTACCGTCAACGGATACGGTTTTGTCTGCTAGACAGTAAATCGTGGCGTTCATTTCCTGATTATCAACAACCGGATAAATATCGATTCGAATGGCCTGAGGCGATATTTGCAAAGTCCCGTGAGTGGATATGCCGCATAAGTCGGCTTGGGTAATATTAATCCTTGCATTTCCGTCACTGATGAATGCGTCCGCGTGAAAGGGGCGCAAGGTAAAGCCGCCATACGTCAAATTTGCGGCTTTTAACTTTAAATTCCCCTGCAATAGGCCGGTTCGCTCCTTTTCGATTTTTTGATCATGAGTCTTTTCTTCGATTTCCCCAAAGGTTTCTCGTAATTGATCCAAATCAACAGATTCGGTGGAAATATCCATGTCAAGGAGAAAACCTTGGGGACGAAAGTTCACCTCTCCTTTTAGATCGAACCGGTTTTTCAAGGACAGGTTGGCCGAGTCAATCCGCAAATTGGTACCGTTTGCAGTCAAAGAGAGTGAGTTAATTTTTATAGGTAGCGTCGGTTTCCAGGGAATGACCGCATCCTGTACTCGGAGTTGGCCCTTGACGGTCGAGTCTTCGGGTTGATCCTTCAGCAGATGCGCATGAAAATCACCTTCAATCCAGCCTTCAAGTATCTCATTTTTAGTGATAAAACGATCCAGGGTCGATTTGGTCAGATTTCCGACAAAGGAAAAGTCAAACGTTTTTTTTGCAGCAGTGAATTTTATGGTGGCATGGGAGTCTTTGTCATGGACAACAAGCTTTTTGATCCTTAACTCATCGGGCTTTATAAAAACGTCACCAATGAATTTTAAGTTTTGCTGCAAAGTAATTTGCCCTGAAAGCGTGGTTTCCCGACGATTGTTCCAGGTCAAGTGTGCCATCGAAATCGATACAGGCGGTTTTAGGATTAGGGTAGGGGGGAGGTTGAGTTGGTTGACAAGCCATTTGGTATTCTTCGGCCCCACGTTACCGTTGAATTTCACTTCCAGGTTTTCAACACCTTTCAAATAGCCGGTTACGGTCCCTGATGCCTGCAATGACGTGTCAGGAAAATTTAATTGAATATCTGTTACGGAAATATCATTTGAGGTAATGTTAAAACTCCCGCCGGGTACTTTCAGTCGATCCGGAAGGAGGGATGAATCGATGCTCAGGTTTTTGAGTTTCCCGGTGGTTTGAAATTGCCAGTTTTCGGGCAATGACAATGGTCCCTGAAAATTCAGTGCAGAGAGAGAAACCATTCCTTTTACATCGTCTATCGGTTTCATTTTGGCTTTGAGAGTATCATGAGAGGACAGCCACGGGAAAATTTCTCCCACAGACAGGCTTGCTTTTCCGATTTTGACTTCCAGATCTGATGCTTTTTTTAAATCAAACTGCAAAGAAAGATTTGAGAAAAAAGAATTTTCCATTTTTCCGTCTACGTTTTTCAAGGTAATACGGTCGTTCTTGAAAGAAAATTGTCCGTCATTTACATGCAGTCCATGCGGCAGGCGCCGGTAATCCGCCGACAGCTTAATCCCGGCCGCTTCGACGTTGGCTGTGATTGCGTTTAGGCTTTCGCCCAGGACAAGTCTTCCGGTTGCCTTTCCTTTCAGATCTTCCACAAGGGTCAATTCTTTTTGAAAGGCATCGTTGTCGATGACACGTTTTAAAATCGGAGGAAGGTCAGCCAGATCAGCCTTAAGGGCCACATCCAGGTGAAAGGGCGCATGATCACCCTCAAACCCAATTTTCAAAATCCCCTGGTTTGCCCAGGAATTTCCCAGTCGTGCCACAAGATTTTGCCCCTGCAATATGCCTTTGGAAATAATTACGTCTCCCTGGACGTCCTTTAAATCCAGATCGACTTCCGGGACCCAAATTTTGCCATTTAGCATGTTGCCCTTGATGGTCATGTTTCCCAATGCCCCCAGGTCACTCATCGCTTTTCCATGGGATGTAAAGGTGACAGAGGGCAGCCGGCCCCCTTTGACGATGTCAAAAATATCTTTGACAACGGGGACATCTCCAGCTTTGGATAGCACTACTTTGCGGGTTGCATTAACATCCACATCAATGGCCTTCAGTTCTAAATCCACTTTTCGGAGAGCTGCGTTAGGTGAATTCAAGAGATCTAATTTTCCGGACAGATGAAGCCGGGGATAAGCGAGGCTCAGGTCGCCAAGAGCAACCAGAAATTTATTTTTACTGAGGAGAAAATCTCCTTTAAAGCTTTTTATCCTGACAAGCGATTCTTTCTCTACCAGAGAGGCAGTTGGTGATTGCGTGGATCCTTGGAAATTTCCATGTAGGGCTTTGAGCCCCTCGGTTTTAAGTGCAATTTTTAGATCAAATGGCGTCAATGCCGCCAACTTCAGATCGAGATGCGGTAAAAAACGTTCAGCTATAAACCGAGAACGCAGGTGAGTCAGTTTAATACTGCCGCTGCTGTCAAAATTCTGCGGGTCTAAAAATCCTTGCACGGAAATGCGCTCCCAGAGGTTGGAACTGCATCGGATGTCTACACTGATTTTGTCTTCCGGGAGATCAATCCGGGCCTGAATATCTCCGAATTCCAACCTTGTCTTTTTCTCACCAGAGATATTCAGCCGCCCATTTTCAATCTGTATTTCAAGGCCGGGTGCTTTTGATGATACAATCTTTAAAAAGGCCCCCACCTTTTCTTCAAAGGTACCAACAGAAAAAGACGGCGAATCTTTTTCCTTTGTTTCCTGCCTTTTACCCAGTTGGATCTTGATGTCGGGAACGTTAAGATCGATTCCGGCGAGCCGAAGTTTTCCGGTAAAAAGGGGTAATATTTTAGGGTAAATCCCTAAGGACGCCAGAGTTCCGGAGGCGGTTTCGGGGATAGAGAAACTGCCTTGGTGAATCGTTATGCCAGGTTGCGGAAAAAATGATAAAGTAAGCCGTTGAAGTTCAACCCGGCCGTTAATTGCCTTTGAAGCTTCAGTCTGAATTTTGTTTATGGTCGCTTCTTGATTGATAAACTTATCGGCTAGAAGAACTAAAACGGACAACAGGACCACCAGGATAACGCAACATCCGATTATCCAGAGAGATATTTTTTTGAATTTGGTCATTGAAGTTCTTTGTACGCAACATTTTTTATCTTGCTTGATGTGCTCTATAAAAATTCGTTTTAGAATTAGAGTAGATATACAATAATTTGTTGCAATAGTAAAGAAAATGCCTGATTATAATTAAATATCAATAATTTGTAAGGTTGCTTTCTGATTGGGCCAAAAGACTGTTTGTTGATGGGCACTAAAACTGGAAAGGCCGACTCACCATCATCTGAGGATTTTGCCCGTTCAATCTGGAGCCGCTATCTTGAGATCGCCGAGCAGTACAATGATCCGGGGCGCTTTACCACCATTATCGGCTACGAGTGGACCTCGACGCCCGGCGGCGACAATCTGCACCGCAACGTCCTCTACCGCAACAGCGCTGACATGGCCCGACAAATGCTGCCCTACACAGCAATGGACAGCATGAACCCCGAGGATCTGTGGAAATGGATGACGGCCTATGAAGAAAAGACCGGCGGCCTGGCTGGTCGGCGGATTGCTGGGGCTGCAGATAGGCAGGGAGGTTTCTCTGCCGGTTGTGAATACACTCTCATTTCTCGTGGTAGGCATATTGGTATCTGCAGACCGGAAGTTGCCGCTGTGGCTTGTTGCCGGAATGGCTTTGGTTCTCGGCATGCTCCACGGAGTTCTCAATGGTTCAGCAATAGAACAGGCAGGCGGTGGGGCTCTTTCGCTGATGGGTATTGCAACGGCCGTCTTCATGCTGGTGGCCATCGTAGCCGCGCTCGTCGTATCGCTGCGTGCAGCCTGGGCACGAGTGGCGGTTCGGGTTGCCGGCAGCTGGATCGCCGCCATCGGTCTGTTGATGTTGGGTTGGGTGTACCGGGGGTGAATTGAACGGTTAGGCGAAACAAATGTTCCGTGCCGGTCGGTAAGTTGATCACATTGATAATACGTATCAAAGGTTTGAATCCTCTATCAAACTCAGCAAACATCCAAGCCAAGGATCTAACCGACGAATTTGTGTTTTTACCTTTTCAAGAATATCATTAAGCGTCAAGCACATCCCGGATAGTCCCGGCAATCGGTAGCTACTTTCCCTAACTGACTATAATATCAAAAAATTCAGCGCTAAGTCGATACCATGGCCGATGGTTGGATATAATTAAAGAAAAAAGAGCGAAGACTTTTCAATTTTCGTTCGTATTAGTACATATAAGCATGCTTGGGACCCTTGGAAACAATTACGAGAAAAAGAATGACCATATCGGCACTGATTTGTTATGCTGGACGTGTGGTCCGCGGCTTACGCCTTTTACTAAGACCGGCGGCGTGACGGATGCTCACGGCAGAAATTGTCGGCTCAGGTGCCGGCAGACAAAGAGATGCTTTTTCATCAGACCATGGCGGAAGGCAGATATCAGTGAATATGGACATAAAGCTCTTGCATCTGGATGACGAATCCCTGATCTGCCGGATACAGGAGGGAAGTCATGAAGCCTTTGCTACACTTGTAGATCGTCACTCAAATCGATTCTATCGTATTGCCTATCGCCTTGTTGCCGGCAAGGACGATGCCGAGGACATTGTGCAGGAAGCGTTTCTAAAACTATGGGACAGGCCGAATCTTTGGGATCCCGGTAAACGAGCCAAATTCACCACCTGGTTTTATCGGGTAGTCATAAACCTGTGTTTTGATCACCGCAAAAAGAAAAAAATGATAAGCTTACCCGCAGACATAGAGTTCGCAGACGAAAATTCCGGGCCGGACGTTTTATTCGATGTGCATCAAAAGCAGGCTGTATTGGAGCGATTTATACAAGAATTGCCGGAAAGACAGCAGCTGGCGGTTAACCTATGCTTTTATGAAGAATTAAGCAATAATGAGGCGGCCCAAATCATTGGCGTGAAAGTGAAAGCCCTGCAATCTCTCGTTATGCGTGCCAAAACGACATTGAAGTACAAAGTCAAACGATATCTTGGCGGAGGTTCACGATGCCAATGAACTTTGAACAGTTCAAGGAAAAACTGCTTATGTATGGCGCTGATGTTCGTAATTGGCCAAAAGAGATAAGATCGTCAGGGCTGAAGGCACTGGACAGTTCTTTTGAACTTCAGAAATTAGTGGAAGACGAGGAACGTTTTGAAGGGATTCTCAAAACACGGAAGTATGAAGAACCGAGCAGAGACCTGGCAGGACGAATTGTTGCAGTCGCTTTGCCCGAAAAGAAAAAAGCGCAACGCAATCTTGGCGTGTTCTTCTCGGAGGTCCTTGGGGAATTCAGTTTGTCCAGGCGTGCACTTGCGGCGGTTTCTGTTTCGCTCATTTTTACTTTGATCATCGGATTTACAATAGGTTTTTCAAATCCATCGGGGTACGCTTTTGCCGAACAATACGAAACCAACTTGGAAGATTTTCTAAATTATGAAGGAGATGTACTATGAGTAAAAAGATGAAAATCCTGATTTTCAGTTCACTTCTCCTCAACGTTTTGCTTGTTGGCGTTGTCATTGGCGATGTGACGCATCGCTTCCATATAGAGCACTTTGTTCGAAAGCCCGTGAAAGAATTTGCGTCGAAATTACCCGAGGATAAGGCAGCGTTGTTTCTCGAAACCGTGGAAAGGGTCCATCTGAACAATCGGGATGCATACAATCAGCTCCGAGAAGCAAGAAAAGAAGCGATGAAGTTTTTATCCGCACCTGAATTTGATGAAGCTGCCTACCGACTTCAAATTGAAAAAATTCACGAACTGCGCAGTCTCATGAAGCGGCGTTTGGCAGGTGCAACCATTGAATTGGCGAGGCAATTCAGTCAAAAAGAGAGAAGAGCCTTGTCTCAGCATCTGAGGCATTTCAAACGACGCTCACGGGACAGCAGTCTGCCGTCCGATGCAAAATCACCTCGTCATGAAAATCCCTGACCGGGACTGCAAAATTATTCTATGATGCTTGTAGACAGGTGATGCCAATAAAAACGTTTCTGAGCCGACGAAAAAAGATTTGGGCAACAGCCACTTGAACTGCACAGCGAGCGCTAACCCCGCAAGAAGCTTGATGGAGCGTAGCGGAAATCCCGCTAAGCGGGGCTGCGGGGTTAGCGAGCGAATCAAAAAATTAGCAGAATTCCTTACAGTCGAAGATTCCCTGCAGCTTGCTGCAGGGAATCTTCAAATACAAAGAAGCCATGAACTTATTTATCAAAATAGCCCCTATCCGATTTGGAGCACTTTTAACTGCCGCGCTGATGCTTTTCATTTGTACCGGATGTGCGGTTGTTGGACCGGATTATGTGCCACCGGACACACCAATGCCCGCAGCATGGCATACCCCGGCGAAAAGTGGCCTGGTTGGGGAACATCTAAATAAAGGAGCTCTGGCCGATTGGTGGTCGATTCTCGATGACCCTGTACTAACGAACCTGGTTGAGTCAGCGGTTGCAGGAAATCTTGGTCTTAAGGAGGCGCGCGCACGTGTTCGTGAGGCCCGTGCTCGCCGCGGCATCAGCGAGGCCGACCGTTTCCCGACCATCGACGCCAGCGGCTCAGCCAGGTCGAGCCGTAGCAGCGAAGAAACCGGAAGCGGTAGAGAGAGAGAACTCTACGCCGCAGGCTTCGATGCCGCTTGGGAGCTGGACGTGTTTGGCGGGAAAAAACGTGCCGTTGAAGTGGCTGGAGCCGAGCTACAGGCGAGCGAAGAGGATTTGCGGGATGTGCTTGTCAGCCTGCTTGCTGAAGTTGCCTTAAATTATGTCGAGTTGCGTGTATTTCAGACCCGACTGTCGGTTGCAGAAGCCAATCTTGATGCACAGAAAGAGACATACAATATCACCCGATGGCGCCGTCAAGCCGGCCTGACGACACAGCTGGACGTAGAACAGGCCAAGTACAGTCTCGAGCAGACGCGGGCCCAGATACCTGGTTTGCAGACCGGCCTTGAGCAGGCCAAGAACCGACTGGCCGTACTGATCGGACAGCATCCGGGTTCACTGCGGGATGCCTTGGCGGAACGCAAAGCCATTCCGGTCACCCCTCTCGAAGTGGCTGTGGGCGTGCCGGCCGATATCTTGCGACGACGTCCGGATGTCCGCAGAGCGGAGCGCCGGCTGGCCGCACAGACGGCGCAGATAGGTGTTGCCACGGCTGATCTGTATCCTAAGTTTTCGCTCATCGGCTCCATCGGTCTTGAAGCCCTGTCGCTGGGCAATCTGGTTTCATTCGGCAGCCGAACCCATGGTATCGGCTCCACGGTTGCCTGGCCTCTGTTTGACGCCGGCGCCATCCGGAGCAACATTGAAGTACAATCCGCTGTGCAGCAGCAGGCCCTGATCCGATACGAGGCCGCTGTTCTCGCGGCACTTGAGGATGTCGAAAACGCGTTATTTGCCTACGCTAAGGAACAGAGTCGCAGACAGTCGCTGACCGAAGCGACCGAGGCTGCCCGGCGTGCTGTTGAGCTTGCCCAAATACAGTATTCGTCCGGACTCATCGCGTTTGGCAATGTCCTGATTGCCCAGCGGTCGTTGTTATCACTCCAAGATCAGTTAGCAGTCAGCGAGGGCGGAGTGACGTCGAATTTGATAGCTTTGTACAAATCCCTGGGAGGTGGGTGGAAATCTCTCATACCTGATGGACACTAATTAACGGGCTGTTGCCCAAACCCAAAGATCAGACGAAATAGCATATAACTCATCAAAAGAGAGCATTCGGTTATAATGATTTCAACAGTTTAAACATTAGCAAAATATGGCAATTCATAAAAAGTGTGAGAAATCGATTTGGGCAACAGCCCGTTAAGTTCTGAACTGAAAGGAAGCAATGAAATCGAAGACAAACTCGGAATTCGATATTGGTCAAACCCTTGGTATTGATCAGTCCTCGGACCGCAAAAAGCACCTGAAACGGTGGCTCATCGTCGCCCTTTTGGCAATCGCGGGCGTGACAAGTGCTGTTGTTTGGAAGGGGACAAAAAAATCAAATTCCATGCAGTACCAGACCCAGAAAGTTGAGCAAGGAGACCTGACCGTGACCGTAACAGCGACAGGTGCCCTGGAACCGACAAACCAGGTGGACGTGGGCAGCGAGTTGTCCGGTATCATCAAGGCCGTCGAAGTGGATTACAATGACCGGGTGAAAGTCGGCCAGATTCTGGCGAGGTTGGACACCGTCAAGCTGAAAGCCGAGGTTCTGCAATCAAAAGCTGCCTTGGAATCGGCCCGGGCAAAGGTTTTAGAGGTGCGGGCCACTGTCAAAGAGGTGGGAGATGAACTGGCGCGGTTTAAGCAGGTGTGGGAATTGAGCAATAACATGGTGCCGTCGCAGCACGACCTAGATGCGGCGCAGGCAGCGCTGCATCGGGCCAAGGCCACCGAGGCCACCGCAAGGGCGCAGGTGTCCCAGGCCCAGGCCACTCTCGAAGCCGACGAGACGGATTTGGCAAAAACGGTCATCCATTCCCCCATTAACGGCATCGTCCTTACGCGGAACGTAGAGCCCGGCCAGACCGTGGCCGCCTCGTTTCAGGCCCCGGTGCTGTTCACCTTGGCCGAGGATCTGACACAGATGGAACTCCATGTGGACGTGGACGAGGCCGATGTGGGTCAGGTAACAAAGGGACAAGCGGCCACTTTCACCGTCGATGCCCACCCGGGTCGGACGTTCCCGGCGCGGATCACCCAGGTCCGGTACGGTTCTCAGACCGTGAACGGGGTTGTCACATACAAAACGGTCCTGAACGTGGACAACTCGGATCTTTCCCTACGGCCGGGGATGACGGCAACGGCGGACATTACCGTCAACAAAGTGGAAAACGCGATCCTGGTGCCCAATGCGGCGTTACGTTTTATCCCACCGATTAAAGCAAAAGAGGCCCCATCCAAAGGCAGCAGCTTATTTAGTAGACTTCTGCCACGTCGGCACAGATCGACGTCAAAACAGCGTAAAGACTCGACCGCCAACAACAAACTGCAGGACGTCTGGACGCTGCGCGATGGAAAACTTCTCGCCATTGCTGTCAGCATAGGCGCCACTGATGGCAGAATGACCGAGGTGACGAGCGACGACATTGAGCCGGGGATGCCGCTCGTGGTCGATACAATGAGATCTGAACGATGAAGACAACATTTTCCACGCAAATCAGCAAACATTCCCTTTTAAAGTTCCAAGGCGTAACCAAGGTATACGGCACGGGTTCCGCGGCCATGCAAGCCCTGAGGGGAATAGATTTGCACATCGACCAGGGTGAGTTCGTGGCTGTGATGGGGCCAAGCGGGTCGGGAAAGTCTACTTGCATGAATATTCTGGGCTGTTTAGATACTCCCAGCGATGGGGCCTACTTTTTTGAAGGTGTTGATGTGGGAAAGCTGTCCCGGGACCAGCGCGCGCTGTTACGCCGGCATTATCTGGGATTTGTGTTTCAGGGCTTCAACCTCCTCAATCGCACCTCGGCTCTGGAAAACGTGGAACTGCCCTTAGTCTATCGCAGCATCCCGGCCGATGAGCGGCGAGAAAGCGCCTTGCGAGCCCTTGCAGCGGTTGGGCTCAAAGGGTGGGAAACACACACACCCGGTGAACTCTCAGGTGGACAGCAGCAACGGGTCGCCATCGCTCGGGCCATCGTTGCTGACCCCAAGGTGCTGCTGGCCGACGAACCCACCGGCAACCTGGATTCTGCCCGCAGTCGTGATATTATGAAGATGCTGGCCGCCTTCAATTGTGAATACGGCATCACGATCGTCCTGGTGACCCATGACGCCCATATGGCGGCCTATGCAAAACGAATCATTCGCTTCTTCGACGGGATCATCGATACCGATGAGGAAAACGGGAAGAGACTCGAATGTTAAAGGAAACGATTTTACTGGCCTTGCGGGAAATCCGGCGCAACCTCATGCGTTCATCGCTGACCATCCTGGGTATCGTTATCGGAGTTGCTGCCGTGATCACCATGGTGACCCTCGGCAGGGGGGCGACGGCCCAGGTGACCTCCGATATCACGAAACTGGGTACCAATCTTCTGCAGATTAGACCCGGGCAGCACCGCCACGGTCCGGGCGGCACCCAGTCAACCGGTAAAATGTTTAAGGTGGACGATGCAGACGCCATTGACCGAGAAATCTTTGGGCTTGCTGCAGTGGCACCAATAGCATCCCAAACCACACAAGCAATCTACGGAAACGAAAACTGGGTGACCTCGGTTATCGGCAGCACGCGTGCCTATTTGCAGGCCTGCAACTGGCAGATTAAGAGCGGGCGTCAATTCACAGACAGTGAACTTCGGGGAGGAAAAGGCGTGTGCATCCTGGGTGCAACCGTGCACAAAAAGCTCTTTGGCGGCCAGGACCCTTTGGGCAACATTATCCGCCTGGAAAAGCTTTCATGCCGGGTGATCGGCGTCCTCGAATCCAAGGGGCAGTCCAGCTTTGGAACAGATCAGGATGATTTCGTGCTTATCCCATTGCGCACGTTTCAGCGACGCATCGCCGGGAATATAGATGTGAGCAGAATTTATGTTTCAGCAGAAGATGGCGTTTCCACCAGCAAAGTCGAACAGGATATCGAAAGGCTGATGCGTGAGCGTCGCCGCATTGCCATGGGCAAAGAGGACGATTTTTATGTCAGAGATATGCAAGAACTTGTCAGCACGATGACCGGAACGACCCGGGTACTTACCGGATTGCTGGGTGCCGTGGCGGCGGTGAGCCTCTTGGTCGGGGGAATCGGAATCATGAATATCATGCTGGTATCGGTTACGGAAAGAACACGGGAGATCGGCATCCGGCTTGCCATCGGTGCCCTGGAGCGGGATGTGTTGATGCAGTTTCTGGTCGAAGCCGTAGTGCTGTCTTCTTTTGGAGGGCTGATCGGCATCATCCTCGGGGTAGTGGCGGCCGCAATAGGCGCGCGCATCCTCGCTGTTCCCTTTGTTTTTGATCCGGGGATTGTCGCTGTTGCCTTCCTGTTTTCCGCAGCTGTGGGCGTCATCTTCGGCTACTTCCCGGCCAGACAGGCGGGGCAGCTGGATCCGATTGAAGCGTTACGTCACGAATAGTCCTACCCAAGCCAAGCGTTTTAAATTACCAGAGGAAAAGGTGCCGGTGATTAACTCAACAAACTACGGAAAGGCAGGCTTTATTTTAGTCTTCTTGATGTTGTCGATTTTTCAGTTTGATGAGATTTCATAATGATTATTCTGTTAGTGGTAGGTCATCTTATTGTTGACTGAGGAAGTCTTCGGTGAAAAGTGTAATTATCACACTCATAATCGCCTTTCTTGTCTTTGAGTTTATTGAGCATGTTGCGTTTCCTTCAGGTTGCAGACACCTTGCAATACCCCTTATTCCTCGTATCTTGTGGTTTCGATTTGTTCAGGTATGGCATAAACAACTATGTTTTTCAAGAAGATGGAACAAAAACTGTAACAGTTCAGCCACGAAGGCACCAAGGCAATCAAGAGTGAGCAGTCATCAGTAAGAAGTGATCAGTAAGGAAAACCGATAACCGATAACTGATAACTGATATTTGTGTCTTAGTGTCTTTGTGGCAAATATTTTTGGTCCGGCTTGTCCGGGTTGGGTTTTAGAGAAAAATTTTGCGTCTTTAAAAAACATACTTGACAGGAACACGGATGCGACGTAGTATTTAAGCCAATGCTAAATTAGGTGGCTGTTATGGAAAAAAAGCAAGCCGAATTATTCAAAGTCTTGGGTGTGGAATCCCGCATTAAGATCCTGGAGCTTTTGAAGCACAAAGGACCTCTCGGTGCTAATGAGCTATCAGAGAAGCTGGGCATCACGCCCTCGGCTGTTTCGCAACATCTGAAAATTCTCAGGCACGCCGGATTGGTTAGAAATGAGCGTAAAGGCTACTGGATACCATATGAGATAGATCCGGTTGCACTTGAAAAATGCGGAGAACTTCTTTCTACGATCTGCACCTGCGGGTGTAAAGGAACCGGGCAGTTTCGCGAAGCCGAAGTGAATGCAGCCGAAGATAAGGTTGCCGCTCTGAGAAAATACGAGCAGGAGCTTTTAGAGGAGATAAAGACTGTGCAGGCTCGAATCGAAGCGTTGGCCAAGGAGGAATAGGCCCCTTTTTTGCCCGCTTTCTGTGTCCCCGATGACGGGATTTGTCAACAGTTACTGTAGTAATTGTACTCGGTGAACACGGTTATATCAGCACCAGCATGATTCAGGCCGGAAACTGATGAGAAATAGTCAAAAAGTTTGAGATTCCCTTATAATATTAATCAGTTAATGCGGATTGATACAGGTAGGAAATCGTGAATTTGTGTCCTCTGTTTTTCTTCGATATAGCACACAAATATTTCCTACTGTGGTATTTGCTAAAAATAACACAAAACTTTTTGACATATACTTCTTAAGTTATCTATTTCCTTGCCGATATATTTAATATATGACAAGTATGGTTCCTGTGCTGCACATTGCCGATGCAACAGCAGAAGTTCTTGTTAATGATGGTATCAAACAGGTTGGTCTACTTGGGACCAAATTTATAATGGAACATGATTATTATAAAAGGCGTTTGAGCAAGAAATATGATTTAGACGTTATTGTTCCCAACCCGGAAGTTGGCGACATAATAATAATCACGAACCAGCTTAGGAAACATAGCTGAAAAAATGGCAAATAATAGCATAGTTTTAATCGTTGAAAACGACCCGAGTTTAAGGCGTATACTTAAAATTAAGTTTCGTAATAAAGGCTACCAAGTATACTCAGCCAGAGACGGGGTTGAGGGTCATGACCTCATTCTAAAGGAAAACCCACAAGTGGTAATTACTGACATCCAAATGCCCAATATGGATGGTAAAAGCCTGTGTGAAAAGACTCGCGAATTAAAGAAGGAGAACCCTTTTTTAACTATTGTTATAACTTCTCTATTATTGGAAAACCATGGTTGGATCGATGAGATGGATGAGACTGAACTAATGCTAAAACCGCTAAATCTTAATGAGTTAACAGATCGAGTTGAACAATATCTTAGTGGTGCTTAACCTAATGCATCTGCCAATAATTCTTTTCCAGATTTTGTAGGCCATAAATTATATTCATAAATGAAACCCACCAAAATGCTTGATAAATGCCTTGATACATAACATTTTCAAGCCGAAAAAATGCATGATTCGGCTCTATTATCATCTATTTTACCCGCAGTTGGTTAAAATTTCTTGCTGAAGATGTAAGAATATGGCAAGTTGTTTATGGTGGGGCGGTGACTATCGGTCCAAGTTCCAGGATCATGTCTTTGCCCTGGGGCGTTAGGACATTCTCTATCCAAAGAGACTCAATCCTGTTATCAGGAGCGCCGACATGTTTATAGCGCCGTCCCACCAACTTTACAAATT
>JACNIG010000148.1 GCA_014383215.1 Candidatus Desulfatibia vada | reverse complement strand
GCATAGGGGCCCCATGCAGTTTTTGACATGCCAAACAATGACATATTTTTGCATCTACGGGATCCGAGCACACTTCGTACTGTATTGCATCGCAGTAGCAACTTGCATGGTATTTGGCTGTAAAATTAACATCTGTAATCGACGCATAATTTGACCCAAATTCTTTTTTCATGTTAATTCACACCTCAATTGAGCGCAAGTCGAGGCTTGCCCGCCTTTGGAGGTGATGCCCCGGATCCCCCCGACGACGGGATCTGCGAAAGGCGTCAAATGAAGATTTTTCCTGCCTGCCCAATGGAATTAAGTTTTGGTTGTTATTCCATCGGGGCCGGCCCTGTTGTTTCCCCAAGCAACTTATAAACTTATGTTCCCTACGGGCTACGAAAAAGACGGGCCGATGGTAGGATCAAGCATACCACCCGCCCCGGTATACTCTTCTCGCTGTCTCATGGTGGTCGAAGACATTAGTTTCGTCACATCCTTACACTGGCATTCGGGGCATTGGGGGGGCGGATCATTGGAAAACAGCAGGAGTACTTCAAAGCAGTGAGAACAGTCTTTACACTCATATTCGTAAATTGGCATTAGCTCCTCCGTAAAAAATTAACAGGTAATTATATATTTTGGTACTGCCTACAATTCCTACAAGCCGCCTTTATACACTAGTACCTAAATTTAATCAATTTATATATTTATGGACGTCTTGGAAGTCCCACGCATACCGTACTCTATACTCTTTTAATCAAGGATCAAGGTTTGACCCCACGCCCTTGTTTTGTTTTCCTTACAGCTTAAGGTAGATGAAAACATACTCCCCATCATTGATGTCGATTGTTAAATTTCCTCCTCTGGCCTCGGCAAAGATAACCCACGGCGGCTTATGCGTGTGCCCGCACTCAAATTTAGGAGAAAATTCCCCGGTTTTTCTACAGTACCAGGACAACAGCATGGCATCCTTATTTAATTGTCTGGCTTTAACTTTTGCCAGGTCTTTTGCTTTAGCAATATCTAAATCCGGATCTTTAATCTGTAATTTGATATGATCCACAGGGAATTCGTCGAACTTTGAAGGTATATGCATCATTTTTTTAAAATTGACTTCGGCAAAGGTTATAAATATTTTTTCTTACATCTTCAATCTTATGCAATGCAAGATACCATAATGGAATCAAATAAGAAAGAGTAAACGTTCAGCCGCCTTCGCAATGCTACGTCGTGACAAGGCCGCCTACCGCTAAAACTACGGCGGGCTTTGTTATTATAGCGTGCAATAGAAAGTCAAATTGTATAACCGTCCCCAAAGCTCTTAGGGGAGGGTAGGTAAGTCAATTTCGTCAAGAGTGTCTTCTAAACACCCTGCTAAAGAAGTTTCAGAAAGTTATTTACTTTGTCTTTTTAATTAGCAAAGCTACTCGGCCACCCACCTTTTTTGACAGAGCCTCGGATACAAAACCGACCTTTTCTGCCACAGCCACAGATTCTGCAAACTGATCTTGAGAAACATGGCCTTTGGGCTCTACAAAAAGAAATTTACTTCCTTGTTTGAGAGCCTGCCAGACCTCGGTGAAAAAAGAGCTTTGGCCAGGCACCTCATGAACAACGTGAAGAGCGGCGGCAAAATCGACCTTACCTGAAAGATCCTTTACACCAAGCCCATCGTCTTCAATATGACGAAGCTCTATTATGTCCAAAAGCCCAGCTCTTTGAGCCCTTCGCCTCAAAGCCGTTAGCATCTTAGGTTGGATATCCAATGCTACTATCCGGCCTTTTGGTCCAACCATCCTTGCCAAAGGAAGGGTGAAGTAACCCATACCGCAACCAGGTTCCAGAACGGTCATTCCCTCTTGCACAAAGGGTCTCAGAATCTTATTTGGGTTTTCAAACAGTTTCCGCAAGGGATTTATCAATAAATATCCTACCCAATGAGGGCAAACCCGATCAGCCATATATGCTATTCCGTGTTGTTACTCAATAAAATTTTCTGATCGAAGGTATCTTGCCTCTGTACCGACATAACGTGAAGATATTATATGCAAATCAACTAAATAAAGAAATTTAAAATGTGAGGTGTGTTGCAAAAGTCCCTCCACTCCCAAGCAATGGCACAGAATCAACGACTCAGCGTCCGGAAAACCACTCCAGCATTAACCGCAACTTCGCGCATTTTGTCAATAATAAAGGTTTATCCAGTTAAATGCGGAGCATATTTAACCGGGACTTGTCCAGCCTGCCCAACCTGCCCTGTGCAATTCACGTCAGTGACAGCGAAGTTTATCCCGTGGAATTGCTCCGCAGGAGCACCCGAAGGGATTCAACTGGGGCGTATTTCACCGGGGTGGAATTAAGTTTTGGTTGTTATTCCATGCTTGCTAAACTTAATATGTTAAGAACGTCTCCAAAGTTCCGGTTTGACAAGCGGCCAGCATTAAAAATAGAATTAAATGAAGCACAAGGCTATTTAACTCAAACCTGAATTGAGCGATTCGTTTGCCATTAAACTCCCAACGTCATTCCAGCGCAAGCGGGAATCCAAAATAAGATGCAAATGAACAGTATATGGGTCATCGGCGGCGGCCGGTTCGGGCTGAAGGCGGCTGAAAAACTGCGGCTGAAAAATCCCCGGGCCGCGATAACCGTTGTTGAAAAAAACAAAAATGTTTGCAGTCGGTTAGACGGACAATCCTTCAAGGTTGTCTGCACGGATGGAATTGATTATTTGTTTGAAAAGTTAAACGAATCCGATGGTCCCGACTGGATTATTCCGGCCATACCGATACATGTTGTTTTTGAATGGATCCGGAAAAAACTCTCAGGGAACTATCACTTGAATGTTCTGGCGGTGTCGGAACAGGTGGCAACAGCGCTTCCCAATCCTTTTCAGGGAAGAAACGGCGAGTTGTATATAAGCAATGCCGACTTTATCTGCCCCGAAGATTGCCCCGAGCCGGCCGAGATTTGCACTTATTCCGGCAAACCAAGACCCGGCATCCTCCATAAGGTTTTAAAAGCAATTCGGCATGATGTTTTCTGTTCGATCGTCGTTCAAAGCTGCCAGCTCTGCCCAGGGGTCGGCGGATATTCACCTGGAGCGCTTTTTAAGGCTTTGGATCAGGTTGTGATGGCCAATGCCCCCATCTTATTGAGTACCGCCTGCCGCTGTCACGGGGTCATGCATGCCTTTTCCCTGATTTCAATCAAAAAAGACATCCTCTGCTTGATTTGACAGGGTAGGGGGCGGTTGGAGCTTTCATTTGCGTTTTGATTCCCACATCAAAAGCGAAAACGGTCAAAGACGACAGCAAAAATACCACCAATGATAGGGATATTCTCAATGGTTTCCCTGCTGAGGTTTTCATGATAAATTATCAAAGGTCGGCGTGCGATGGTGATCTATCGGAGATAGCACAGCTTTAAAGATTATTTAACTGTTACCTGACACCTATGTTTTTTAAAAAGTTAAATTGTATGACCCCGAAGTCCCTGGCTACAAATGCGATATATCCCGGGATAAGCGGCAGCACGCAGGGAGACCGGAACGACAGAAGTCCGGCGGCAAATACAATTAGTAATGATAATTCCTGTTCAATATTCAATAATTAGCCCGAATTTCAGATTCTACTAATTCTTTCAATTGATTGTAACCAAATCTTTGAAGTGGTTTCCCATTTACGAAAAATCCAGGTGTCTTCCTGACATTGAGAGTTTTAGCATCTGCAAGATCTTGTTTGATAAGTTTTGCAATTTCAGGGTCATTCATATCATTTCTAATTTTTTCTAGATTGAGTCCCGCGCTTGGAAGGAATCTCCATATTAAATGAGGTTGGGGATTATGATGACTTGCCCAGTAACGTTGGGATTTGTACATAGCCTCCAAAGTCTCCCAATACTTTCCTTGTTTTCTCGCCGCTTCAAGAATTTTGACAAAATAATCTGAACCAGCATGAAAAGGGGCATATCTAACAACGAGTTTGATTTTACCTGGATTGGCTGCCATCATTTCCTTAACGAACGGGTGAAAACGACTACAGGTTTCACACGCAGGGTCTGAAAATTCTACAAGATAGACTTTTGCATCATTACTACCAAGCGTTTGTGAATGTTTTCTAACAAAGGTTGAAGCGTTTTCTTGGGCCATAAAGCCAAATTTCTTTGCTTGCTGGTTTTTATATAAGTAAACTCCAAGTACAAACAAAAGAATAAGAAAAACACCTGAAAATAAAACTATATTTTGTTTTTTCATTTAGAAAGCCTCCTCTTTAATATAAAGAGTAATGCTACTATAGTTGAAAATGATATTAGGGAAAGCATTGGAATTGTCAAAAAACCAAACAAGTCTATGTAGGTCTCTGAACATGAAACGCCTTGGCTACAAGGTTGTAAACTTTCAGGAATAAATCCAGAATACAAAAGGGAATGATAAAATGAAAAACACCATCCAAGTATAGCTAAAGGAAGGGCATACTTAACAATGCTTTTATCAAAAGGAAAGAGTCCCACTAATAAAATTAAAACTAAGGGGAACATACAAATTCTTTGATACCAGCACAAAGCACAAGGAGGAAATTCCATTATTTCACTGAAAAACAAGCTCCCCAGTGTTGATATACTGGCTACTATCCAACATGTAAAAAGAATAGTCCAGTTTGAATTGGACGTTTGATCTAAATTAGTCATATTTGATATTTTCCTGAAATGAGCAATTAAATTTGTCCTAAATTGAAAGACAACCGGTGCGTTTCAATAGTGAACGCTAATTTCTCTGAATCAAATCACGGAATAAACGCAAGACATCCGGCTGGGACCAGTCTAATGGACCTATAACTTTTTTGGCGAGGATTCCATCCTTATCGATGATATAGCTCTCAGGTACTCCGGTAGTCTTGTAAATTCTTTTGCTAGTCCCCATGGAATCAATCAAAGCCGGGAAAGTCAGCTTGTATTTTTTCATAAATGGAGCCACAACCTTGGCCCCCTGGGAGTCAATGCTGACCGCCAGAATTTCAAAATATTCACTTTTTAATTTTTGGTAAAGCTTTTGCATCGAAGGCATTTCTTCAACACAGGGGGGACACCAGGTAGCCCAAATATTGACGAACACTACCTTACCCCGGTAGTCGGACAGGCTGACCTTTTTCCCATCAAGTCCGGGAAAGGTAAAGTCAGGTGCAGGCAGGCCAACCCGTACCGGTGCCTGGTTCGTAGATTGAAAAAATGGATTGTTTTGCTTCATTGACCAAACGACCAATAAGGTAGTGATCGCTAAAAAAACGATAAATGCCGCGGTAAGGTTAATTGGTTTTTCTTTTTCTTCCATCATCTATAACCCAAATCAAATGCAAACAGCGCGTTTCCTTTCATTTTTAGTTCTCAAAATAGATTAACTATTGTGATATTATTCTCCTGATTAAGACCCCAGCTTATTCGCTTATCTCAATAATGATTCACTGTCCATTTCTGACATGCCTGGCAAGAAAACCAGATGTCTAATGGTTCCAAACGCTTGCGATACGATTAACGTATCCAAGATCATTATTAGTCGCTACTTTCTTATGGTATGTATACCAAGGTATTATTTAATTATATGCCACCTTGTGACATAGTCAACACAGTTCACCTCGATTTAAGCCGATTATTAGATTTTTCGTTTGATTCAATTATTTATAGGTTGGCTTGTCAGTGGAAAGTTATTGAAGCTTAATGCGGAAACACAAGATTGAGATGTTGATGGCTGAGGTAATGAAATGCGGCTCTTCTCCAATTTAGTTGGAGAAGAGGGTTCAAGGATTCAAGGGGCCAAGGGGTCAAGTGTTTGCTTTCAAACGATTTGATCATCGTTTTGAGTATCCTTTCAACTGCTGCTATATTTGAAGGAATGTCTGCGACAGTACTTCTTATTTGTAATGTTAAATAGAACCTTTCTTCTTCAGAGAATACATTTGTGATTCGTTTTATTATTTAGATGCAAACATAGCCTATACAACTTCGGCAAAACTTTTAAGGCATAGATATTTTAAAGTATTTCACTCGAACCCTGGAATCCTTGACCCCTTGAATCCTAAGGATCACTCCAACTCTTTTGGAGATGATCCTGAAATGCTAATTTTGTTGGGATATAATCGATATAGACCAGAACGGGGGGGTTACCTTTCCGCGAAGCGGTTCAGTTCATATGTAAATCAACTTAATAAAGAAATTTAAAATGTGAGGTGTGTTGCGGAAGTCCCTCCACTCCTAAGCAATGGCACAGAATCAACGACTCAGCGGCCGGAAAACCACTCCAGCATTAACCGCAACTTCCGCGCATTGTGTCAACAATGAAGGTTTATCCAGTTAAATGCGGAGCATATTTAACCGGGACTTGTCCAGCCTGCCCAACCTGCCCTGTGCAATTCACGTCAGTGACAGCGAAGTTTATCCCGTGGAATTGCTCCGCAGGAGCACCCGAAGGGATTCAACTGGGGCGTATTTCACCGGGGTGGAATTAAGTTTTGGTTGTTATTCCATCGGGGCCTGCCCTGTTCAATCTGCGATAGCACTAGTGAAAAGTATTTAACTGGGGTTAAATTTTTACCCCGTGAAATCCCCCAGGGCCATTTCACGGGGGCCAAAGGTTTGGCCCCAATCCTATCTTGAAAAAGGCTGTATGTTATCTTTAATATCCAGGTAATCTATAATTCGTTTAATCTGCTCTGTAGTTGTACCAGGGCGTATAAAAATTCCATGGGTTACATCTTTGAATTTAAGAAGCTTTCTGTTTTTGGTTAGTATTATTCTGTGTTCTCTTTTAGATATTTCAATTATTTCACGAGTGGCGAGTAAGGGATCGTAATACAAATCAAATCCCAGGACTCTCATATATTTAACTATATCTCCCAAGTTTATATCAGCTATAAATTTGTTCCTGCGAAGCGGAATTTTTCTAAGCAGGGTAACATCTGTAATATTGAAGGATTCAAAAACAGGGTATACACTTACTCGGTCTCCATCTTGAAGAATGTAATTAAAACCTGCTGATTTTCCATTCACCAAAACAAGGTCGATTTCTGTATGAGGGACTCCGAGCGCTTCTATCATATCTTTTATTGATTTTTCCCCTTTAAACCCTGCTTCAAAATCAGTTTTTCTTCTATGCTTTGGCAGAAAGTCATTTAATTCTTCATAAAAGCGGAATGTTCCTTTTGGCATTGATCAAGTTTTCCATAAATATTTTTATTGATTGTTGTTTAAGTTAAGTTGCTATAGCCGGCAAATAGCTTTTGATTTGGCAGTCCTGATGCCGGTCACAGGCCAGGCAACTTCTGGGATGGGTCTGGCAGCCGGCAAGGCGTGCATATGAGCCCGCAAGCCTGGCATTATTCGCTGAATAACTTGCTTTGATTTGTTCATCAACGTCCATGATCGTTCCGGGAATATCGACAAACCCGGACCAGTAGGCGTTTTGCAGGCCGGCATCCCTGGCAATTTGCACGCAATTGTTCATCAGACTTCGGGTGGCACCCATGTGCCTTTCCAGCACAAAGTTGGGCCTGAAAGCCAAAAAGCAAACCGGCAGTGAAACATCGATATTTGCAATAAAATCCGCAAGCGGCTTGATCTCCTCTGAATTAATTTCTGGAATTACGACAATCCGGTATTCCCAGAGTTTGTCTTTGGCGTGCCTGCCGATATATTCGGCATTTCTCAAAACCGGCACCGAGGACGCCCCGGTCAAAACCTGGTGAATCTCATCATGATAAGCCTTGAGATCATAGGTAATCGAAGAGGTGAAACCCAAAACCGTTTTTAAGCTTTCTCTGGTCATATATCCGTTGGTGTCGAAATTGACTTTGGTTTGGGGTCTTAGCTTTCGGGCCTCGGCAACGACTTTTTCAATATAAGGCAAATGCACGGTGGGCTCACCACCGGAAAAAAATATTCTGTCGGCACCCATGCGCCGGCCGGCAAGAGAATCGAGATGCTCAACACATTCGGTTGCCAGTTTTTGCGGGTCTTCGAATCCTCTCTGTCTAAACCTGTTATCCGGGTATTGGGAAATTGACCAGTTCTGGCAATGCAGGCATTTATAATTACAACCCGCCATGAACACCGTGTAGCTTTCCGGCGGCGCGGGATGCAAAGCAGCCGATGCAACCGTCGGCAGAGTCACTTTGCATACTCCGGTTTCACCTGCCAGCCGGTCGACCTGGCAGCGATGCTCGCAAAGCTCACATTCTTTTAAAGCATTTAAATAATCCGGTTCTGCCATTGGATACCATGCTAGTATTTTGTAGATTTCAGAGACATTCTTAAAATTAGATGCCCTCCAAACTCCAGCCATTAAAGAGGTTTCAGAAAGTTATTTGCTTATTGGCGTCCCGCTGATTACTCTGCTGAATTATAGCTGATTCAAAATGGTCGACTATGTCCCTGAAGTTCCCCACATGACCGCTAACCACACAGTCTCAATGTCCGGATCAGTCCATTCAACCCTGTGTTTAAGGTGGGCCGGGATATTGATGTAATCACCGGGTTTTAACTCAATTATATTGTCGTTTCCTTCAAACAATAAACCGGCACGGCCTTTTAGCAGAATTACCCATTCATTTTGATCCTGATCGTACCAGAACCCTTCCGGCGACGCGTGTCCTTTAGATACGATTCGTTCGATTTTAAAGCGGTCCGTGATTAAAATGTCCTCGAATAATTCTTTAGGGATGCTGGCGGGAATGGATGAATATATATTTTGGATATCGTTCATCGGTCTTAATCTTTCATAAATTTGAAACGTTGGTTAAGTAGAATTTTATATTTTAAAGGATGTTCCGCAAGTCATCTGACCCCCTTGTTTTTCGATAGCCGGCACCAAAAGAAAAGTTAAATTGCATGACCGTCCCGCAAGTCCCTGAAGCTTTCATTATCGTCAGACCGCTTCGATCGTTGAAGGGGGTTTCGGTGTTATGTTGTACGTGACACTGACGATGCCCGGCACATTGCGAATAATCTCGCTGGCGAGCTCCTCGAGGATTTTGAAAGAAAGCGGTGTCGGTGTTGCGACCCGTGCGTCGACACTCTCCCAGCAACGCACCTCGATCTGCTGACCAAAATCACGCAATCCGTCACGCATGCCGGTCACGCGGTCTTCATGCAGGATTGCCATATACTGGAATGCACCGGTGTCCTTGAGCAGCCGTTCGACCACAACGGTTGCTTTTCGAACCGTCTCGATGCGCTCCAGAGTTATTTCACCGATCACACGTGCCGCGAGTGCCGGACCCGGGAATGGAATGCGGTCAAAGGCCTCGGACGGGAGCCCCAGAGCCTCACCAACCTTTCTAACGCCGTCTTTGCGAAGCTGAATGAGAGGTTCGATGATGTGATAGCCAAAAGCCTCTTCCGGGTCGATTCCGAGCTGCTCAAAGACATTGTGTTGCCTTTTTATTCCTGCGACGGTCTCGTCGATATCGGTCAATATGGTTCCCTGAAGAAGGTGCTTTGCGCCACTTTCCTTTACGAGGCGTCCGAATACGTCTCGGTAAAAAGCCTGGGTAATCGCTTCGCGCTTCTCTTCCGGATCCGTGATTCCTTCGAGCTCGGCAAAGAATTCTTTTTGTGCATCGACAACGTCAACCGTGACCCCAAGTTTTTTAAAAAGTCCGACAACCTTTTCGGACTCTCCCTCACGCATAAGACCGTTTTCGATAAACACGGTCTTAAGGCGATCCCCCAAGGCGCGATGGCCGAGCATCGTGACCGTGGATGAATCGACGCCTCCCGAGAGTGCATTGATCGCCATTCCGTCCTTAACAACTTGTTGGATTTGTTTGACCTTCTCATCGATGAAGTTTTCTGTGTTAAGCTCTTGCGCAATAATCTCCTTGATCATTTTAATGTCCCCTTTTCTCTTAAAAGTGTGTTTTAGGCCCCCAAAATGCCCTTTTAAGGCCTTGTTTGATGTAATTTATTATGTCCTGAAAAACCTGGTCCTCTGGGCCAGGTCAGAGATACTCGGCTCTGCCGAAAACCTTAAAAGTGCCTAAAGTTTGAAGTGATCTAAAGTGAGCTAAAGTTGAGGAATTCTGCAAATTATATATAAATTTAGCGGAGCAAAGCGACTCCATAACTTTAGGCACTTTAGATCACTTTAGTCACTTTTAACTTGTCTGGCTTTCAGTAAAACATCCCCTTCCAGGGGTAACCCAAAGCCTGGCCCTCTGGACCAGGATATTTACCTATTATATCAAGATGTTTCTGTGGCCCGACCCCCATTTCACCATTTTTTGTTATTCACTATTCAAGATTTGACATCGTTACCAATCGGATATCATTTTTTAAACATCATTTTCCAATCCAGGCAGCACCAAAGACACCTGCGGAATCACCCAGTTTGTTTTTAAGTATCGGTGTTTGAATTTTTCGATGAAATGCATAATTCCGAACATGTTCTATTCCTTTTTTGTACAACTCATCGATGTTTGAAAGGCCTCCGCCAATGACAATCGCATCTGGGTCAAGTATTGATATGAGCCCCCCGACACAGCGCCCAAAATCATCTAAAAACTGATTAAATGCTTCTGTACATTTAGTGTCATTAGTTCTTGCCCCCTGGACAATTTCATGCATCTTCATACGGATATTATACTTTTTGTAAAATGCGTTTTCTACACCGGAGCCGCTGATCTTGGTTTCAATACACCCCAAGTTTCCGCAGTAGCATTTATCCCCGATTGGATCGACAGAAAAATGTCCCCATTCTCCTGCAATTCCATGGACTCCTTTGACTATCTTACCGTTGACACAGATTCCGCCTCCACATCCTGTCCCCATGATTATACCAAACACAAAGTTATATCCTCTTGCTGCTCCAGAGCGGCTTTCCGCCAGGGTAAAACAGTTTGCGTCGTTTTCCATACCGATTTTCAGGGCCAGAAGTTTTTCAAGATCCTTCTGAAACGGATTTCCAATCAAGCACGTCGTATTTGCATTCTGGACGAGTTGTGTTTCAGTATTTATTGAACCCGGTATACCGACGCCGATAGTACAGTTAGCTCCTTGGGGGATTTTATCGATTGTCTCAAGGGTAAGGTTATGTACAAATATGAGAATGTTTTGATAATCATCTTTACCTTCAGTTGGGATTCTTTTTCGATAAAATTCGTTATCATCCTGATCAAGAATGATTACCTCTGTCTTTGTTCCTCCGAGATCTACTCCGATTTTATACTGGTTCATTATGAAGCCTTTGATTTGGTTATCATTCCTCGGTAAGGTAAGGATTTATAATGCTGGTAATATAGTAGATATGTAACGGGAGGTCAAAGGAATATGAGATGCACATAAACCTGTGCACGGTGCATAAAAATATGTACAAATCGATGTTACTCAGAGAGGGCTTGTCATTATCATGAAGTATTTTCTTCCATGAGAACATCTTGTTATCTGTTTTGGCATAGATTTTGACACCATTGCGTCCCCAAAGTTCATAGATTGTGGATCAATTATTGAAAACGTTCTTCCAGTTCCTCCCATCGTTTGTAGGCGCCGTCTATTTCTACTGTTAATTCATTAAACCTGTCCTTTACCCTGGTAAGCTCCAGTTTATCTTTTTTGTAAAACAAGGGGTCAGACATGGTGTCGGACAATTTTCGGTGCTCGTCTTCTAAGGATTCAATACGCTTGGGAAGCGTCTCAAGCTCACGTTGCTCATTGTAACCGAGTTTCTTCGGTTTGTCCGATCCCCCTTTGCGTTTAGGCGTGGTGATGTTCTTTCCGGTCGCATTTTTCCTCTCCTCCGGTTTGGGCCGCTGGGCGATCCAGTCATCGTAACCGCCGGCATACTCTATGACCCTCCCTTTTCCTTCAAATACCAGTGAACTGGTCACCACATTGTTCAGAAAACTCCGGTCATGGCTAACCAGCAATACCGTCCCCTGGTATTCCAGGAACAACTCTTCCAACAGCTCCAGGGTTTCAATATCCAGGTCATTGGTGGGTTCGTCCAGGACCAGCACATTGGCCGGTTGCGTCACCAGCTTGGCCAGCAGCAGACGGTTTTTCTCGCCGCCGGACAGCACGTAAACCGGGGTGCGGCATCTTTCCGGGGTGAATAAAAAATCCTTGAGGTGACTGATTACATGGCGTTTTCTGCCGTTGAACACAATATAATCATTATCCTCGGATATATTTTCAACCAGGGTCTTATTCTCATCGAGTTGAGCCCTGAGCTGATCGAAATACGCGACTTCAATATGGGTGCCGTGGCGGACTTCACCGGTCTCCGGTGATATATTTTTAAGCAGGATGTTCAACAGTGTGGTCTTCCCCGCGCCGTTGGGGCCGATAATGCCCACTTTGTCACCGCGCATGAGGATAAAGGAAAAATCATCGACGAGAGGTTCACTGTTGTACGAAAAACCGACACCCTTGGCGCGAATGACGAGCTTTCCGGATCGCTCCGCCTCCTGCAATTGCAGTCGAACAGTGCCGGTTTTTTTTCGCCTGGATTTATAGGCCTCGCGTATTTTAACCAGCGCCCTCACGCGGCCCTCGTTTCGTGTCCGTCGGGCCTTGATGCCCTGCCGAATCCACCTTTCTTCCTGAGAAAGTTTTTTATCGAAGAGGGCATTCTGTTTTTCTTCGGACAAAAGATCGGCTTCCCTGCGTTTTAGATAGGTGTCGTAATTCCCGGGGTAGGAAAACAGCCGCCCGCGATCCAATTCCATGATTCGATTGGCGATTTTGGATACGAAGCTGCGATCATGGGTGACGAACAGCAGGGTTTTTACATGCCGCTGAATATAATCCTGCATCCAGAGGATGGTATCGATATCCAGATGGTTGGTGGGTTCATCCAATAACAGAATATCCGGTGATTGGGCCAGGGCACGGGCAAAAAGGGTCCGGCGTTTCATCCCGGCCGATAAACCGCCAAACAGCACGGTCGGATCAAGCCCTGTGCGGGACAGCACAGTCTCCACCGACTGGAATATGGTCCACCCCTCCTTAACATCCAATAGATGTTGCAGCTCGCCCCTTTTTTGTTGTTCTCTCTGGTCGGGGGTATCCGTATCACGGCACAGGCGATGGTATTCAACCAGTGCCCGCCCGGTTTCACCAAATCCCTCGGCTACGATCTCAAATATGGTGCCGTCGGCGTCTTCCGGAACACCCTGGGTCAACCAGGATATGGTTACTCCCTGTGAACACCAGATATCACCGCTGTCCGGGACCATACGGCCGGAGACAAGCTTGAGCAGGGTGGACTTCCCAACCCCGTTGCGTCCCAGCAGACAGACCCGCTCACCCTTCTCAAGGGTGAAATTGATGTTCTCCAAAAGTGGTGGATCACCAAACCCCCAGCACACATCGTGCATCGTCATCAGGGCCATATACTTACCTTATATCCTTAATTTTCGAGTCAAAAAAGAGGTTATGGCTCCGTGAGCAAATGGTGTCAAAAAGTTAAATTGTATGACCGTCCCCCAGAGTCCATACAATACTTGATGTCATAGTTGATGATAAAATCCAGATCCTCATCGGAAAAGTCGAAGTTTTTAGCAAGGACCTGTTCGATTTGGTATCAAAAATCGGTATGGTTTGGGCTTCAATTTTGTAGAAACTTAAAAAACTAAAGAGCGTGTCCCTCTGCCAAAACTAACTTTATACAAGATTCTTAAAGTAAATCAACATATTTTGAGGTTTGGAATTTTGACGGTAAAGGCAAGAGTAAACGACCACTCCCCATAGGGGGGTGGCTTTAATTTGTGGCCATAGGCCGCGAATTAAAGGGAAAACGGCACGTCTCCGATCATTTAAGTTTATAACCGCGTGCTAAACAAGCGGTTTGATCAAAAACCATCAAGTATCGGGCTGCCTTGAAGATTTGATTCCCACATCAAAGGCGAAAACAAACAAAGGTGATAGCAAAAATACCATCAATGAAAGGGGTGTTCTCAATGGTCCCCTTGCCGGGGTTTTAATGATACTATTCTCTTATGTTGCCAATTTAATTATGTTTCGTGATTTAATTCCCATCTAATTCCATTTCCTTCCTGAAGGATAAAAAAAATCCTTTTAATTCCTTTTGTCCTCCATCCCGCGCCCCGGTTTTTAAATTCCGATAGTTTCTGCCGAAACGTACACGCTCTAATAATTTGAAACGTATTTAATTCGAGATGGATTGAAAAACCCTCTTTAAT
>JACNIG010000224.1 GCA_014383215.1 Candidatus Desulfatibia vada | reverse complement strand
TGGTGCCGAAGCCCGGACTTGAACCGGGACGGGTCTCCCCACTACCCCCTCAAGATAGCGTGTCTACCAAATTCCACCACTTCGGCACAAAAGATAATTTACTGTTTCGCGCTTTTTCCAGCTTGCGCCGGTTGAAGAGGCGGTACAGTTTCCGCAGCGGGTTGCGCGCTTTGATCCGGGGCGGCCGGCATAGCCGGTGCCGTCGGTGCTGCCTGCTGCTCGATGGGCGCTTTTTTGTCCGCCATAATCGAGTCACCGGTAGTCAGGCCGGACCTATAAGCAAGCACCAAAGAGGTTAGCATAAAAATGACAGCCGCCACTGTAGTGGCTTTGCCCAAAAAAGTTGATGCACCCGAACTCCCAAAAAGGGTCTGGCTGGAACCTCCGCCGAAAGCAGCGCCCATATCAGCGCCTTTGCCCGTCTGTAAAAGCACGATCATGATCAGGGCGATGGAGACGATAACATGCATTATGATTAAAAATGTTGACATATTGTAATTCCTAAAATTTATTCTTTATATAAAACAATCTGGCTGAACATTTCAGCACTCAGACTGGCGCCGCCCACAAGTGCTCCGTCAATGTCGGCCATCGCCATCAGTTCTGCGATATTATTCGGTTTAACGCTTCCTCCATATAGTATTCTAATTGATTTGGCAAGCACATTCCCGAATCTTTTATCGACAAGCGAGCGCAAAAACTGATGAGTCTCCTGAGCTTGATCACTGGTTGCGGTTTTACCGGTTCCAATGGCCCAGACAGGTTCATAAGCGATCACCAGGGTTTCAAGGTCACCTGCAGAGAAGCCTTCTAATCCATTATGCAGTTGCTTGTCAAGCACCGTAAACGTTTGATTCGATTCTCGTTCATTTTCAGTCTCGCCAACGCAAAAAACAGGTATTAAATCGTTCTTAATCGCGGACCTTATTTTTTTGTTAACGGTTTCGTCGGTCTCCCCGAAATACTGGCGCCGTTCAGAGTGGCCGATAATGACATGCCGGCAGCCTGTCGAAATCAGCATGGCGGCGGAGATTTGACCGGTAAAGGCGCCTTCTTTTTCCCAGAAAAGGTTCTGGGCACCAAGAAAAACATTACTATCCTTGACCACTTCCGATACTACGGAAAGGGCTGTAAACGGCGGTGCGATCATTACGTCGACATCAGCGGCCGCAGCTGTAAGTTTAACCAGCTGACGAGCGGTTTCAACGGCTTCGCTACAGGTTTTATACATCTTCCAGTTTCCGGCGATTAACGGTCGTCGGTTTCCCATAATATTTAAACCTCCTTTGCAAGGGGATGGAGCGTCAGCCAGGGCTGACTCTGCGAGCGGCACTTTCGTGCCTTTACGAGTGGTACTTTGTGCCTTTAAGAGCGGCCTTTCAGGCCTTGAGGCCGGAAGGCCCGGTACGCCTCAAGTGAAGCGCTCCTCAAGCGAAGCGCTCCTCAAGTGAAACGCTCCCTACAATTGGGCTCCGATCATAGCGGCCAGATCGACCATGCGGTGAGAGTATCCGGTTTCATTGTCGTACCATGACAGCACTTTGACCATGTTTTCGACTACATAAGTGGTCGGCGCATCGACGATCGAGGAAAAAGTGGATCCATTGAAATCAGCCGATACCAGCGGAAGATCGCAATAATCGAGTATCCCTGCCAGGGATTTTTCCGCAGCCTCTTTTAAAGCGTCGTTGACGTCCGTGGCGGTCACGCCGGATTTTTCGACAGTCACCACCAAATCAACCAAAGAAACGTTCGGCGTCGGAACTCGAATGGCCAGGCCGTTGAGCTTACCGGCCAGTTCCGGAAGCACCAGGGCGACCGCCCTGGCCGCACCGGTAGTGGTCGGAATCATGGACAGAGCCGCTGCTCTGGCCCTGCGGAGATCCTTGTGTGGAAAGTCCAAAAGGCGCTGGTCACCCGTGTAAGAATGAATTGTGGTCATCAGCCCGCACTTGAGACCGAAATTTTCAAGGAGCACCTTGGCGACCGGTGCCAGACAGTTGGTTGTACAAGAGGCATTCGATATAATATGATGATTTCTGGGATCATACTGGTTGGAGTTGACTCCCATGACAATCGTAACATCAGGCTCCTGGGCAGGTGCAGAGATTATAACTTTGCGTGCACCGGCGGCAAGATGCTTGGATGCGCTTTCGTGGTCCCTGAAGAGTCCGGTACATTCGGCAACGATGTCGACACCAAAATCATTCCAGGGGATGGAGGCAGGGTCTTTTACAGACGTAACAGCGATAGATTTCCCATTTACCGTAATGACGTTATCTTGAGCGGCAACTTTTTTGTCTATTTTGCCGTGAACAGAATCATAGGTAAGAAGATGAGCCATTGTGGCAGGATCTGTCAGGTCATTTACCGCGACAACTTCTACATCCGGACGGTCGAATGCAGCCCGGGCAACCAGACGACCAATTCTTCCAAAGCCGTTTATACCTAATTTAATACTCATAATGCCTCCTTGAGTTGTTTTATTTCCGTTTGTTCCCTTTCAATATTCCGCTTGCAAGTGAAATACTCTTTTTCCCAAAAGCTTCCAAGTCCACAGCAAGCTCGCTGAGCTGTGTTTTTTCACGAGCTTCTACAGCTTTGATCAACATGGGCAGGTTAACCCCGGATATGACTTCCACACGTCCTTCTTCAAGAAATGAATAACTTAAGTTAGACGGAGTTCCTCCGAACATGTCTGTGAGAATAAGGATGCCTTCATGCTGGTCGACCTTTTTAATTCCTTCAACGATTTTTTGGCGCAGCTTGTCAACATTTTCGTTCAAGTTAATCGAAACCGAAACCGTGGTTTCGGGCCGATTGCCGATAATAAATTC
>JACNIG010000241.1 GCA_014383215.1 Candidatus Desulfatibia vada | reverse complement strand
TTCGAGATAAAAATCAACATATTTACCCAATATATTTAAGTTGACATGACACTAGTTCGAATGCAGTTGCTGTCTGGTTCATCGGAACTGCTCTTGGTACGATTAGCGACATTAACATTGAGAACAATCAGATCTCTAACATAAATAATGATGCTGGTATATTTGTAGACACATTTAAATTGGTTGATGGCGGCAACAAGCACATATCTGATGTTACTGTAAAAGGAAACAGTTTTTCTGGTGATTTTGACAATAGCATGATTCAAGTGGGTGTACTTTTGGGTTCTGAACATTCAGTTTCCAATGTCAATATCGTAGATAATACGATTACAATTGATGCTGGCACACTATCAGGTAGTAGAAGACTAATTGATCTTCGGGACGTTGGCGGCACAAATACAGTTAGCAGGAACACAATTACTTTAAGTGGAGCATTGCCATGCGCCAATCCGCCTGATGACTGTACAGACACAATGTATGGTGCCATAGGAATCCGGAATTCCCAGACAGGGGATTTTACAATCAGCGACAATACCCTAAATGGCGGGGGCGTGGTTCGCAACCAAGGATTGATTCCAGTTAATGGAATGTTTATTTATAGCGACCTTCCATACGGCATTACATTGGATATCACAGGAAACACAATTACTGGCTTTGAAAACGGCATTTACTTGTACGACGAAGGTTATTTGGGAATGGATTTCAATGTTAATTACAACAACATCTATGGTAACTCAATCAATGGTATTTACTACCCGGGAACAGGCGATCAGCTCGATGCAGAGAACAACTGGTGGGGCACAGCGTTACCGGAATGGTCAACTACGGTAACTGGAAGCGTGGACTATACCCCATGGTTAGGAACGGAGACAACTACTGCCGCCACACGGAACGTAACGGTAAAAGATGCGGATGAGACTATCGTGGCGTATTCCGATACGATCCAGGGTGGCATTGATGCTGCAAGCGCTGGCGACACGATCGAAGTGGCGGCGGGGACGTACAGCGAGCAGGTGGTTATTGGCAAAGCCGTGATACTGCAAGGCGTCGGTGCTGACAGTGTGACTTTCAACGGGGAAATCACGGTGACGGCCGGTGGGATCACGATTGACGGTTTTACGCTGGTCCCCGGCGAGATTGCAATTACGCTTGATTCCTCCGGGACTCCTATTGACAACGTGACTGTCACGAACAATGTCTTTGAGCTTCCCGATCCGGGCATCGGCGTATGGCTGGGCGGCGGCAATCCCGTCAACTTGGTCTCGGATGTGACTATCACCGGTAACACCTTCAACGGCCCGGGTAGCATGATCTCAAACCCGTTTAAGATTGGCGGGCAATTTGGCACACCGCTTAGTGTTGCGGTTGACGGCGTCCTGTTCCGGGGAAATACGGTCAACCATGGCTCCATCCCCATCAACCTGGAAGATCTGGATATCAGCAATGTGGTAATCGATGACAATGTTTTCCGGGCTACGGACGGAGTGGTGTATGTGTGGGGAGCAAACGACGGATCTGCTCCTACCGGTATTTTGTCCGGCTTTGTGTTTACGAACAATGACGTTGATGCCACGAACTCCTACGGTGTGGGCATCGACCTTGCGGGCGCCGCCGTTTTTGGAGATGGCAACTTTGGGGAGGGCAACCGGATCAATGATAATACGTTTGTTGATATCCCCGGCAAGTACGGATTTAAAACGGTAAGTATATTGTCGGCCCTGAGTACTTACCAGTTGGATGTCCGTAACAACTGGTGGGGGGATACAAGCGGACCAGGCGATGCTGTCTCCGAAAACGTGGCCGTTATCCCATGGTTAGGAGCCGAGAAAACCCCTCCCACAATCACCTTGTTAGGGAACAGTCCTGTGACGGCTGAAGTGGGCACGTCCTATATTGATGCAGGTGCGACTGCAACGGACAATATTGATGGTAACATAACAACAAAGATAGTCGACACGGTGAACGCCGTGGACATCAGTACGGTGGGTAGCTATACAGTGACCTACAATGTGACTGATGCGGCGGGGAATCAAGCGACAGAGGTAACACGGACTGTGAATGTAGCGGACACGACCCCGCCTGTAGCGGAATTCATAAATCCACCTACGGGAATCATCAATGATAAGGTGTCTCTGTCCGTTGGGGGAACAGATGTCGTTTCCTATAAGTGGGACCTTGATAATGCCGGCTGGTCTGACGAAATCTCTGTAGGAAAAAAATTCAAGCTTAAAGATCTTACAGATGGGAAACGCACAGTATCTGTTATTGGTAGAGATGCGGCCGGCAATTGGCAGGTGGATGCCACCACCCTTACCATTGAAGTTGATAAGTCACCGCCGGCAGGAATAATATTAACCAACGCTCCACAAGCAGGAAGCACCGTAGGAACAACATCCATAGATGTTATGGTTGGCGGCCCGGATGTTCGGTTCTATAAGTACAGGATCGATTACATCGATGGTGATGGATGGAGTCCGGCATATCCTGTATCGGTTCATATCAAGATAAGCAATCTGGCAGTGGGTGTTGCACATACACTTGATGTCATCTACGCAGACGCGGTCGGTAACTGGCAGAACACCCCTGAAAGCAGAACCTGGACAATAGATACAACCAGCCCGACGGCCGTTCTTTCCAATCTGCCCGATCGCACAACAAACAAAACATCTGCTCAAATTACCGTAAGCGGACCGGATGGAGGAATAGAGGTAGATCAATACTACTATAGCATTGATGCCGGTACCACCTGGTCTTTCGGAACGATTGCGGAAACCATTAATCTTGGGGACCCGGTTGGTTTGACCGCTGGCACCCATACCCTCTACGTGAATGCCCGGGGTATAAACGGTGTCTGGCAGGATGGCGTGGGCGGCGGGCAGACCACAGCTAACGCCACTAAGTACACCTGGAAAGTGGATACGACTAAACCGGATACTATTGCCAACCTTGCAGCAACGGCCGGGAATCCTGCCTCAACCACGGTTGTACTGTCGTGGACTGCGCCGAATGATGCGAATGGTCTCAAAAAATACGAAATCAAGTATTCGAAGGCAGGCGTTGTTGGTGGCGATACAGCGGCGTGGTGGAACAATGCAACAACAATATTCGCGGGTATTACGCCTGCTGATGCGGGGAAACAGGAGACGTTCACCGTCCGCCGTCTTCCTACAGACACTACATACTATTTTGCTGTTAAAGCAGTAGACACGCCCGGCAACATATCCGAGGCGAGCAACGTTGCTTCACAAGCTTTGGTTGATGGGCGTCCCGCCATTACCGGTATCGGTTCGACGAGCGGCGATAACAGCATTGCAAGAAAGCTTAAGGTTAGCGGTAATAATCTGGTTGTCGGAAGGGGCAATGTTGTCCGATTTACAAGTTCGACCGGTGTATTTGACGTCACCAGCAAAGCCGGTAGTGCAACAGGTACTTATGCCGATGTGCCTGCCGGCGCTCCTGTCGGGACCTATAGGCTGAGGGTGATAAATGACAACGGTGTGTCTGCCTTAAGCACCATTACCTATACGGTCGCAGCGGCACCTGCTCCTTTGCCGGAAGTAACAAGCATATCTCCGGCTATCGGGACTGCCGACCAGACAATAACAATCAATATTAAGGGCAGTAATTTCACGGGTGCAACGGAGTTTAGGTTTGTAGCGACGGATGGTGCTGTAGCACTGACGCAGACCACGTTTACAACCGCAACCGACACCTTAATTGCCGCTGCGGTTCCTTTGCCGGCCATCCTGTCCGAGGGTCGTTATGACATCCAGGTCGATACGCCAAACGGCAATAACGAGGTAAGTGGAGTCAAATTTGAGATATATGAACCCGTGACTCTCGCCGCCACCGATTTGAATCCTGTGTCGACGACCGGTGGTGTCGATATGCCGAACGACGGCGTAGTCCCTGTGGAATTGACACTCGCCACGGACAACAGGGATGAGGTGCCTGTGGTAAGCTCAAACAAGGCGGAAATCGAAGCCAAAATTGATCCGGGAACCAAGATAACGGATAAAGACGGTAATGATTATGCCGGAACGATTGATCCTCCGCGGCAGATTTCCATTACCGATGATATAAATGACAAACTGGAGTCTGGCTCAAATGCAGTGGTATTTTCTATGGGTAACCCCGATAAAAGATTGAATCTAAGTCAAAACATCGTTGTCAGGATGGATATTACCATGCCTAGTGGTGATCTTCCCGTCATCTATTATCTTGAGGCCGATGGATCCTTGACACCTGCCGGTGTAAACGGAGAGAAAGACGGAGTTGTCTATCTGGAGGGTGGTCTCGAACTCGCCAGGCAGGTTGACGTACCTGAATCCGGGTCTACTACCTATACTTTCGGTCTATTGCTTGATCATATGTCTACATTTGTGGCAGGCACTCCCTCTACTCCCTCTACTCCCTCTACTCCCTCTACTCCTTCTGCTGCATCTGCCGCCGGCGGCGGTGGTGGCGGCTGTTTTATAGCCACGGCAGCTTACGGCTCTCTGTTCGAGCCCCACGTTAAGATCCTGAGGCAGTTCAGGGATGTCTATCTGCTGCCCAACAAATTGGGTCGGGCTTTCGTGGCGGCCTATTACAAATACTCACCATTGGCGGCTGACTTTATTGCCGAGCATGACGGTCTGCGCGCAACGGTGCGGGTGGGATTGATGCCGCTTGTGGGCATGAGCTATGTGGCGCTTCATACCACTTTTGCTCAGAAGATGCTGATTTTAACTCTGATGTTTGGTTTGATGGTAGGAGCGTGTTTGATAAGACGCCGGCCCATAGGCCAGGCCTCATAAAGAGCAAACAGTCATTGCAATAACAAAGAGGGGAGATCGTTTAGTGTGATCTCCCCTTCTTTAGTGGATGAATCTATAAACTGTTTTTCTCCATATTATCGACGTGGCTGATGTGATACCCTTCAACTTGTTGGAACTCAGCGGAAATCCCGCCCCAGCGAGGCTGCGGGGAGAGTTTATTTTTCTTTGGAAATACCCGGGCACGCTGTTTGGTCTGCTCTTGGCCGAATGCGGTATCTAAGTGCCAAGTCGTCAATGACTCACTTCTTTGTTTATCAATCTCAAGCACATTAGAAAACATAGGGTTGGGGCTTTCTATTGCTAAGAAATTAATCTGGGTCATGAAGGCGAATGCACCCATATGTAATCGCTTGCTACCATTACCCCTTTCAATCAGTGCAAAATCATCGCCGTTATCATGTTTTCTCTGTTCATAGGTATAAAGCTGAGCCATATTCGTGCTTACCCAACCTTTGGTGAAATCAAGATGCTTGGTACTTCTGAATGATGTAAGTATTGCTCCGATGCCTGTTTGTAGTGCAAAACCCGACCAGCCCAAATAGCGATACTGTCTATCTGCCAGATAATTGTCTGTGGTAATCGCAAGTCCTGAAGAAGATGGTAAGAAATTCCAATCTTTGCCTTGAGACTCAAGATATAAAGCATGTCCCAGTTCATGAGTCAGCATAGATGCAACCGCACCTGTTGCTACCATCAGCCAGTTGCTCTCTTTGAAAGTCTTTAAATTTACACCAAAGAAATAAAACTCCCAATCGGACTGAGCGACAGAAGCACATGGTTGCAATAAGATTGCAGCAGAAATAATCAAAATGGCAAAAGCTTTTTTAGTCATGGCAACACCTCTTTATGCTTCTGCTACAGCAAGGGGTGTGCCAAAAAAGCATCAATGCAAATTTATGAATAGATACAAATAATTAAAAATGGCTGCAATAAAATTAAAAAAGGGATGTGTTTTATAGGAGTAAGAACTTGCCTAAAGATTAAAGGCCGAGAGGAAAATATTGCCCACTTTACAGGGTTAGACATTAAATTGCCCGGCAACTGAAACGGAATGAAATATCAAGGCTATTCAAGTTTGAATCTGCTGCGAAGTCTGGCGGAAAGGTTGCTGACTACCTTGAAGGCTTCTTCTACGGTTTTTTCGCCATCCGGATTCACCAGACAGCAGGTGGACGGCGAAATCAGACTTTTTGACAGCAGAAAATCTCTGTCAATACCCCTCTTGCTTAGAATTTCCCACAAACCAATAAGACGCCTTTCCAAAGCATCGATGGTTTCCTGTTCAAAAGGCTCGAAATTGGTCGGTACGATTCCCCAGATAATGACACCGCCTTTGTTGAGAAATTTTTTAATCGATGCGGCATATGAAGAAAAAATCTCGCCGTTCAGATAGACGTCCAGAGAGAGAACGTCCATGTCAAGGCCCAGCAAAAAATCCCAGTCCGGATTGCCGCACAGGTGAATCCCACACGGTCGCTCAGTCATGGAAAAAAATTTTTCCATATCAGTGCGTGCTCTGGCATTATCATAACCGGAGAGGGCGCTGAACAGAAACTGAAGCCCCGGTTCGTCGACAAACATAAAGGCGTTGGGGTTTAATCGTTTAAGGCGATTGAGCTGGATATTGATCCGCTTGGCCATGAATTCAAACATAAAGGGGCGGATGGTATCGTCAAAAAGGATCGGGCGTTTGTCCTGATCGAGGACGTTGAGGCCGAAGCTGATAGGTCCTTCAAGTTGTCCTCTTATGGCCGGCCGGCCGGACAGGTCCATTTTTAAAAAGCGGTGGTAGACGACAGAATATTCATGGCTGATATCAAAGTACTCCGGCTGATCGAAATGAGACATGGTCTCTTCGAATTCGTTTAAAAACTTATCCATGGAGAAAGAGAGGGTCTGTTTTTCCATGTCCAGGCATATCCCCGGAAAATGCTCCGAGGCCTGCACATACATGTCTTCATAATAATTCATGCGGGGCAGCTGGGGCCAGAAGGGGATGTCCAGAGACAGAGCTGCGTCCAGGGCGCTATTCGGATCTTTGTGAGGCATTACGGCCATGGCGGTTGTGAGCAGATTGCCGGGAATCGTCATTATTATGTATCCTTATTCAACCAATTTTAACTTTTTGGCGTAATTTGCCGCGCCGATACCGGCGACGCACCCTTCACCGACAGCTTTAGCCATCTGCCAGGGCGGGCCGCAGACGTCTCCGGCAGCGAAGATTCCAGGAACGTTAGTTTCAAACTTTTTGCTGGTTTGAATGAATTTCATTTCGTCGTCAAGGGCGACGTTGAGGCTAAGTGCCAGTTCCATGACACCTTTGGCACCGAGTTCGATAAATGCGCCGCTGACCGGAATCCGGGTGCCGTTGTCCAGCACAATTTCCTGAACCTGATTATCACCGACAATTTCCTTGACTTTGAATCCCTCGTGAATAGTAACATCGCTTTTTTGGAGTTCTTCCTTGAGGGCGTCTACCACCTGGAGTTTTTCACTGACCAGATGAACGGTTTTAGCATATTGGGTCAGTGTCAGGGCTCCGTCTGCGGCAGCACTTTCTCCACCAATAATGGCGACATCCTCGCCTTTATAAAAATTGGCATCGCATTCGACGCAGTAGCTGACGCCTTTTCCAAGGAGGGTTTTTTCACCGGCAACGCCCAGTTTTTTGCGTGCCGTGCCCGTGGCGATGATGAGTGCCTTGCTTTGAACAGTATTACCGCTTTCGACTTTTATTTCAAAGAATTGGCCGGCGGGATTTATCTGCAACACATCTTCCTCCAAAAACTCTGCGCCGAACTCCTGGGCCTGCTGCCGGCCTGAATGGAGTATCTCTTCGCCCGAGACTTTGCAAACGCAACAAAAATTCTCCACATGGGCATGGAAAAGGCTGCTTTTTGACTGCCGGCCTAAAACGAGCACCGAAACTTTCTTGCGTGACGCATGAATGGCCGCCTGCAGGCCTGCGGGCCCGGCACCCAGGATCACCACGTCATAGAGTGTTTTTTTCTGCATTTTATCCTCCCACTGTCTCATACGGCCAAAATATTCTCTGGTAACGATCTTTAAGATATATCATGTTGAGCGGGTTTCAAGTATTAAAGTGTTGATTTTTGGATGAGAGTGATGCACGCACGCTTGAATTTTTATGAAATTTCAGTATACTGAATGTAATCATTTTATCCAGAGGACCCCCAAAAGAAGTGAATATTATGAAAAGACCGCATTTAATTTTTGTATTAATACTATTGGTTCTGTTTAGCGCCTCGATCTTAGGAGCTGAAGACCCCTTTGAAAAATTGAACAAGGATTATGAGGCTCAGGTCAAAGCCATGCAAAGGCAGTATGAGGACCAGCGCCTGGATATGGAAAAACAGTGGGCCGAGCTTGAAAAGGAACAAGACGAAACGTGGGCGCGCCTGAAAGCGGAAGCGGAGCGCAAATGGCAGGCATTTGTGCACTCAACCAAAAAGGATTGGGTCGACTATAACCCGGACAAAGATTCTCGGAGCAAAGTGGATTTTAAAAGCGGAAAGATAGTATTTGAAGCCGTTGTATCCAAGGACGACCCTGAGGCCTTGACAAAAGCTAAGCGTAAAATCGAGCAGCAAGTTGCAAAGATATTGAGACAGACAGATGTTGCCAACAAACGGATATTGGAAAATCAGCTCGTTACCGGGCAGGGTGACAAGGTGAATTTTGGCAACATGAAAAACTATATTACAAAAGAGGTTTTGCCGCGATTAATACCGGCGCCGCAAACCTTTAAGGCCAAAGATGGTGTCGAGCGGCGGAAATACTCCGTCGATATCGACCTGGTACCTAATCATATCCGTCTGCGGTCCGAGAAGTATCTGCCGGTAGTGCAAAAAAATGCCAAGCGCTTTGGCCTGAAACCGCAGCTCATACTTGCCGTCATGCATACCGAATCCTATTTTAATCCAAGAGCCGTTTCAGGTTCCAAGGCCATCGGGATTATGCAGATTATTCCCAAGTATGCCGGGCGTGAGGCCTACAGATCAATTTACGGCCAAGACAAAGTGATTTCATGGGATTATCTTTTTGTCCCGGAAAATAATATCGAACTTGGAAGCAAATATCTGTCCTTACTGAAATATAATCATTTTAGAGATATTCATGACGTCACGAAAAACCATTATGTTGCCATTGGCGGATACAACTGGGGACCTACTGCCATGCGCAGAAAGATTGTGGATAGATATCCGATCGCGCAAATGAGCAATGACCAGGTATATTCACTTTTGAGGCAAAAAACGCCCCAAGAAACAAGAGACTACATCAAGCGCGTCACTGAGAGAATGTCGATTTACGATCCTTATTTTCGCTAAAACGAATTGAGGGGTTCAGGCACATTCTGCACGAACGTCCACAAAGACGCGGCCGGGTTTACTTCATTTTCTGAAAGGAAATTTTATGGACATTTTAGAATATACCGAAGATCATATCCGGTTTCGGAAACGGTTGCGCGCTTTTTTGGAAAAAGAAGTCATCCCTTTTGTGGATCTTTGGGAAAAAAAGGGGATTGTTCCCAAAGATATATGGAGAAAAATGGGGCAGGCCGGATTTCTTTGTACGGACGTGTCTCCCCGGTATGGAGGATTGGGGGGTGATTTTCTTTATTCTGTTATCGTCTCCGAAGAGCTTGTCAGAACCGACCACACCGGATTGATCGCCAACCTTCACAGTGATGTGGTGGTCCCTTACATTGTCAGCTATGGTTCGGAAGAGATCAAGGCAAAATATCTCCCCGGCTGTGTTTGCGGCGATATCGTCACCGCCTTGGCCATGACCGAGCCGGATGCCGGAAGCGATCTGGCCGGTATGCGTACCACCGCGGTGGAGGAAGGAGGCGACGTCGTTATCAGCGGTTCAAAGATCTTCATCTCCTGCGGCATCATTGCAGATCTGGTGGTCCTTGCGGCCGTAGACCCTGAGGAGAAAAACCCGTACGACGCCATGTCCTTATACCTGGTGGAATCCGGTATTCCCGGGTTTGAAAGGGGACGAAAACTGGAAAAAATGGGATGTCACAGCAAGGACACCGCCGAACTTTTTTTCTCCAAATGCCGCATTCCCAGGAAAAATCGCCTGGGAGAAAAAGGTATGGGATTTCATATGCTCATGAAAAACCTTCAGCAGGAGCGATTAATCACCGCTATTGCAGCTGTGGCTAAAGCAGAAAATGTTTTGGAAAAAACCATAGATTACTGCAAAACCACCGTTTTGTCCGGCAAGCCCCTGTCAAAATCCCAAGCCACCCAATTTGCACTGGTAGAAATGGCTACCGAGGTAAAACTGGGGCGAACCTTTGTGGACAAACTGATTGTCGAGCACATGCAAGATGAAGATATCATCGTCGACACATCCATGGCCAAATACTGGACTACCGAAATGGTCAAAAAGGTGGTTGACCGCTGCCTTGACCTTTACGGTGATTTTGGCATACTTGAAAAATATTCCATCGCCAGGGCATGGCGGGATGTCCGTGCCATGTCCATCTATGCCGGGACCAATGAAATCATGAAAGGAATTGCAGCCAAATTCATGGGATTGTAGGATTGGAGATACAAATGAGAGAAGCTTACATTTTTGATGCAGTGCGCACACCGCGGGGTTTGGGGAAGAAAAAGGGCCGTCTTTATGAAGTTTCCCCGATTGAATTATTGATGACGGTATTCAAAGCGCTGGAGGAAAGGAACCATTTGGACACTTCGCAAGTTGAGGATGTGGTCCTCGGCTGCGTAACTCCCATTGGAGAACAGGGCGCTGATATTGCCAGAATCGCGGCGTTGTATGCAGGCTGGGACGTCAAAGTCGCCGGTGTGACCTTGAACCGTTTTTGCGCATCGGGCCTGGAGGCCTGTAATCTGTGTGCCGCCAAAATTATGACAGGACTCGAAGATCTGGTCGTTGCCGGTGGCGTGGAATCCATGTCCAGGGTACCCATGGGATCAGACGGCGGCGCCTGGTACCAAGATCCACGAGTCAATACCGCCCTTGGTTTTATCCCCCAGGGTGTTTCCGCGGATTTAATTGCCACTTTGGAAGGGTTTACACGTGAAGATGTGGATCGATTTGCATTAAGGTCGCATCAAAAGGCAGCCCTTGCTGTCCGTAAAGGCTATTTTAAAGAATCAATGATTCCGGTCACGGACATCAATGGAATCGCCATTTTGGATCACGACGAACTCATCCGTGCAGATGCATCCATGGAAGCCATGGCCGGCTTAAAACCCTCCTTTGCCGTGCCGGGACAAATGGGCTTTGATGACACGGCCCTTAAAAAGTATCCCAAGCTGGAAAAAATCAACCATGTTCACCATGCGGGGAATTCTTCGGGAATCGTGGATGGTGCTGCACTGCTGCTGATCGGCAGCAAGGAGAAAGGCGCAGCGCTGGGGCTGAAGCCCCGTGCTAAATTTAAATCCATGGCGGTTACCGGAGAAGAACCGACCATCATGTTAACCGGTCCCATACCTGCCACCAGAAAAGCCCTGCAAAAAGCGGGAATGACCATTGACGACCTCGATCTTTTTGAAATCAATGAGGCCTTTTCCTCGGTCGTTTTGAAAGTAATGAGGGATTTGTACATCGATCCGGAAAAAGTAAACGTTAACGGCGGTGCCATCGCCATGGGGCATCCGCTGGGAATCACCGGAGGGATGCTGTTGAATACATTGCTGGATGAACTGGAAAGAAGAGATCAGCAAACGGGGCTGTGCACCTTGTGTGTGGGCGGAGGAATGGGGATTGCAACTATTATCGAAAGGGTCTGACCCTGATCGATCGAAAACCGACGGCACCCCATCTTCTGTGTTGTCAGGGACTCGCAGTAGACGATCTGCGGCTTCGCCCTTGACGCCTTGAACTGCACAGCGAGTGCATTCCCCGCAGCTTGCTGCGGGGTTAGCGAGCGAATCAAAAAATTGTTAGAATTCCTTACAGTCGCGCGAAGCACTGCTGCAAGGCAGAACATTCCCTGCAAGCTAGCTTGATGGAGCGTAGCGGAAATCCCGCTCAGCGGGGCTGCAGGGTCTTCAATCTGGGCACCCTTTACTGGTACGAGAGGTAATATGACAATTCACTATGAAAAAGATGACAAGAATATTGTCGTGTTGAGCATGGATATTAAGAACCGTTCCCAGAACGTCATTAATGAAGTTCTTCAGGATGCTCTTAAAAACGTGAGTGCCAGGCTATTTGCAGACGATGACCTTGCCGGGATTATCATTACTTCTGCAAAGAAAGACTTTGTGGCCGGGGCGGACATTGACAAGTTGTTTCAGGCCACTGATCCCCAAGAGATGCTGGAATGGCTGGAAGATTTCAAGGCCGTTCTGAGAAAATTAGAAACCTTGGGCAAGCCTTTGGTGGCGGCCATCAACGGATCGGCCCTGGGTGGGGGATACGAAATCACCCTGGCATGCCATTATCGTATCGCCGTGAATAACCCCAAAACTAAAATCGGACTGCCGGAAGTAAAGCTGGGCGTTTTCCCCGGCGGTGGGGCAACGCAACGATTGCCCCGCATGATCGGCATCCAAAATGCGCTGCCGCTTTTATTGGAGGGCAAAAATTTCAATCCCGAGAGCGCCTTGAAGCTGGGCATGATCGATGAACTGGCGGATGATCTCCCCGATATGATGGCCAAGGCCCAAAAATGGATTTTAGCCCATCCCGAATCCAAACAGCCCTGGGATCAATCCGATTTCAAGTGGCCTGGCGGGGATAACCATGATCCCGACATTGCGCAACTGTGGGCCGTGGTCCCTGCCATGCTGAATCAAAAAACCAGAGGCAATTACCCTGCCGCTCAACATATTCTTGCGTGCGTTTATGAAGGCGGCTGGATCGATTTTGATATTGCCTGCCGCGTGGAATCCCGTTATTTTGCCCATACGGCCACCGGCAAAATTGCCAAAAACATGATTAATGCGTTTTGGTACCAGCTAAACGCCATCAACAAGGGTGAAAGCCGTCCGGAAGGGTTCGAAAAAAGCCGCGTTAAAAAAGTAGGCATTCTGGGTGCCGGCTTGATGGGGTCCGGAGTGGCCTATGTCACTGCCGATGCCGGTGTTGAGGTGGTCCTTAAAGACATTTCCATCGAAACAGCGGAAAAAGGAAAACAATACGCTGTGAAGCTGTTGGAGAAACGCCTCGGCCAAGGCCGGATTACCCCGGAAAAGCAAGCTGAAGTTTTGAATCGTATTTTAACTGCAGAAAAAGCAGACGATCTGAAAGGATGTGATTTAATTATTGAAGCCGTTTTTGAGGATCGTGAATTAAAAGGCAACGTTACCCGGGAAGCTGAAGCGCAAATTGCGGAAACAGCGATTTTCGCCTCCAACACGTCAACCATTCCTATCACGGGTTTGGCTGAACAGTCCGCCCGGCCGCATAATTTTATCGGTCTGCACTTCTTTTCTCCGGTCGATCGCATGCCTTTGGTGGAAATCATCCTGGGACAAAAAACCAGCAAGGAAACCCTCGCAAGGGCCTTTGATTTTGTACAACAAATCAAAAAAACGCCCATTGTGGTCAATGACAGTCGCGGTTTTTATACCTCCCGTGTGTTTGCGACCTTTCCCATGGAAGGGATGGCCTTGCTCGATGAGGGACAGCATCCCCGTGCCATAGAGTCTGCCGCCCTGCAAGCAGGTATGCCGGTCGGGCCCCTTGCGATAACAGATGAAGTCAGTATCGCGCTAATGTTGCATATCATCGAACAGACACAAAAGGATTTTGCCGCAGAGGGCAAGCAATACGTTGCCCATCCGGGTGAAAATGTCGTTATAAAAATGGTGCAAGCCTTCAAACGATCGGGAAAGGCTGATAAAAAAGGCTTTTATGAATATCCTCAGGACGGAAAAAAATATCTCTGGCCCGAACTTCGCAAGCATTTTCCGCCTTCTGACCGGGAATTGTCTCAGGAAGAAATGATGACGCGCATGTTGTTCATTCAGGCGCTTGAAGCTGCCCGCTGCTTGGAAGAAAATGTGGTCATCAGCGTGGCTGACGCCAATATCGGCAGTATCTTCGGTTGGGGTTTTGCCCCCTTTAAAGGCGGAACGCTTCAGTTTATCAACGATTACGGCGTTAAAGAATTTGTCGAAAAATCCGAAGCGCTGGCCGACAAATATGGATCGCGATTTAATCCTCCGGAAATACTGATAAAAATGGCAGAAAACAACCGGGAGTTTTGAAGCTCCCGGAAGTCCGTAAGATACTATATGAGTCTTGCTCCCGTTGCAGGGAGATCAATCGTTTAAAGAACAGGAGATCCAATATTATAAACCTAAAGAAAATATGCGTTTGTTTCACCGGCCTGGCTATAATTTCAGGGTTGA